>JBHORO010000015.1:0-38677 GCA_042566005.1 Verrucomicrobiota bacterium
AACCTCAAAATGCGGATTTTGAACATTTTTTAAGGAAACATGCATTCTCTGGATGCGAACAATAAGGAGAAACAATGAGCAAAAAAATGGTTACCATCGATGGTAATACTGCAGCAGCTCACGTGGCTTACGCCTTTAGTGAAGTAGCGGCTATTTACCCGATTACGCCGTCATCCCCGATGGGTGAAAACTCTGAGATCTGGTCATCTCAGGGCAAACTGAACCTGTTCAACAAGACGGTTGACGTAGTGGAAATGCAGTCTGAAGCGGGTGCCGCTGGTGCAGTACACGGTTCTCTGGCTGCCGGCGCGTTGACTACAACATTCACGGCTTCGCAGGGTCTGCTGCTTAAGATCCCTAACATGTACAAAATCGCGGGCGAAATGCTTCCGATGGTCATGCACGTTTCTGCGCGTTCGCTGGCTGCTCAGTCTCTCTCCATTTTCGGTGACCACTCCGACGTCATGTCTGTTCGCCAGACGGGCTTCGCGATGATGGCCGCTTCCAACATTCAGGAAACAATGGACCTGGCTCTGGTTTCTCACCTGGCTACGCTCGAAGCGCAGATCCCGTTCCTGAACTTCTTCGACGGCTTCCGTACTTCTCACGAGCTCCAGAAAGTTGAAGAGATCTCTTACGACACAATGAAGTCTCTGATCGACACGAAATACATCGAGCAGTTCCGTGCACGCGGCATGCGCCCGGAAGCTCCGATCTGTCGTGTTGCGGCTCAGAACCCGGACGTTTACTTCCAGGGTCGTGAGACAACAAACAAACAGTACGCTGACCTGCCGGATCTGGTAGAGCGCTACATGAACAAAGTAAGCGCAGCGATCGGCCGTGACTACAAGCCGTTCGACTACGTAGGTGCTCCGGACGCGGAACAGATCATCATCGCGATGGGTTCCAGCTGTGACACAATCGAGTCCACTATCAACTACCTGAACGCTAACGGCGCGAAACTGGGTCTGATCAAAGTTCGCCTGTACCGTCCGTTCTCTGCGAAACACTTCCTCTCAGTAATGCCGGAAACGGTTAAAGAGATCGCAGTACTCGACCGTACAAAAGAGCCGGGCTCTCTGGGTGAACCGCTGTACCAGGACGTAGTAACAGTTCTGGCTAACTCCGGCATCAAAATCATCGGCGGCCGTTACGGTCTCTCCTCTAAAGAGTTCACGCCGGCAATGGTTAAAGCTGTTTACGACCACCTGGGTCGCGAAGATGCATGGCACGGCTTCACGGTTGGTATCAACGACGACGTGACTAACCTGTCTCTCGAAGTTGACGAAGCGATCAACGTTCTGCCGGAAGACGTAGTTTCCTGCATGTTCTGGGGTCTGGGTGCCGACGGTACCGTTGGTGCGAACAAAAACAGCATCAAAATCATCGGTGGTAACACAGAGAAAACAGCTCAGGCTTACTTCTCTTACGACTCCAAAAAATCCGGTGGTGTAACGGTTTCTCACCTGCGTTTCGGTGACTCTTCCGTTAACTACCCGTTCCTGATTTCCCACGCTGACTTCGTGGCCTGCCATAACCCGGCATACATCGGCCGTTACGACATGCTCAGCGCACTGAAAGAAGGCGGCACATTCCTGCTGAACTCTGAAATCCCGACAGCGGACGTATTCAAATCCCTGACGGCTGCAGAACAGCAGATCATCATCGACCGCAAAATCAAGTTCTACAACGTCAACGCGCTGAAAATCGCGATGGAAGTAGGCCTGGGCGGACGTATTAACACCGTCATGCAGACTGCGTTCTTCAAACTGTCCGGCATCATCAACGAAGATGAAGCAATCCAGCTGATTAAAGACGCGGCGAAAAAATCCTTCGAGAAGAAGGGTATGGACATCGTTGAAATGAACTGGAAAGCGATTGACGCTTCCGTTGCAGCGATCGAAGAAGTGGAAGTTCCGGCAACTGTAGGCGAAGCTTACGTTCCGGCGGCCCTGATCTCCGACGATGCGGACGAGTTCACTAAAGACGTAATTCTGCCGACTATGCTGCAGAAAGGTGACGACGTTCCGGTTTCCAAAATGTCCTTCGACGGTGTGATCCCAACGAACACATCCTGCATCGAGAAACGTGGTATCGCACCGCGCGTTCCGAAATGGGTTGAAGACAACTGCATCCAGTGTAACCAGTGTGTAATGAGCTGTCCGCACGCGGTAGTTCGTGCGAAACAGATTGCTCCGGCTGACCTCGAAAGCGCACCGGAAGGTTTCGTTACACTGAAATCCAAAACGAAAAACGAGCGCGATCTCGAATATCGCCTGCAGGTTTACGTTGAAGACTGTACTGGTTGCGGTGTCTGCGTAGAAACTTGCCCGGCGAAAGAGAAAGCCCTCGTCTTCGAATCGCTGGAAGAAGCTCGTGAAGCAGGCGAAGTAGAACGCGTAACGTTCTTCAACAACCTGCCGGACAACGTTCTGGATGGCGCGGCTGCAACTACCGTTAAAGGTCTGCAGTTCAAAACACCGATGTTCGAATTCCACGGCGCATGCGCAGGCTGCGGCGAGACTCCGTACGTGAAACTCGTAACACAGGTTTGTGGTGAGCACATGATCGTTGCCAACGCAACAGGCTGTTCTTCCATCTACGGTGGTACATTCCCGACGGTTCCGTACACTAAAAACGCTGCGGGTCGCGGTCCGGCATGGGGCAACTCCCTGTTCGAAGACAACGCCGAGTACGGCCTGGGTATGCGTATCGCGGTTGACAGCAACCGTGTAGAGCTGCGTGCTTACGTTGCGAAACTGCTCGAAGCAGGCACAAACCCGGATCTGGAAGCGGCCCTGAAAGGCGCACTGGAAGTTTGCCAGGACAACGTAATCACTGACGAAGCGGTTGCGAAACAGGACGCGGTTAAAGCACTCCTGCCGGCAGCACTCACCGCGGCTGAAGGCGAAACCAAAGAGATCGTTGCGAAAATCATCGAGCTCTCTGACTACTTCGTCGACAAGTCCGTTTGGATCTTCGGTGGTGACGGATGGGCGTACGACATCGGCTTCGGCGGTGTTGACCACGCGGTTGCATCCGGCAAAAACGTCAACATCCTGGTTATGGATACAGAAGTGTACTCCAACACAGGTGGTCAGGCGTCCAAAGCGACTCCGATTGGTGCGGTTGCCAAATTCGCTAACGGCGGTATGGCGCAGACGAAGAAAAACCTCGGCTTCATGTGCATGTCTTACGGCAACGCATACGTGGCTTCCATCTCCATGGGTGCTAACCGCGTTCAGACGCAGAAGGCAGTTCAGGAAGCGGTTGCTCACAACGGTCCGTCCCTCATCATGGCTTACTCTCCGTGTATCGCACACGGTATCAACATGATGAAAACGCAGACTGAAGCGAAACGCGCTGTTGAGTGTGGCTACTGGCCGCTCTACCGCTACAACCCGGCGAACGAAGAAGGCAAACGCTTCATTTGGGAAACCAAAGAGCCGAAAGGTGACTTCCAGGAATTCATCCGCAGTGAGCGTCGTTACACGGCCCTGCTGAAGACGAACCCGGAACACGCTGAAGAGCTCTTCGCGGCTGCAGAAGTCGATGCGAAACGTCGCATGAACTTCTACAAAGCCCTCGGCGAACTCATGTAAGCGAACCGAATACAGCTTCCGAACCCGTCACTCCGGTGGCGGGACCGGAAACACCAAAGCCGCGTCATTCGACGCGGCTTTTTTATTAGATCTCATTCTAATTACCTGCGGCAACGATAGATAATTGCACCCGGACTCCCGCAAACGTAAGATGGCGTATCTGGAGGTAGTTATGAAAAAGCCCGTCAGCCGTCGCACTTTTCTCGCCGTTTCCGCCAGCGCAGGGGCCCTTGCAGGCTCTGCATCAGCAGATCCTGAAAAAGCACCACCACCGAAAATCATCACCCGCACGCTGGGAAAACGAACCGGCCTCAAAGTCCCGATCGTCAGCATGGGCGTCGGCCGCGCCGATAACCCCGCCCTGATCCGCGCCTCGCTCAAAGCCGGCGTCGTCCACTTCGATACTGCCCACGGCTACCAGCGCGGCCGCAGCGAAGAGATGCTGGGCGAAGTGCTAAGTAAATATCCGCGCGACTCCTTCATCATCTCCACCAAAATCAATCCGGGCAAAAAGCGGAGAGGCATCTTCACCAAAGAGGAATTTCTCGAACAGCTGGACATCAGCCTCGAACGCCTGCACATGGACTATGTGGACATCCTCTACCTCCACTCAGCCAAAAACGCCGACTACGCCTTGGATCCCGTCTATCTGGATGCCCTTGAAACCGCAAAACAGGAAGGCAAGGCACGCTTTATCGGCGTCTCCACGCACAGCAGCGAGCCGGAGGTAATCAATGCCGCGGTCGACTGCGGAAAATACGATGTCGTGCTCACCGCATACAACATAACCCAAAAACACGCCAAGGAGCTGCAGCAGGCCATGAAGCGCGCCCACGACGCGGGCCTGGGAGTGGTGGTCATGAAAACCATGTGCGGCAGGAAAAGAAGAAGAGAAGGCCTTGAGGTGAATGCGCTGGCCGCCATGAAATGGGCACTGCAACCCGAATATGCCCACACCGCCATTCCCGGCTACACCACTTTCGATCAGATGGAGGAAAATGTATCGGTTCTGAGCGACCTGAAACTCACCCCGGATGAAATCGAGGACCTGAAAGAGATCGCCGCCGATCCGGAAATGCTCTACTGCGACGGGTGCGGCCTGTGCCAGAAGCTCTGCCGGCGCAACCTGCCGTTGCCAGACCTGATGCGCTCCTATATGTACAACTACGGCTACGACGCACCCGCGCAGGCCAAAGAAACCGTGGTCTCAACAGAAGTTGACGCTCACCCGTGCGACGGCTGTGATAACTGTCCCGTCCGGTGCCCGAAAGGATACGACGTCGCCGCACGCATCACAGACATCGCCCGCATCAAAGAAACCCCCGACGAATTCCTGGTATAACTATGAAAATGATTATCGCCCCCCTGCTCTGCTTTATTGCACTCGCATCCGTTCATGCCAACCCCCTGCCCAAGCTCGAAGGCTGGCAGGGTCCTTCGTATGTCGAAACCTACGGCCCGGACAATCTGTTCGAACACATCAACGGCTCCGCCCCCTCCTACCTCGCCTGCGACTTTGAAAAGTTGTGGGCCGGCGAATATTCAAAAGAGGGAGCCAGCATCAGCGTGGAGGTCTATCAGCATGCCAGCCCGGCCATGGCCCTTGGGATTTACAGCGAAGAACGGTCCACGCGCGGAACATTCATCGAAGTCGGATTCGAAGGCTACTTGCTCAAAAACTTCGCCGCTCTCGCCAGCGGCCCCTATTACGTGCGGATCGACATCTTTGAGATGCCGGATGATCAGCGCCTCAAACTGCCGGAGCTGATTGCCGAAATCGAAAGAGGACTCAACGCCGGCGACCGCACCATCACCCCCCTTCGGTTCTTCCCGAAAGAAAACCAACGGCCCCACTCCGCCGTATTCAAACCGGAAAACTTTCTCGGGCAACCGGCCCTCAGCGAAGCCTACGAAATGTCCTACTCCAAAGACGGCAAAAAATGGCGGGCCTTCCTGATGCCGAAAGGCTCGACAAAGGAATGTATGCAGACCATGCTGGCCTACCTGAACGCGATTAAAAGCGAATCAAGTATTCCGGCAAATCAAACGGTCAAAATCGAAGACCCCTACAACGGCCCGATCTACTTCCACCTGACTGCCGACACCATCATCGGCATCTACGGCAACACGGACGAAGCCTCCGCCGGAGCGACCATCCGGAAAATCATTTCCAACCTGACGCCCAAATAAGTCGTCATCGAACGTCCGCCCGATGAGGGCATCGGGCCTCCAAACTGCATTCGTTGCAGGCCGGGTCCCCGACCCGGCGCGGGCACAAAAAAAGCGGCGAGCCGCCGCTTTTACGTTAAGAAAACGTGATGCTTTATTTAACCGCCGCGCCCGTGCCCGGCAGTTCGCCGTCCGTTGTCACCAGCGTCAGCTTGTCGCCGACCGATGCCGCCAGCAACATGCCTTCGGATTTAACCCCGCGCAGCTTGGCCGGTTTCAGGTTCGCCACAATCACGACGATCTTACCGACCAACTCTTCGGCCGTGTAGTGCAACGCGATACCGGCTACGATCTGACGTTTCTCTTCGCCCACTTCCAGCTGAAGTTTCATCAGCTTGTCCGTGCCTTCGATCTTCTCAGCTTCCAGAATTTTGGCGGTTTTCATATTAACAGCCATGACCTGATCAAAAGTAATCAGACCGTCCTTAGAGGGTTCAGCCTTTTTCTTCTTCTCTTTCTTGGCCTCTTTTTTCTTCGCCTTTTCCGCTTCAGCCGCCGCTTTCTTTTCAGCCTGCAGCGCCTTCACGTCAATACGCGGGAAAAGTGCATCCGGCTGCGTAATGGCGGTACCGGCAACCAGCACATCATACGTATTCAACTTGTCCAGCTGCGGTATCGCATCAGCCATGCCCAGCGCCTGACGCAGGGTCGTCATTTTTTCCGGCATTACCGGATAGAGAAGCGCCGCACAAATACGCAGACATTCCGCTGAGTTGTAGAGGGTCACCGCAACGCCATCGGCATCGCCCTCTTTAGCCGCCGTCCACGGAGCACGGGCCTGCAGGTAAACATTAATTTCGCGGACCGCACTCATCACCAACGCCAACGCGCTGTCCAGCTTCATGTTCTTCAGCATCGGACCGACTTCTGTAGCCGCATTCGTTACCGCCGATTTCAGCGTTGCGATATGCTCATCAGCCGCGGATGCCTCAGCGGGAAGCGCCGGAATTTTACCGTCACAGTAACGATTCATCATGTTCAGCACGCGGTTGGTAACATTGCCGAGGTCATTTGCCAGATCGGAGTTGTAGCGCTTGATAAACGCCTCTTCCGTGAAACTCGCATCCTGACCGAGCGTCATCTCAGCCGTCAGGAAATAGCGGAAGGCGTCAACGCCATACGTCTCGCACATCTCCATCGGGTTGACCACATTGCCAAGCGACTTACTCATTTTCGTGCGGCCTGTCAGCCACCAGCCGTGCGCAAAGATAGATTCCGGCATTTCCACGCCCATCGCCTTGAGCATAGTCGGCCAGTAAACCGTATGCGTCGTCAAAATGTCTTTACCGATCAGGTGAGTGGAACACGGCCACCATTTCTTGAACTGCTCTTCATCAGAACCGTAGCCGATCGCGGTGATGTAGTTCAGCAACGCGTCAAACCAGACGTATGTCACGAATTCCTGATCGAACGGCAGCTCGATACCCCAGGAAAGGCGCGATTTCGGACGCGAGATACAGAGGTCCTGCAGCTCCTTGTTTTTCAGGAAGCCGAGGGTCTCATTCGCACGGAACGACGGTTGAATGAAGTCCGGGTTGGACTCGATGTATTCGATCAGCCAATCCTGATACTTGCTCATGCGGAAGAAGTAGTTCGACTCAATGATCTTGTCCACCGGACGGTTACAGTCCGGGCAGTTGCCGTCCACCAGGTCCTTTTCGGTGAAGAATCGTTCACAGCCGACGCAGTACATACCTTCATACTCGGCCTTGTAAATCTCGTCGCGGTCGAACAGATCCTGCAGCACGTCCTGCACAATCTTCGTGTGACGCTTCTCCGTCGTGCGGATGAAATCATCGTGCTTGATTTCCAAGCGTTTCCACAGCTCCTGGAAACGTACAACAGTCTGGTCGCACTGTTCCTGCGGCGTCATGCCGTTTTTTTCGGCCGCCTGCTGCACCTTCTGGCCGTGCTCGTCGGTACCGGTCAGAAAATAAGTCGGCATATCGAGCAGGCGATGATAATTCGCCAGCACGTCAGCCAGAATCGTCGTGTACGCATGGCCGATGTGCGGCTTGTCGTTCACATAATAAATCGGGGTTGTTACGTAATATTTTTCAGCGCTCATAATGAAACCTCATAAAAAGAAGCCGAATTTACCCCACCCCCCCGCAGGATTGAACCCAAAAACCGCATTTTTTCGACCCGATTATGATTTTGACGCGCAGGCACCGAGACGCACAGAAGAGCTCTCCCAAAGCTCGGCGACCTAGCGTCTCTGCGTTAAATCATCCCTGCCGGAAAATCGGCTCGACAGGGCGGGCGCGTTTTCCTATCTATATCCCTTTTAACGCAGGGATAAATGGCAGACAGGGACGACATAATTTCAGAGGAAACCCGCAGCGGGTTTCGCGGACTTCTCAAGGGGATGGGCGAGGATATGCTCAACCTGCTCGGCTTCGAGCTGGCCGAAGAGGATTTCGGCGAAGAGTCCGATGCCCTGCCCGACGAGGTTTCCGAACAGCTGCTGGCCCAGCAGACCAAACTCCAGCAGGAGGCTGACGAGCTGCAACAGTGGCGTCACCGCTACCTGCACTTGCTGACCGAACGCGCCGACCGACAGGAAGCCAACGACAAATTCCTGGCCAAGAGCCGCGAACGTTTCGAGCAGCTACTGGAGGCGAAGCCGAAAACCAAGCTTTCCGAAACGCCGGAAATGAGCGGCCAGGACGCCATCATCGGCATGCCGGAAGAGGAAATCGCACCGACCGAGCCGGAACCGGATTACCGCGAACCGCTGCCGGAAGGTTCCTACATTCTGCCGTCGACCGAAAACCTGCGCCTGCCGGAGACCACGCAGACCGCATTTCTCGATCCGGAAGAACTGCAGGAGCAGAAGAATAAACTGCAGGACACACTCGACAGCTTTGCGGTGGATGCCCTCGTGTACGATGCCGTTGTCGGCCCGCGCGTAACCCAGTTCCGCATCCGACCGGGTGTGGCCGTGCGCGTCGAATCCATTGCCTCGCTCGACAAAAACATCGCGCTGGCCCTCGCCGCCAACAGCATCCGCGTACAAGCCCCGATTCCGGGCGAGCCGTACGTCGGCATCGAGACCCCGAACAAAACCGCCCTGCCGCTGACGTTGCGTACGATGCTCGAATCGCGGGCCTGGCGTGAAACCCAAGCGGATATCCCGCTGGTACTCGGAATGGACATTACCGGCCAGATCATCGTGACCGACCTCGCTAAAGCACCGCACATGCTGATCGCGGGGGCGACCGGCAGCGGTAAGTCCGTCTGCATGAGCAACCTGATTCTGAGCATGCTCTACAAATTCTCGCCGGACGAACTCGAGCTGGTACTGGTCGACCCGAAACACGTCGAATTTTCGCTCTACAAAAAGATCCCGCACCTGATCCACCCGGTTGTGACCGACTCCGGACAGGTGGTGGCCGTGCTGCACTGGGTCGTCAAAGAAATGGAGAACCGCTACAAGCTGCTGGCCGAAAAACACGCCCGCAACATTTCAGGCTATAACGAAAAGGCCGAAGCGGAAGGATTCCAAAAACTGCCCTACCTCGTGGTTGTGATCGACGAGCTGGCCGACCTGATGATGACCGCCCGCGGCGATGTCGAAGGTTGCCTGGCGCGTATCGCTCAGCTTTCGCGTGCGGTGGGCATTCACACGATCATTGCGACACAGCGTCCGTCGGTGAATGTGATCACCGGAACCATCAAGGCCAACTACCCGACTCGCGTGGCCTTCCAGGTTTCCTCGCAGATCGATTCGCGCACGATTCTCGACGGCAAAGGCGCGGAAGCCCTGCAGGGTCGCGGCGACATGCTGTTCAATCCGCCGGGCATTTCCAAACTGATGCGTATTCAGGCGCCGATGGTGCACGACGAAGAGATCCTGCACGTCTGCGAGGGCATATCCGAACAGGTACCGCAGCATTTCCGCACACATCTCAAGCAGGAGGATCAGCAGAACCTTGGCGGCGACTTTGACGATCCGGATGAAGATCCGATGGTGGCCGAAGCGTTGCGCATCGTGGTCGAAAGCCAGCGTGCAAGTACGAGTTATCTGCAGCGCCGTCTGCGTATCGGCTACAACCGCGCGGCCAACCTGATCGAAGAGCTGGAAGCGCGCAATTACATCGGCCCGCAGGTCGGCAGCACCCCGCGTGAAATTTATGTAACGACGGAGGATCTCTAGAATGGCCGCTGAGATCACTGCAAAGAAACTGCTTGTGCAGATTCGTGACGAAGGCGTGACCGCCACGGTTCAAGCCTACCGCCGCAACCTGCTCTCGTCGCGTACCCTGATCGAACTTTTTGAAAACGAGCCGGACCGCGACGCGCGCCTGTTTCTAGCCTCCTATCCGACCGTGCCGAGTGCGCTGATCGAATGGATGCTCGAAACAGAAAACGACGATGAAGTGCTCTGCGCAATTGCACAGAACCCGCGCACGGCCCAGCCGCTACTGATCCGGATGGTGGAAAGTGCCACCCCGGCCGTACAGGAGGCAATGGCCTCCAACAAACAGCTTGGCCCGCGCGAATGTGACCTGCTGATTGAATCCGACGCATGGACCGTACGCGCAACGCTGGCAGCGAACCCGATTTTGAGTACGCACCAGCAGGCCAAACTGGCCGGAGATTCTGAGCCGGCAGTCCGCCTTGCACTGACTGGAAACAAGCGTCTCGACCCGGATGTTGCCATTAAACTTTCAACAGACCCGAGCGCGATTGTTCGCACTCAGCTGCTGACCAAAACCAAACTGGACGACGCGATCCTGCAGATCTGGGCCGACTCCGATGACCTCGAAAAACAGCAGCTCCTGCTCGAACGTAAAAAACGCGCGGACAGCATCGACGAATCATTGAGCCTTTCGACGCACCCGCAGATCCGTATGGCCGCCCTGCAAGCGCGCGAGCCGTCGCCAGTGGAACTGATGGGACTGGCTGAATCGGATTCGCTCGACGACCGCCTCTTTGTCGCCGAGCTGGAAAAACTGCCGATCAGCATGCAGCGCCTGCTGGCGCAGGATCCGCACCCGGCCGTCCGTTCCGCACTGGCCGCAAATCCGCACATTGCCGAGGGCGTCGCCCTGCACATTATTTCCGCCGGCGATCCGGAGACCTGTGAGAAACTGGCCGAAAACGCGGCGCTTACCCCTTCAGCGATCACCGAGCTGTGTCACCACGATGTGCTCGAGGTGCTCTTGCGCGTGGCGTACCGGGACGACCTGACCGATGCGCATTTGGCAATTATGATTAACGACCGCCAGAGCTTGCCTGTGATCAAACATCTGGCGATGCAGGGCGTGGTATTCAACGGCACAGACGCGGCCATGGCCGAACAGCTATCGATCAGCCGTCAACCGTCGCTGCGCGCCTTTGCGGCGCACTCGAAACATCTGCCGCAGACGCGCCTGCTGTCGCTGAGCCGCGATCCGGCCGAAAGCGTGCGCCAGGTGGCGGAACAGGTACTGCAGGCCCGAGAGGCCGAACAGCAGCCTGATACCGAAACAGAACTCCCGCCGAAACAGCCGGAGGAGAAAACCATTTTAAACCGCATTGTGAACTTCTTTGCAGAATAGGAAGAAACTATGGCCAAGAAACCAATAAAACTGACATTCCAGGACATCGTGCTCAACGCCGATGCCGAAACCATCAAGCAGGCCTTTGAGGCCCGCCAGCAGATCGACGTCCTGCTCGCCGAGCGCGAAGAGGCGTACCGCCGCATTGCCGAACTTGAAGTTCAAGTTGAGGCTGTCGTCGGCGAAGAAGGCGTATTCCCGTTCCCGGCTCCGCCGATGCCGGTTGCCGGCTTCACCAAATCCATGCCGGCGACCCGCGTTAAAGTGAAAAAAGCGGAAGAGCCGGTCGAGGAGATCATCGAAGCGGCCAAAGCGGAAACGGAATCCGATTCAGACGTAACCCTCAGCGAGACACGCGAATTGGAAGATAAAATCGTGGAGACGGTCGAAGACGACGCGGCCGAAATCATCGAAGAAGAGGCTGAGCCGAAGGCTTAATGGAAAAACCGCGCAAAATTCAGCTGCACGAAAAACTGCTCGAACGCGAGGAGCAGTTCGCGCGCGTACACAGCCTCGAACAGCAGATCATGGGGATTCTCGGCGAACAGCCCTACCCCTTCGAGCTGCGCGACGACCTGCCGTCATTGCAAAAACGCAAAAAGCCTAAGAAGAAAAAGGACGTCAAACATAAGGTCGCCCGCTTGCGCAAGCTGACTGATGATGAAGCGGCCTACCGCGTAACCTACCTGCAGGGGATGGAAGAACGCACCGAACTGCACCAGCTCGCGGCCCCGATCGAACTGCTCATCAACCGCGCCATCGGCGAGATCACCATCCTTCGGGTTTGCGCCATCGACCCCGACCAGGCGGAAACCGAAGTTCTTTTCGACATCCATCGGGCATAACGGCCCGTCGACGATCGGATCAAACGAAGAACCGGTCTCAACCTTCAGGCGTTCAGATAGATCTTGTGGGAGAGAACGGCGAGGCTCTGAGCCAGATCCTCGCGCTGCAGGATGACGTTTTCGGGAACATCCAATTTGACCGGCGTGAAGTTCCAGATTCCGCGGATTCCGGCCTCAACCATCATGTCGGCCACTTCCTGCGCCACCGCTTCCGGCACGGTCAAAATACCAATCTGAACATGCATGCGTCTGGCCAGTTCCGGTAGCTTTTCGATCGAAAGAACCTCTTTGCCGTGCACCTTTTTACCGACGATTTCCGGATTGGCGTCAAAGGCGGCTACGATCCGAAGACCCTGCTGCTGAAATCCTTTGTAACCGAGCAACGCGGACCCCAAATAGCCGGCTCCGACCAAAAACGCGTCGGTTGTATTATTCCAGCCGAGGAAGGTTTCAACCCCGTCAATAATCTCCTCGAGTGCAAACCCGAGGCGGGGCCGGCCGACCACACCGGTAATGGCCAGGTCTTTACGCACAACAATCGGATCAAGGCCCAGCTCTTTGGCAACCACAGCACCGGAAGCGTACTCCCCGCCTTCCTCCTTCATGCGGCGCAAAACGCGCAAATACAAAGGCATCCGTTTGAGGGTGGGAACTCCGGCAGTTTTTCGATCGTGAATTGTCATAGTGCACCATACATACGCAGATTATCGATAGAGGTCAATCGATTGCCTGCCTAATTTAGGACGCGTCGGAGGTTTGTTCTATTCAACCGACGGCCAGGCCGGCCGCTTCAAAAACCTGAACGGCGGCGGCTACCTCTTCCGTGGTTGGCACGGGCGTATCTTTAAGCGGGAATTCGAGACCCAGCTCTTCCCATTTATATTCACCCATTTTATGCAGGGGCAAAATTTCGACCTTTTCGACGTTCGAATGCCGCGCAATATGTCGGGCCGTTTCTGTCAGCATGCGGCGATCGTCAGTGATACCCGGCACCAGCACATAACGAACCCAAACCGGCTTACCGATTTGCGCCAGATACTCGAGAAGCTCCATCGACCGCTGATTTTCCAGACCGGTCAGCTGCTTGTGGATCGCCGGGTCAAAGCACTTGAAATCCAGCAACACAAGATCGGTGTAATCGAACACCTCTTTGTTATTCGCCCAGTTCAACAGGCCGGAGGTGTCCAGCGCGGTATGGATCCCCTCTTCACGGCACGACTTGAAGATTTCGCGGACAAAATCCGGTTGCATCAGCGGCTCGCCGCCGGTCAGGGTGACTCCGCCGCCGGAGAACTTCATGTAGGAGCGGTATTTGACCACTTCCCGCATCAGCTCTTCCACGGACATGCCCTTCCCGTCTTTCAGGTCCCACGTATCGGGATTATGACAGTACAGGCAACGCGCCGGACAACCCTGCAGAAAAACCACAAAGCGAATCCCCGGCCCGTCGACCGTCCCGCAGGTTTCCACGGAATGAATTTTTCCGATAATGCTCATCTCAAATACTGTTATCACCCAAATACAAAAACGCCAAGCACGCCGACATAATCTGCGAACTCAGCGTTTTTGCAAGGAACGCTTTTAGAAACGTTCGTGGAACGTACGCTTAATGACATCCTGCTGCTGTTCGCGCGTCAACTTAATGAAGTTTACCGCATAACCGGAAACGCGAATAGTCAGCTGAGGATATTTCTCAGGGTGATCCATCGCATCCATCAACGTCTCGCGATCAAATACGTTCACATTGATGTGATGGCCATTGTCGTTGAAGTAGCCGTCAAGGATACCCGCGAGGTTCGCCTGCTGACCGGCCGCGTCCTTACCCAGCGCCCCCGGCACGATGGAGAACGTGTAGGAAATACCGTCTTCCGCATGCTCGTACGGCAACTTGGCAACAGAAGCCATGGAGGCAATCGCGCCCTTCTCGTCACGGCCGTGCATCGGGTTGGCGCCCGGCGCAAACGGCTCGCCCGCTTTACGGCCGTCCGGCGTGTTGCCGGTCTTTTTACCGTACACCACGTTGGATGTAATCGTCAGAATTGACATCGTCGGCGTGGAGTTGCGGTAGGTCTTATGCCTGCGGAGCTTATTCATGAACTTCTTCACGACCTCGCACGCAATCAGGTCCACACGGTCGTCATTATTACCGAACGCCGGATATTCCCCCTCGATCTCATAATCAACCGCCAGTCCGTCCGCGTTACGAATTACCTTCACCTTCGCATGCTTGACCGCCGACAGAGCATCCGCCACCACCGACAGGCCGGCAATACCGCACGCCGATGTGCGGAACACGTCTTTATCGTGCAGCGCCATCTGAATGCGCTCGTAGCAGTAGCGATCGTGCATGTAGTGGATGATATTCAGCGTGTTCATATAGATAAGCGACAACCAGTCCATTACCTTGTCGAAGCGCTCCATCAGCTCGTCATAGTCCAGGTAATCGCCCGTGATCGGCACCATTTTCGGGCCGATCTGCTCGCCGGATTTTTCATCCTTACAACCGTTAATCGCATACAGCAGCGCCTTCGCCAGGTTCGCACGCGCACCGAAGAACTGCATCTGCTTACCGATCCGCATCGCGGACACGCAGCAGGCGATACCGTAGTCATCGCCGTATTCCGAACGCATCAGGTCATCGTTTTCGTACTGAATCGTGGAGGTATCAATGGAGACCTTGGCGCAGAATTTCTTGAAGTTTTCCGGCATATGCGTCGACCACAACACCGTCAAATTCGGTTCCGGCGCCGGGCCGAGCGTATAGACCGTATTCAGGAAACGCATGCTCGTACGAGTTACGAGCGTACGACCGTCGAGACCCATACCGCCAATCGCCTCGGTGACCCATGTCGGATCGCCGGAGAAAAGCTGGTCGTAATCCGGTGTGCGCAAGAAACGGACCATGCGCAGCTTCATCACCATGTGGTCGATCAATTCCTGCGCTTCAGATTCCGTGATCGCACCGGTTTTGAGGTCTCGCTCGATATAAATGTCGAGGAAGCTGGAAACACGGCCGAGCGACATCGCCGCACCGTTCTGTTCTTTGACGGCAGCCAGATATCCGAAATACGTCCACTGAATCGCCTCTTTCGCATTGGTGGCCGGGCGACCGATATCATACCCGTACGTTGCCGCCATCTCCTTCAGTTCCGCCAGCGCGCGAATCTGCTCCGCATGTTCTTCGCGGTCGCGAATCGCATGCTCTTCCATATAAACGAAGTCCAACTGATTCAGATCTTTCTTTTTTTTCTCAATCAGACGGTCCACCCCGTACAGCGCCACGCGACGATAATCGCCGATAATACGGCCACGCCCATACGCATCCGGCAAACCGGTAATGATACCCGATCTGCGAGCGTTACGCATCGCCTCCGTATAGGCATCAAACACACCGTCGTTGTGCGTTTTGCGGAACTTCCTGAAGACATCAGCCATCGCCGGGTCGAGCTCGTAGCCATACGCTTTCAGGCCGCCTTCAACCATACGCAGGCCGCCGAACGGCATGATGCCGCGCTTAAGCGGCTTATCGGTCTGCAGCCCGACAATCTGTTCCAGAGATCGATCAATATAGCCGGCAGCATGAGACGTAATCGCAGAAACCGTTTTCGTGTCCGCATCAAGGATACCCTTCGCCCACTCCTCTTTCATCAGGCCGCAAACCTGATTCCAAAGCGCCGTCGTGTCGTCGGTCGCGTCCGCCAGAAACGAATCATCGCCCTCATACGGCGTATAGTTCGTCTGAATAAAATCGCGAACATCCACTTCCTTCTGCCACTTGCCAGAGCTGAATCCCTGCCACTCGTTCATCTTACCACTCCTCATTTTTTAAAATCGTTTTTTGAAAACGCGGCTACACAACCACACCCGACACATTCGCGGCGGTCACCGGCACCCAATTACAAAACAACAAGCCGGTTCCTTCTGCAAATCCCACGTCTCCAAATGCCGCTCAGAACGGGATTAAAAACACATTCGCCATGCGGTGTTCAAACCCGCGCAACACGAACAGCTCCACCGGAAAAAGGGTCGCGGGGACCTTCCCGGAAAAATCGCGAACAAACAGCGCCATCTGGTATGCCATAACCACCGGAAAATTACACAAAAAACCGCGCACCAGATTCCCAATCCTACACAGACCCCACTCAAGACCCATGCCCGTACACACCCCCGGCCATCGCTTCACCGCAGCACTCCTTGAAAAAAGCATATATTCCAGCTGTCAAAACCAGTGGCGCCGTCTTTTCTGCCCACAACATGCTCTTAGTGCGACGGACGCTTAACCTGAAACAGGAACGATTTTGCAGCCACCTGAAGCGGACGCCCACCGGCACACTCGCGGCAATAACGGCATCCGTCAAACTCAACCGCCGCAGCCGGCTTATACGTCTGCAGATACCTTTCAACCAGCTCGAGATCCTGATCATTCCCGCGAGCGAACTTAGCGCGCACCTTGCATGTCTGAATTCTGTTCATTGCAGTCTCTCCTTTAAAAAAAACCGTCCAATAAATCGATAGCAATCAATCGATATTTCACAATCGCCACGAATTACTAACCATGACTATCGATATTCGTCAATCGATATTTATTTAACTTTTACTTGCGTGGCCTCGCCGGTTTTACGTATACCGTTCGCATCGTATCGATAAGCATCGATCGATTGTGATTTGAAAACACCGCTGTCCGGCAGTGAAAAAGGGGCGGGCGCCTCCGGACAGCGGCAGCAGTGGAAAAAGAAAATCCTAACGGAGAGCAGAGAATGACGACAGCAGATATGAATAAGCTGGAAGAGATGATCGCAACAATGAAGGCGGCGCAGGAAGTCTACGCAACCTTCTCACAGGAACAGGTGGACAAGATCTTCCGCGCAGCAGCCATGGCGGCCAATGCGCAACGGATCACCCTGGCCAAACAGGCCGTTGCCGAAACCGGCATGGGTATCGTGGAGGACAAAGTGATCAAGAATCACTTCGCATCCGAGTTCATCTACAACAAATACAAAGACACCAAAACATGCGGCGTGCTGGAGGAAGACCCGACCCACGGGATCAAAAAAGTGGCCGAGCCGATCGGCCTGATCGCAGGTGTGGTTCCGACAACCAACCCGACTTCTACAGCTATCTTCAAAGCAATGATCGCGCTTAAAACACGGAACGCAATTATCTTCTCCCCTCACCCGCGCGCTAAACAGTGCACAAAAGATGCGGCCATGCTCGTGAGCAAAGCCGCCGTTGCCGCAGGCGCGCCGGACGGCCTGATCCAGGTGATCGAGGAGCCGAGCGTCGAGCTCTCTAACGCAATCATGCAGCACCCGGAAATCAGCCTGATTCTCGCAACGGGTGGACCGAGCATGGTGAAAGCGGCTTACAGCTCCGGCAAACCGGCCCTGGGTGTAGGTGCGGGTAACACACCGGCGATCATCGACGAGACGGCCTGCATTAAAACAGCCGTGAACAGCATTCTCGTTTCTAAAACGTTCGATAACGGCGTGATCTGCGCATCTGAGCAGAGCGTGGTGGTGGTTGACGAAGTGTACAACGACGTTAAAAACGAGTTCAAACTGCGCGGCGCTCACATCCTGACAGCAGCACAGAAGAAAAAGGTCGGCGAAACGATCATGATCGACGGACGCCTGAACGCGGCCATCGTAGGTCAGCCGGCGGCAAAAATCGCCGAACTGGCAGGCATCACCGTTCCGGCAGACACAAAAGTACTGATCGGCGAAACGAAAGATATCGGCCACGACGAGCCGTTCTCTCACGAGAAACTGAGCCCGGTACTGGCAATCTACAAAGCGTCCGGCTTTGAGAACGCGGTGGAAAAAGCGGCGGAACTGGTCAGCTTCGGCGGTATCGGTCACACATCGGTCTGCTACACCGACCCGCGCAACAGCGACCGTATCGATGCGTTCGGCACAGCGATGAAAACCGGCCGCACACTGGTTAACACACCGGCCAGCCAGGGCGCGATCGGCGACCTGTACAACTTCAAACTGGAACCGTCTCTGACACTCGGCTGCGGAAGCTGGGGCGGCAACTCTGTCAGCGAAAACGTAGGAGTGAAACACCTGATGAATGTGAAGACTATCGCGGAACGCCGTGAAAACATGCTGTGGTACAAAATCCCGTCCAAAATCTTCTTCAAGTACGGCTGCATGCCGCTCGCCCTGCGTGAACTCGCCGGCAAAAAACGCGCACTGATCGTGACAGACAAACCGCTGTTCGACATGGGCTTCACCGAAAAAGTGACGTCTGTTCTCGAAGAGATCAACATCGACTCCCAGGTGTTCTTCGAAGTCAAACCGGATCCGGACCTGAGCACGATCAACAAAGGCCTGGAAGTTATTAACAGCTTCAACCCGGACGTGATCATCGCCCTCGGCGGCGGCTCTCCGATGGACGCGGCCAAAATCATGTGGCTGATGTACGAAAACCCGGAAACCCAGTTCGAAGATCTGGCCATGCGTTTCCTGGACATCGAAAAACGGATCTGCGCCTTCCCGGAGCTCGGCAAAAAAGCGCAGCTCGTAACGATCCCGACCACAAGCGGCACCGGTTCTGAAGTGACTCCGTTCGCGGTTGTAACAGACGACGCAACAGGCAAAAAATACCCGATCGCGGACTACGCCCTGACACCGGACATGGCGATCGTTGACCCGGAACTGGTGATGAGCATGCCGAAAGGTCTGACAGCATTCAGCGGCATCGACGCCCTGACGCACGCCCTCGAAGCGATGGTCAGTGTCGTGAGCACCGAGTTCACGAACTCTCAGGCGCTCGAAGCGACCCGCCTGCTGTTTAAGTATCTGCCGGCCGCCTACGAGAATGGGGCGAACGACGTGAAAGCGCGCGAAAAAGTTCACTATGCTGCATGTATTGCAGGTATGGCCTTCGCGAATGCCTTCCTAGGCATCTGCCACTCTATGGCGCACAAACTGGGTGCAAAGCACCACCTGCCGCACGGTCTGGCCAACGCGTTGCTGATCAATGAAGTGATCCGCTTCAACGCGACGGACAAGCCGCTGAAGATGGCTGCGTTCTCCCAGTACACCCACCCGAGCGCGAAAGACCGTTATGCACGCATCGCGGACTACCTCCAGCTCGGTGGCAAAACGCTGGACGAGAAAGTGGAGCTGCTGATCAAAGAGATCGACAACCTGAAAGCGAAACTCGACATCCCGGCGAACATCAAAGACGCCGGTGTTGCGGAGAAAGATTTCATGGCCGGCCTCGACCAGCTTGCGGAAGATGCGTTCGACGACCAGTGCACAGGCGCTAACCCGCGCTACCCGCTGATCAGCGAGCTCAAAGAACTCTACATCAAGGCGTACGGCGCATAGCCGAAGAATCTCCGGCGGCTTCCTCTTTCCGGGCATGAGCGAGAATCTCTCCACAGCGCAAGCTCATACCGGAAAGGAGCCAGGGGCCGCCGGTTAAAAAGAACCTCTCCCCCGCACCCTCAAGCTCTGCGGGGGAAAGGTTTTTATATCAGGTCTCCACTCCGATGCAGGGTGATAACCACCCCAACTACTTAACACCCGAAGGCGGTACAATCGCGGTTTCATTACCCGTGCGGCGTTCAGGACAGTTCCCGCAAATCTCCGGGATTGCGCCCCCTGCGCGAATTACTTTTATCCAATCGCCGATTTTCAAGTCGAGCGCCTGAATATGCGACCAGTTATGCAAGGTCGCTTTTTGAATCGTCGCACCGTCAATATCAACAGGTTCAAACCGCGCAACAGGCGTCCATTTTCCGCTGGCCCCCTCTTGCCATGCAACGCTCAACAAACGCGTCACGGTTGGTTTCTGCCGGTATTTCCGGGCCAAAGCACCTCGCGGGTGATGTCCTGTCGCGCCCAAGCGCTCAAACACCTCGCATTCATCTACTTTAATCGCCACACCGTCACTCTGAAATGGATAAGCAGAGCGCTGCCGGTTAACAGATTCGACCGCGGACACAACCTCAGGAGCGGACACCATCTGACTTTCAACAACAGGAAGCCCGGCCGATTGCATCTGTGCCAGCGCGGCGCTATGCGTAATCGGCCAACGTTCGGACTGAATCAACTCGAATGCGAGGAATCGCAACCCGCGCCGGGCAACCTCCGCATAATCATGCAGCCGCAACGTCCCGGCAGCCGTATTGCGCGGACTTTTCAACGGCGCGTTTTTATCTTCGAGCCGGCGGCGGTTTAACTCCTCAAAAGCCGTCAGCGGCATAAACAGTTCCCCGCGCACAACCAAATCAAGCGGCACTCTCAGTTCAACCGGAACCGCCCCCGAAACCAGCACGGCCGGTGTTACATCCATCCCCGCCTTTCCATCCCCACGCGTTACAGCCTGCACCAACACACCGGCACGGTAATGCAAAACCACACTTACTCCGTCGATTTTCGGCTCTACGCAATAACCCAAATCGGACCCGCATTTTTTAATAAAGGCCCGAACCTCTTCATCAGAATACGCCTTCTTAAGGCTCAGAACCGGACGAATATGCGGCACCCGCTCCCGGGAAGCTTTAACCGGCGCACCCACTCCGGCGTCTTGAATTAATTCTGGATATTGAGCCAGAAGGCGGTCGTACTGCACTCGTAAAGCATCATACGCCTCATCGCACATAATCGGCTGATGCCGGTTGTAATACGCGTCATCGGCCTGCGCCAACACCGCGCGCATACTTTCAACCTGCCGTTCCACCGGACGCGGCGCGGCAAAACAAGACAGTTGAACAACCAAAAACAACCAAAGCCATTTACCCATAACCGAACTCCTTTCACGCACCGAAAAACCGGCAAACAACAAAGTCTTTTAACAGAAAGGGCCCGGTCAAGCCATTCAATTTTCGGCTTTCATGGAGCGGCCGGTTACACCCGGCCCATTTCGCGGGGAGGGAATCTACATAGTCGAAACCGCGTCGACGTCGAAGGTGGCCTTCACGTTTTTCGGCAACTTGAAATCATTCAGCGCTTTGCGCAGCGGGATGGTCATCTGATTAGTACGCGGCGCGCGCATCATGATCTGGAAACGGTAATACCCCTTCGCGCGCGACAGCGGGGCCGGGGCCGGGCCGGAAAGCATGACGTCCGGCGGCAGATAGTTCAACAGCGCCTCGGCCAGATGGTCCGCGCACGTCTCTACCTGATTCTCCACCAGCCCCTTCAGCGTCAGACAGACCAGATGGCTGTACGGCGGATATAAAAGTTCCTCGCGGAACGCCAGCTCCTGATCGGCAAACTGCTCATAGCCCAGATTACGCACCGCCTGAATCGCCTGATGGTGCGGGGTGTAGGTTTGAATAATCACCTCGCCCGCCAGATCACCACGCCCCGCACGGCCCGCCACCTGCGTCAGCAGCTGATACGTCCGCTCGCCCGCGCGAAAATCCGGCATGTGCAGCGTGATATCCGCGTTAATCACCCCGACCAGCGTCACGTTCGGAAAGTCGAGACCTTTGGCGATCATCTGCGTACCGATCAGAATATCAATTTTGGCCGCGCGGAAATCTGCCAGCACTTTGCGGTAGGCATCCTTTTTGCGCATCGTGTCCGAATCCATCCGGAAAACGCGCGCTTTCGGAAAACATTTCCCGATCACCTCTTCGATGCGCTCCGTGCCGACGCCCCGCTTACTGAAATCCAACAGGCCGCACTCCGGACACTTCTCCGGCACCGGCTTCTCCTCGCCGCAGATGTGGCAGCCCATGCGATGATCCTTTTTGTGATACGTCATGCTGACGCTGCACATATCGCACTCGGTCACATAGCCGCACTCCGGGCAGATCAGCGAGGCCGCAAAACCGCGCCGGTTCAAAAACAGCATCACCTGCTCGGTGCGATGCAACCGGTTGCCGATCTGGTCCAACAACTCCTTGGCAAAAAGGCTCGGTTTACCCTCACGCTGCGCCTCCAGGCGCATATCGATCACATTGATACGCGGCATCTGGCGGTCATCCACACGGTTCCGCATCGTCGCCATCTGATACTTGCCCTGCATCACATTGTGGTAGGACTCCAGCGACGGCGTGGCCGAACCGAGCACCACGGCGCACTTTTCCATATGCGCCCGCACCACCGCCACATCGCGCGCATTGTAACGCGGCGACTCGTCCTGCTTGTACGTCTGCTCGTGCTCCTCGTCGACCACGATCAAACCGATATTTTCAATCGGCGCAAACAGGGCCGAACGCGCACCGATCACAATCTGCGCCTCGCCGTTACGGATACGCGCCCACTCATCGTGGCGCTCGCCCTCCGACAGCGAACTGTGCAGCACCGCCACCACTTCACCGAAACGCGAGCGGAACCGGTCGACCGTCTGTGGCGTCAGCGCAATTTCCGGCACCAGCACGATCGAGCTCTGGCCCTTATCCAGCACATGCTGAATTGCCTGCAGATACACCTCGGTTTTGCCCGAGCCGGTCACCCCGTAAAGCAGTACCGTCTGCGGACCGCCGGCATCCAGCGCCGCGGTAATTTTATCCAGCGACGTCTTCTGCTCCGGCATCAAATCCATCGCCGACGTTTTCAGCAGCTCCACGCCCGCGTGCGGGTCGCGGTAAATCGTCGCCTTCTCGATCGTCACCAGCCCCTTCTTCTCCAGCGCCTTGACCGGAGCGGACGTCACCCCCGCCGCCAGCGCCAGATCCGCTAGAAGCATCTCCTTCTCCGGCACCTTGGCGAGCGCCTCCAAAACCGCCTGCTGCTTTTCGGTGATTTTAACATCAGCCAGCACAGCGTCGTTCAGCCGCACATTCAACTGCTCTTTATGCTTCGCGCCTTTACGGCGAACGGCTCCCGGCAGGACCGTGCGGATCGCGTTTTCAACCGGGGCGCAATAGTAGTCGGCCATCCAGCGCGCAAGTTTAATAATCTGCGGACGGATCAGCGGCTTTTCGCCGATCACATCAATGATGTCTTTGAGCTGATACTCGGAAGTGGTCTCATCGGCCAGGCCGACCACAAAACCGCGCACCTTGCGGTGCCCAAACGGAACCAGCACGTGCGAGCCGACCCCGACGCGTTCCGACAGGTACGCCGGAATCCGGTAATCAAACTCCCGGTCCAGCGCCACATCCGACAATACTTTTGCGATCTCAGCCAATGAATAAACCCTCTTAAAAATTGACCGTCAAGATACATAAAACCAGACGGGTGCACTAGCCACAGGGAAAAATATTTACCACCCGCGTCGCTAAGGCGCGAAGAAAGGACGCCAAACAATGTCATATTCAATTACTTGCCCATCCCACTTTCGCGGTTAAGCAAAAAGACTTTATTCAGGACCGCAAATAAAAAGCACCCCAAGACTGAGGTGCTGTTCAACTGAAAGCCGGGAAGCCTACAGCTTGATCTTGCCGAACTTGCGTTTTCCGACCTGAACGATCATGCCGTCTTCCGGCGTAACCATCGCACGCGGGTCTTTGATCTGCTCGTCGTTAATGCGCACCCCGCCCTGCTGGATGTTACGGCGCGCTTCGCTGTTCGTCGGAGCCATGCCCGCGGAAACGATCAGATTGATCAGACCGATCTGGCCCTCTTCCATTTTGTCCGCCGGCGGCGTAATTTCCGGGATATCGGTCGGCAGCTTCTTTTCAGAGAAGATCTTTTTGAACTCCTCAGAGGCAACCTGCGCGGCAGCCGCGTCGTGGAAGCTCGCGATCACTTCACGGGCGAGCTGGTCTTTCACGTCGCGCGGGTGCAGTTCGCCCGCGTTTACCTTCGCCTGGTATTCCGCGACTTTATCGGACGGCCAGCAGAGGATGTACTTGAAGTATTTCCACATCAGCTCGTCGCTGACGGACATCAGTTTGCCGAACATGTCTTTCGGCGCATCCGTCACGCCCACGTAGTTGTTGAGCGATTTGGACATTTTCTGCACGCCGTCGAGACCTTCGATCAGCGGCAGGGTCATCACGACCTGCGGCTCCTGCTTGTAAATCTTCTGCAGCTCACGTCCGAGCAGCAGGTTGAACAGCTGATCCGTACCGCCCAGTTCGACGTCGGCCTCAACCATAACGGAGTCGTACGCCTGAACGAGCGGGTAGAGGAATTCCACCAGGGAGATCGGGCGGTTTTCGCTGTAGCGTTTCGCAAAGTCGTCGCGCTGCAGCATCTGTGCGACAGTTACGTGCGCCGCCAACTTGATTACTGCGTCGAACGTCATGTCGCCGAACCACTCGGAGTTGTAGCGCAGTTCCGTTTTTTCCGGGTCGAGGATTTTGAAAATCTGTTCCTGGTACGTCTTCGCGTTTTCCTGCACCTGCTCCTTGGAGAGCGCCGGACGCGTAGCGGATTTGCCGGACGGATCGCCGATCATGGCCGTGAAGTCGCCGATGATGAATACGACCGTGTGGCCCAGCTCCTGAAATTCGCGTAGTTTGTTGATGCCGACCGTGTGACCGAGGTGCAGGTCCGGTGCCGACGGGTCCGCGCCCATTTTAATACGCAGGGAACGACCTTCCGCCGCGGCTTTCTCCAGCTTCTTCTGAAGCTCTTCCGCCGACAACAGATCGACCGTACGGTCCGCCAGAATGCTCAACTGTTTTTCGATATCCATTTCAAATCCTTTTGTTCAAAGCAGTAAAAGCGCGGATCAAACCAAAAACAGACAAAACCCGCAAGAAAACTTGTCTTTCAACCACCCCGGCATAGTATCCCCGCCATGAGCAAAACGAATGACAAACGAGACGACCGCGAACGCTTTTTCAACCTGCTGCGCGAATGCGCCAACGCCGGCACCCTGGTGCGGCTGACCCTCAGCAAAAATAAGGGCGACGATCCCACGCTCAAAAACGTGATCATCCGCCCAGTCGAACTGAAGGGCAAACCGCAGCTCTCTTTTGTCTACCGCCACCAGACGCGCGACATCACCAAAAACCACCCTATCCGCGAAGCGATCGAACTGATCGACACCCTGCTCGGCCCGGTTTTCAAAAACGCGCACCTCAATACCGCAACCGAAGAGGCCCAACTGCTCTTCAGCAAAAAAGGGAAACCCTCCTTCGGTACACGCAAAGCCGCCAACGCCCCGGCCCCGCAGTCCACCGGACACGACCGGCAGAAAAAACGACTGATCGACCCCGCGCGCCCGTTCCTCAGAGAACTCGGCGTGACCAACGCCAACCACGAAGTGCTGCCGTCGATGTCCCGCAAATGGAAACAGATCAACAGTTTCCTGCAACTGATCGACCACGCCATCAAAGAATCAAAACTGGCCGACGCCAAGCAACTGCACATCGCCGACTTCGGTTCCGGCAAAGGCTACCTCACCTTCGCCGTGCACGACCACCTCAGCCACACGCTCGGCATCGACTCACTCGTCACCGGCATTGAACTGCGCGACTCACTCGTCGAGCTCTGCAATAAAGCGGCGGATAAGCTGTCGCTGGAGACGCTTAAATTTCATCAGGGTGACGTGCGCACATACACGCCCGAACAGCTCAACATAATGATCGCCCTGCACGCCTGCGACATCGCGACGGACATCGCCATTCACACCGGCATCCGCACCGGCGCCGACATCATCATGTGCGCGCCCTGCTGCCACAAAGAGATCCGCCCGCAGATTCAGGTTCCCGACGTGCTCAAACCCATGCTCGACATCGGCATCCACCTCGGACAGGAAGCCGACATGATCACCGACACCCTGCGCGCGCTCCAGCTCGAAGCCCACGGCTACAGCACCCAGGTCTTCGAATTCATCTCGCTCGAACACACCAGCAAAAACAAAATGATCCTCGCCGTCAAACGCGCCAAGCCTTCCGAGGAAAAACAGAAAAAGGCCCGCGACCAATTCGCGGACCTCAAATCCTTCTACGGCATCAAAACCCAATACCTCGAAACCCTACTTTCCGGTGCGCATTAAACCACCCGTTCACGGAGCTCACTGAAGAGAAGAAGCATGGAAGCCAGGCACGAACGGAGCGTAACGATCCTTCGCGTTCTTCTTCGTGCCTTCGTGGTTAATATATCTCCATATAGAAGAACGCGGGACGCATCGTCTGCGAAATCGCCCTGCCCCTCATCGTCCGGTCAAATTTCCGCGCGGCTTAAACATTAACGCACCGTTTGTGCCGTTCATTGAACGGTGCGAAGAAGGGAACCGGCCGGGCGGACTATGGTCTAGACAACTATTTATCCGAGGCGTACCGTTTTTATACAGGCATAGTGCCTGTACCGGAAAGGAAGGTGTCCTATGTTGTGTGTACGCATTTCCAGCTTCGTACTAATCCTGGCAGCAGTGATGCTTGCCGCCCCATCCGCCGAGGCTCAAGGCCGAGGTAAAGGCAACCGCCCCGATCTACCCCCTGAAGCAGAAGCAGCCATGAAGGCCGCCGAAGAAAAGGCGGAAGCCGAAGCAAAAGCGGCTGAAGCAAAGGCTGAGGCTGCCGAAAAAAGGGCGAAGGCCGATGAGCGGCGCAGAGAGGCCCTTGAAAAAGCGAAACGAAAAGGCAAACCGTCAGAACCGCCCGGACTCGCGAAACAGCGGGAAAAGAAAGCAGAACAGCATCAAAAGGAATTAGGCAAAGGTTCCCCGCGCGGCCAGGAGGCCCGCGGCAAGCGTCGTAAATGGTGGAAGCTCTGGGGCGAAAAAACTGAAGAAGAAGTAGAAGCTCCGGAGGAACCGGTAGCGGAATAACAATTTATTCAGTACCCAACCGATACAAAACGGCGACCCGCAAGGCCGCCGTTTGTTCTCGTTACAGAAAGGGAATACAAGTTCCGACAGAGCGGAACGCACCTGAGTTACGCGAGGTCTCAGGATTCAATTTAACCACCGGCTTGCTTCGCCCTCTAACGACACGAAAAATCATTCACTATGAAGGAATTGACGAAGGGCCCTCCATGCTCTTCCGCGCTTAATGGTTAAAATAAAAAAGGACGTTCCATTGAACGTCCTTTAGAGGTTTTAGAAGCGGCGTCCGCCTTTGGGTGGGCGCATGCGCTGCGTCTTCGGCGCGGGCGGAGCTTCCAGATAGAGGCCGTACCATTCGTCGCCCAGCCCTTTATTGGAGAACTGCTTGTCTTTGGCGTTGGAGAGCAGCTCCCAGTTTTTAGCGAGCGTTTCATTGGCGGTCGCCTCTTTACCTTTCAGTAGAAGCTGGCGCGCTTTTTCAGATTCGCCCTGCTTCATGTAGATCCAGGACATCAGCCCATACAGCAACGTACCCCGGTTGCCCCGGAAAAACTTGATATGCCAGTTGAAGGTTTTCTCCGCGCCGGCAATGTCGTTATTCTTAAACTGACGCGCCATTTTCATGGCAACCGTCAGGGGCTCCATCATTATCGGGCCGCGCAACAGCCCCTTCGCGAGCAACTCATCCACTTTATCAAATTCTTTGAGCTGATAGAGAAACTGCAGGCGCATGGTCGCGATCTGACGACCCATCATCAGGTTCCATTTTTTCAGCGGCTCAAACTCGGCCGTAAACCCGAGCGCCTTTTGGAAGACCTCGTGCTGACCTTTTTCCAGCTGACGCTGCATGAGCTTCACATTGCCGCCCGCCTTCTGTTGCAACTGGCTGACCTTGATGTTCATGCGTTTCTGGCCTGCCAGCATGATGCCCTGCAGGTCATCCGCGAGTTTCTTCGATTTCTTGCGAAGCAGAGCCACGATTAACAACTGCGGCAAGACCAAGCCGGCAACGCCGTTAAAGACAAGCGCGGCGGTGCCATAACCCGCCTTCATTCCGGCGATAATAAATGTAATCGAAATTCCAATTGATATTAACAGTGCAAGCATTCTCTGCTTCCCCCCTACTTAATATGTTGTTCCCTTTTGAACTGAGTCCTGTGTGTCACAAGAAAACAAAAAGAATACAGAGCTCCGAGAACAATGTCACTCTCTGAGCTCAACTAGATTAACCTCTCGGTCATTTATAAAAACGCCCGGCCGAAAAGAAGGAACACACAACCACCGTTTACGCTGCTCTAAAGACACAAAAAATAACCAGCTTGCGTTGTAGCCGAATGAAGTCAATCTCAGGCGAAGTACATTGGTACGTTCTTATTGGTTGCGTGTAGGAGCTTCAGGTATGCATTTCGGCAAATTCCATAACTGAAATCACCTGAACTGTTGCCATTTCCTCAAGAGCTCCAGTTACATCATCAACCTGCTTTTTGGTGCGCCGATCCAAATGTTCATAGAATTGATTAATGGAAAGCCACTCGCCATATAAACACGAAAACCCCAGCCTGCAATTAGACTGAGGTTAATCATGGTACCGAAGGCGGGACTCGAACCCGCACACCCGAAGGCGGGGGATTTTGAATCCCCTGCGTCTACCAATTCCGCCACTTCGGCAACGTGGAAGGATTGGGAATGTAGTCATTCCGCACCCTTTTGACAACCTGAATTTTAGCCTTTATTTCACAAACAAAAAAGCCCCGCTATTTGCGGGGCTTCCAGAAGGCGCGCAGCTTTCTGATTAGCGATCGGTCATCTCGTCGTAAAAGCCGAGACAGTCGTCTTTACGCTCACTGCCACGGAGCGCAATCGCGGAGCGCGGATGCTCGTTCATCTGACCGGTGATCATGTACGGATGACTGTAGCCCCAGTCATATTTTTCACGCAGCGGCTGCATCTGGTTCTGCACGCAATCGATGATCGGGCGCAGTCTGAACTTCGGGTTTTTCAGGAAACCAAGCAGCAATTCCGTCGGACAATTACCCGCACCACGGCCCATGCCGTCAATCGTGGAATCGAGCATCGTCACCCCGTTGATCGCGCCGAACACGGTATTGGCGTACGCGAGTTGCTGGTTATTGTGTGCATGAATACCGAGCTGTTTGTCCGGGCCGATCGCCGCACGATAGCGATTGATCAGATCGCTGATCTGCTCGTAGTAAAGCGAACCGAAGCTGTCAACAACGTACAGCATATCCGCATTACTTTCACCGATCAGCGCAAGACCGGCATCCAGCTCGTAGTCAGGCACCGTGGAAACGGCCATCAGATTGAGGGATGTTTCGTAGCCCTTGTTCTTGGCATCATCGATCATTTCGAGCGCCGCCGGGATCTGATGGATGTAGCAGGCCACACGCACGAGATCGATCACACTATCGTCCCGCTGCAGGATATCTTCTTTGTAATTCGTACGGCCGACGTCCGTCAGAACGCTAAGTTTCAGGTTCGTGTTATTGTCGCCGACGATATTGCGGATATCCTCTTCCGTAGAGAACTTCCATTTACCGTGTTCGGCACGGCTGAAGATTTTCTGGTCGGCTTTATAGCCCAGCTCCATGTAATCCACACCCGCGGCCACGAGCGACTGATATACCGCGCGCACGAAATCATCTTCAAATTCGCAATTGGTAACCAGACCGCCATCACGAATGGTGCAGTCCAGCACTTTCAGGTCCGGATTGAATGAAACCCAATCCCCGCTCGTGTCTTTCTTTTTAGTCATCTTGCTTCTCCGTGCCGGTGTGTCACCGGACTTTACCTGTTGCGCCCGCGCCTGCATCCGCTCCAACGCCTCCGCCTGATCGCGCGTGTTCAACGACTCTGAATACTGCACGCCCTTTACTTTCTGGCGCCAGTAGTAGACCCCGTTGCGCAGCTTAAGGTTTTTTATCCCTGTTCCCTCAAATGTACTCATATAAACGCATCACCTTTACTGATGCGCCATGATGCGTTACTGATCAAAAATGTCAACCACTCTATGCGCATATGATACAAAAACAAAAAGCCGCCCTCACACGGAGAGCGGCTTTGTACATCTGCAATAACTAAATCGGCTATGTCATAAAATACGGAGGCGGCCAAAGCACCCAGGTCAGACCGATCTCCCGTAGGAAACAATCACATACTCATCGGTCTCCTCGATGGTTTCCACCGGCTCAAAACCTTCCAACCACTGGCAGTTAAAGAAAGTATCACCCTCGACCTCTTTTTTCACCGTGGTAACAAACAGCTGGTTGCACTGCGGAATCATCAGGTCATAAATCGCCGCGCCGCCGCAGACTATCGCATCAGCCGGAACGTCACCGGGATTGGAAACTGCGACAGCCCCCTCAAAACTTGCGTGCGGATTGCGGGTCAGCACAAAAATATCGCGCCCTTTCAGCGGCGGAAGACCCTCAAAGGTCGTTCGTCCGACAACGATCTTACGATCCATCGTGGTACGCTTGAAAAACTGCAGATCGCCTTTGCAGCGCCACGGCAGGCCGCCGTCTTTACCGATAACTCCGTTTACAGACCGGGCAACAATCGCAATCATTAAACCGCCACCTCGCCTTTGATGCTGGGATGGCATTCATAGCCCTCAAGCGTGGCGTGCTGCCACTCCCAGTCGAAGATTGAGTCGTAGCCGTCCAGCTTCAGCGCCGGCGGAGCATAAGGCTCGCGTTTCATCTGCTCATCCAGCTGAGCCAGATGGTTTACATAAATGTGGGCATCGCCGAGGAAACCAATCAATTTGCCGGCTTTCATACCACACTCTTTGGCGACCAGCTCCAACAACAGGGCGTACGAAGCAATGTTAAAGGGGATGCCGAGGAATATATCGCACGACCTCTGGTTCCAGAGCAGGTCCAGCACGCCATCGTTGCAGAGCAGCTGATAGGAATAGTGACACGGAACCAGCGCCATCTGATCGAGCTGCTGCGGATTCCAGGCATTCACCAGAATACGGCGGCTGTTCGGATTGGTCTTCAAGGTCTCAATCGCATTAGCCAGCTGATCAACGCCCCCTACAAAATTTTCGGCTCCGAATTCATAGCGGCCGTTAAAGTTACGCCACTGAAAACCGTAGATCGCTCCGAGATCGTGTTCCTCAGCCATGGCCTTATACGTGGCCTCGTCGTGACCGTAAGGAACTTTTACCGGCGAGCACCACTCGTTCCAGATTTTGCAACCGCGCTCCTGAAACCACGATTTATCGGTCACGCCTTTGACGAAGCCCTCTAATTCGACCCGGAGGGTCTTCCACGCCATCTTTTTGGTAGTCAGCAGCGGGAAGCCGTTCTCCATGTCGTACTCAATCATACAGCCACTGACGGAAATAGTATCCGTGGCCGTCCGATTCGTTTTCTTTTTCCCCTCTCGGAGGACTTTTTCAACAATCTGTTTGTATACCTGATCAATATTCATGCTTCAGCAACTTCACCGTTCGCGTTTTCCAAAAGAGGAGAGAATCTAGCACGCCCGGCCGATAATTTGAAATTCCAAATATTGAAAATGCACCAACCGCCCGCTTTCAACGACCACCTTCGAAGAAGGAAAATCTATTTAGCTTGAAAAAACAGATGCATTGAATAGAAAAGAGACTATCGGTCAGTCACAAGTAGGCTGACAATAACCCGTTCCTGAGAGGGGCTCTGTCGTATCTCATCGTGACTAATACGTTTTAATATAAACGAGGAAAAAACATGTTTAACGTAAACGAATATTTCGAAGGCAAAGTGAAATCCATCGGCTTCAACGCACCGGACGGCAAAGCGACGGTCGGCGTGATGGCTGCAGGCGATTATGAATTCGGCACGGACACCATCGAGCTGATGACGCTGGTAGCCGGCGAGTGGGACATCCTGTTACCGGGCGAAACGGAGTGGAAAAGCTTCGACGTCGGCGAAACCTTCACGGTTGAAAAAGGCCAGAAGTTCAAGCTGAAGGTCAAATCCGATTCCGCATACCTGTGCGAATATAAATAAGCGCACCCCGCCCGGTCATTAACCGGGCAGGCAGGCAGGCCGCGTGCCCCACGCGGCGCATAAAAAAAGCCTGACCAATTGGTCAGGCTTTTTTCGTGCGGATCCACCATCCGTTAATGATGGAAGCCCCAGCGGTGCGCAAAGAGCTTGTGACGGTAATAGTCCAGCTCAGCGGCGGAGGCGACGATATCGAAATAGGCATCGTGCGCTCGCAACTGACTGACATCCGCCTCCGGGAAATACTTCTTCACCAGCTGCGGGTTTTCCTTATCGAACTCTTCCCCGTCACGAATGAACCACTCCAGCTTGAGGCTGGATACATCCTGAATGCGATAGTGCAGACGGCTGTTAAAATTCGGCAGGAACTTACGAGCCAAAAACCAGTCGTTATGCACGCTGTTACCAGCCATTACCGGACGCTTCTGAATCGTTTTCATCGGCGTGCCGGTCCACTTGTCGACGTATGCCGTCAGCTTCGCATCGATTTCCTCGAGGGTCATCGCCTCATCCGAGCGGCACTTTTCAACCAGCTTCGGCAGGTTTTTCTTAATCCAGTCGCTCAGCTCGGTTTCAGGTTCCAGCTTCACGTAGAAATTGATATCCTCTTCCGGCGGCGCCAGACGTTTCAGTTTCGTGTCGGTTGCGAAGGCAGCGACCTGCAATAGGCGGGCACTGTCCAAATCCAGCGATGTGTATTCTGTGTCAAACCACACGTACGCTACGGGTACGGCTTTCATGTTTACCTTTCTAGCTGATGCGGCTCATTTCCACAAATTCAGCATATCTGTTCTCAATATCTTCACGCTCAATACCGGCCAGACGCCCGAGACTGAACTCCTCCACTCCGAAGGAAGCCACCACGCTGCCGTAGGCCATAGCCTGACGGATCGCGACGGGCGTCAGCTCATCAAACTCAGCAAGCTTACCAATGAACCCGCCAGCAAAGGCATCCCCTGCCCCGGTCGGGTCCTTGAAGCTTTCAAGCGGATAAGCGTGAAGCATAAAAATGTTTTTACGGGTGAAGAGCATACTACCGCTTTCCCCCTTTTTGATGAGCACATATTTCGGCCCCATCTCCAGCAGGTGCTTGGCCGCGGCCAACAGCGTCTGCTCGCCCGTCAAAAGGCGCGCCTCGGATTCGTTCAGGGTCAGCATAGTTACCTTGCCCACCACTTCCACGAGGCGTTCGCGGGCGATATTAATCCAAAGATCCATCGTGTCGACGAGCACAAATTTCGGATCGTCCATCTGCCCCAGCACGTGCAGCTGCAGTTCCGGCGCAATATTTCCGAGGAAAAGATACGGCGCCTTGCGATACGACTCCGGCAACACCGGTGAAAAATCAGCAAACACACCCAACTCAGTGGAAATGGTGGAGCGATTATCCATGTTCGCCTCATACACACCGTGCCACTTGAAGGTCTCGCCCTCGACCGTCTGCACGCCGCTCAGGTCAATATCCATCGCACTCCAGACCTGACGGTGCTCATCCGGAAAATCCGTACCGACCACACCGACCATGCCCGTGCGACTGAAAAACGAGGAGGCAGCGCAGGCATAACTCGCCGAACCGCCGAGAATATCGGGCTGTTTTTCGTGCGGTGTTTCGATCGTATCGATCCCGATTGACCCTACCACTACCAAATCCGGTTGTACTGACATGCTGTCCCTTTCTCTTCCCTGCATAAAACAAAAGCCGCCGCCCGCGCGAGCGTTGCGGCGGAGCATTATTTAAATTGTAAAAAATCTATACTTCGTAATCGCCGTTCGTGTGAGCCACCGGATTACCGATAATCTTCTGAACCTTCACGGACACCTTCTTGACATCCACAAAACCAAGATCATCGCGCAGGCTCTCCTTGACGCGCTCCTGCAACAGCTTCGACAGCTCCGGCACACGTGTGCCGGCACGCACGGTCATGTTCAGCACCAGCGAAAGCTGATGCCGGCGATTCGCCGTCACCACGGGATCCAAGCTGACCACGGCCGCAAACTCGTCGCCGAGCTTACGGACAAAATCGCTGATCGCGTTACGACTAATTGAAACCGTGCCGTCTGCCGTATCGAACGAAACAAAGCTGGGTCCGCGCTTCGGGCAACCCAATGTGTACAGAAAGCCAATCACCAGCAGAATCAGGATTCCACCGATACCGGAAGCAACATACGGATTCTGGTGCACGAACTCACACAGAGCATCACGCAACTCGAAGTTATATCCGTGAACATAAACTAAAATGCCTCCGGCCACTAAAGCCAGGAGGCACAGCACGAATTCTGATACAGCGTGCAGGAATTTCTTCATTGATTAGTCCTCTTCGGATGCCTCAACAACTTTGATGCCCTGAACAATCACATTCACCGATGTAACCAGCATGCCGGTCATATCCTGAACGGAATCTTTAACCGTCTGCTGCAACTGCCAAGCCACTTCCGGAATTTTCACCCCGTGCTTCAGAATTGCGTTCAGCTCGATGTTGATCGTGTCATTCTGAACATCCACGCGGATACCGCGATCGGCTGTTTTTTTGCCGATCATGCCCGCGATTCCGTCGAGAAGATCTCCCGGAAGCTCAGCCACGCCATTCACCTTAACGGCTGCCTCGTGAGCGATCGCCGCGATTACATCATTGTGAATGGAAACTGTACCGAGCGCCCCATCGTCGTGCTCGTCCATTACTGCTGCATACCCCTGTGCTTCCACGACATTTGTCTGATCTGTCATCTCAACTTCTCCTTACTTGGATCCCAAAAAGGTCTCTTCCATGTATCGATCCAGAAACGCCGTGTTATATTCGCCGCGCTTGAAACGATCATCGTGAAAAAGCGAGATACCCAGCGGCAGCGTCGTTTTCGGACCCTCCACCGTGAACTCATCCATAGCGCGAAGCATACGAATGATGGCCTCCTCACGATTCTTACCTTTTACAATGAGTTTCGCGATCATGCTATCATAATAAGGTGAAATCTGGTAGCCGCAGTAGCAATGCGAGTCAACACGCACGCCCATTCCGCCCGGAACATGCATCCAATCAACCTTGCCCGGTGACGGACAGAAGTTATTGAACGGATCCTCCGCATTCACGCGGAACTCGATGCAGTGCCCTTCGATATTGATATCGTCCTGCGTGTACTGGAGTTTTTCGCCAGCCGCCACACGGATCTGCTCTTTGATCAGGTCAACGCCGGATACCTCTTCGGAAACCGGGTGCTCAACCTGAATACGCGTGTTCATTTCCATGAAGTAGAACTCTCGCGCTTTTTCATCGTACAAAAACTCGATTGTACCGGCGCTGTTGTAGTTCACCGACTCACCGGCACGAACCGCAACTTCACCGAGGCGTTGGCGCTCTTCATCGGTCAACACCGGCGACGGTGCCTCTTCGACCAACTTCTGGTGACGACGCTGAATGGAGCAGTCACGCTCACCGAGGTGAATCACATTGCCGTGCTTGTCGCCGATAATCTGAACCTCAATGTGGCGGGCGCTTTCGATATATTTCTCCATGTAGAGATCTTTGTTACCGAACGCCTTATCCGCCTCGTTGCTGGCAGTCATGAAGCCCTGCACCAGGCTCACATCGTTGTGTGCCACGCGCATACCTTTTCCGCCACCACCGGCCACGGCTTTCATCAGCACCGGATAGCCCATCTCGTGAGCCAGCGCCAGCGCTTCGTCCTGATCCTTGAGGATGCCCTCAGAACCCGGTGTAACCGGAACGTTGGCCGCCATCATCGTTTCACGTGCACGGGCCTTATCGCCCATACGGCGAATGCATTCCGGCGACGGGCCGATGAAGGTGATGTTGCACTCTTCGCAGATTTCAGCGAAGTGCGCGTTTTCCGCGAGGAATCCGTAACCCGGGTGGATCGCGTCCACGTCCGCAATTTCGGCCGCACTGATGATATTGGCGATTTTCAGATAGCTTTCAGCCGCAGAAGCCGGGCCAATACAGATCGCCTCATCGGCCAGCTGTACGTGCAGCGAATCCGCATCCGCCTCAGAATAAACCGCAACGGACTTTACGCCCAATTCGCGACAGGCGCGAATGATGCGCAACGCAATCTCGCCGCGGTTAGCAATAAGCACTTTTTCGAACATAATAAAATTCCTGCTTCGAGGGGGTCAGTCAGTGACAATTAAGCTTCAACGATGAACAGCGGCTCACCGAACTGTACCGGCGTACCGTTTTCAACCAGCACCTTCTTAATTGTGCCGCTCATTTCCGCCTTGATCTCGTTCATCACCTTCATCGCTTCCACGATGCAGACCACGGTATCCGGAGTCACTTTGTCGCCCTCTTTCACGAACACCGGAGATTCCGGAGACGCCGCAGAGTAGAACGTACCCACGATCGGGGATTTGATCTCTTCGCCTTCAACCGCCGAAGCTGCTTCCGGGATAACTGAAGTCGAAGGTGCGCACGGCACGTGAACCGGAGCCGCCGCAACCGGAGCTACCGCTGCCGGGGCCGCGTGTACAACCTGAGTCACTTCAGTAGAGCCACGTTTCAGCTCGAGTTTAAATCCGTTGTCATCCAGAGCGAATTCAGTCAGATCGTTTTTAGTCATCAGGTCCACGACCTTTTTAATATCCTTAATATCCATTTTAATGGCCTCCCGTTCTGGTTAAAAAATTCTGTGTATTTTACGTACGCAAAAGTCATTTGTCTCAAAAACGTACCGATTTTGCAAAAAAAATGATCCGTTTTGAGTAAATTTTTGCTGTTTTTGATCAAAACTCCAAAACGCCCCGTTTTTCGGGCCGTTTGAAACGATGGCTGAACACTCCACGAAAAAGTCTTCTAGGTCAACCGAAATAACCCGCTCTCGGACGGAATCAAACAAATTTGCCGAAAGCGCGCTCAGAAGACACTGATTCGACCAAAACAAGCCGAATATCGCCCTTTTCGGCCTCACCCGCACTTATTCTCACCGGCACATAGTGAGGCGAGAACCCTTCCCAGTCGCCTGAACGATTCTGTTGCTCGAGAAGCACCGGGATCGTCTGACCGACAAACTGCGAATAATACGCCGCACCCATCTCATCCGAAAGCTGGCCGAGCCGCTCCGAACGCACTTGGGCAACATTGCCAGGAACCGGATCCGACATTTTAGCCGCCGCCGTACCGGGGCGCGGGGAAAACGGGAAGACATGCATCTTCGAAAAGCCAATCGCCTTGCAGAACTCGTACGACTCCTCAAAATGATCACTCGTCTCGCCGGGGAAACCGACGATTACATCGGTCGTGAACGCCGGATTATCCAACACCATACGTGCACGCTCCACCGCATCGCGATATTCACCCGCCGTATAACTGCGGCGCATCGCCTTCAGCGTCGCCGAACAGCCCGACTGCAGTGACAGATGGAAATGCGGCATAAATTTAGGCGACGATGCCCAGAGTCCCAGAAAATCATCCGTGAGCTCTTCCGGATGCAGACTACCCATACGGATGCGCTCCACGCCGGCGATCTTCTCGATTCCGCGCAGCACATCACAGAGCGAATACTCTCCATCGCGGCCGTACAGCCCAACGCTTACGCCCGTCACCACGATTTCGCGGTATCCCTCTTTAACCAAACGTTCCGCTTCGGCAATCGCAACCGCCACCGGTTTGTCGCGCGGCGCCTTGCGCAGGCTCGGAATAATGCAGTAGGCACAACCGATATCGCAGCCATCCTGAATTTTCAGGAACGCGCGTGTATGCTCACCGAACGTCGGGAACAGCAGCGAATCCGACTCGCCCGAAAAATGAAAATCATGCGACGGCAACGGCAATCGTTCCACCGCCTCCGAAAAACGCTCCAGCCAGTCCGGCCCCGCCGCAACTTTAGCCGACAGACCTTCCAGTTCATTGACCAGATCCTTGCTCGCCGCACAGCCCGTCAAAAAAGCGAAACATCCCGGATTCGAACGCATCATCCGACGAATCGACTGGCGCGTCTTCTGCACCGCCGTTGCGGTCACCGCGCACGAATGCAATGCGACTACGTCCGCGATCTCGTCCTTGCCCGCCTCGCGCAGGCCGTACTGCTCCAACAGTCGCTCGATCTGCTGCGCGTCATACTGATTCACGCGGCAGCCCAGCGCCTGCACCTTAAAAGTCTCAACTGTTTTCTTCTCTGACATAGCCGCGCATCCTACCAAAACCCGCCCATTAAGCATCCCCAGATTTCAGAATAATTATTCGTGTCGATTCGTATCCATTCGTGGTTCAATCTCCCGCATGACTAAAAAGAAACAACCTACACGCCGCCTGCGCAAAATCAAATACACCACGCTGGCGCTTCTGATTTACGCCCTCTGCGCACTCTACATCCACCTGCCCGAACGCGCCCGCGAACCAATCTGGAAAAACGTGCGCGGTTTAAACAAACAACTCTGCACCCACGGCAACGCCATCTGCAATCTTATCGACAACCTCAAACCCTGGGGTCACGATCAGGCGGTCGCGATTGAACGACCTTACGGCGATGATCAAATCTACGGCGGCAGGCCGAAACAGAAACTGACCGCCCTGCACCGCGCCACCCTGCTCAAAAACAGCGGCTACACCGTCGGCTACAGCGACCACTTCGAACTCCCGCTCTGGTCGGCCTACCGCGTCTTCAACGTCCCGAAGCTCGAATCCGGCAAACGCCCTTCCCGCTTCACAACCGATACGCGGACGAAAGCCAGAGTCTCACACAACGACTACACCCGCTCAGGATTTGACCGCGGACACATGGCCCCCAACTATGCCATCGCAACGCGCTACGGCCGTACGGCCCAGAAGGAAACCTTCCTGATGAGCAACATCATTCCG
>JBHORO010000016.1:0-37078 GCA_042566005.1 Verrucomicrobiota bacterium
CGGTCGTTGCACGGAAAAGAAATTATCCTCTACATCCAACCCATGAGGAGGAAATACAGTGACTTGTCTTAAGAAGACGTTATTCACCTGCTCGTCCGCTTTACGCACTGTCGCGGTTGAAGCAATAACCTTGGGACGGATCGATTTGTCGCCGATCTGCCACGTCGATAGTTCGTCCACCGCTGTTTCATAAAGCCCAACCATCGTCCCCAGAGGTCCGCTGATTAGATGAAACTCATCCTGAATGATCAAATCCGGCGGCCTTATGGGCGTAATTTCTTTGACCGAAACCCTTGGTAACGGGTTTTTTGCATGATGATTGCCCGTGCACTCAGCGTCCGGCCAAAGCAGTCCATGGCGTTCACATTCCTGTGTGGCTCGTCCAAAAAGTGTTCGTACCTGACCACGCCATGCCATCATGGCAAACTTATCCACCGTTGCGATTAACATGGTCGGGGGATGTCTGTAAATTTCCTCATCCACGACTAAAACGGGAATTCCCAGATCCTTGGACTTGCTTCTGCCAAAATCGCATCGTCCGAACTTGTCACCGCAATAGATGAACGTCCGTCCGATATCTTTTTTAACTTCAATATCCCTACCTTCGGCAATTTCCGCTCCACACCACGGACAGGTGGTGAGCTGCGCCGGAGAATTACTGCCATGGCGTTTTCCATCTCTGAAGCTCTGAATGGCCAGATGCGCATCTTCGGTTGTGCCGGGCGTCACTCGGTTTCCGACCCAGAGTCCGATGGTGAATGGAGTATCTCCCCATTTACTTGGATCTTCGCGCCGCATCGACTCCAAGGCACAGATCAACGTGGTTGCACGTTGAAACTGCTGAAGTGTCAAAAGACGAAGCGTATACCGCATAATCACTGCCAACCCCCGGCTACCATCCAATCCGCCCAACTCGCCCTGCAGGCGGCGGATGGCCATGGTAAATGCTGCTACGCCCAAATACGCTTCTGTCTTACCACCACCGGTCGGGAACCAAAGAAGGTCGGCGTACGCTTCGAGCGGTTCCGTTCGATCCTTATGTTTTGGATCGGCCAAAGCGGGTAACGACAGTAGAACAAAGGCCAACTGGAATGGCCTCCATGATCGGTTCTTACGAATGTTCAATGCATCAAGGTCCGGTTCTTCTCCACGTCTCTTGCTCAATGCATATATACTGCGGATACGTTGAAGCGCCATTGCACGATTGGCAAAACGGAATGATTCAAGCGCATGTTCATTGCTTATCAGCGTCTCGATACCTTCTTCCAGTCTTTGTAAAACATGAGAGCAGCGATCCATCGCCAGCGATGCGGCAGTATCATATCCAAGGACATCTTTGCCGATACGCCCTCGTTGCTCCTTAATCCACAAAGCATAATCTTCGGTAAGGATCTTCAATCCAGCGGAAAGAGCATCCGTGTCCAACTCCGCAAGGTTTTCCATATCGAGAAACCCTTCGGTAATCATACGTTTCATGCCCGGTCGGTCTTCGTTGGCTAAACCTGGCGTCTCCGTCACCGGAACCTCGTATTCTGGCAGAATAGATGTCCTGATCTCAATCGCATGTTCCGTGTCATTCTCAGGAGTGGTCGCATGAACAGAGATCCCATGACCTACGGCAAACTCAACCTGTTTCCTGTAAATCATTTCTAATGCTTCACGCTCAGAATCTGTACCGTTCGAATCCAGCACAGGGCGTCGCCGAAAGATCGCACGCCTGTCGGGGTCTCTAACTATTAGCTCAGGCTGAAATACCCATGCCTGATCCTGACTTTGTTCCGGCACGGTCTGGTTGTTGATGAAAAATAGGGTTACCAGCCGATCTCCACTTTCTAAAGGAGCACTAATGGAACCCTGAATCAATACAGCGGGGCAATGTTCATCAATAGCAAAGGGTTCAATTTTACGCTTATCCATCGAAAGAATAGCCACCCCCCCCGAAGGAATGCGCTTCCAACAACGAAATGGTTTTTCAGTCTTGTCGTTGATCCGCTCACTTTCCGTTCGTTCATAGCGGCCCCAATTTGCAGCAAGCTCAACGGCCTCAACGGATGAGTCTACACAAAACGTAAAACCGAGGGACGATGGGACTAGGGATTGATTGGTCGATGCATCCACCTCTCGAGAGCTTTCTTGATCGTCACTGGCTCCCGCACCGGACAATTCATCCTCTTCGGTAATAACTGTATCCTGAGGAGCCAGCTTACCCACGAGATAACGATCACGAACCCCCATGCCAATGATCTCCTCCATCGGGCCATCTGCAGGACCAAGGAGATCATCTGTCATCGCCAATTGCATGAGTTCACGGACATAAGCCTGTTCATGCGGGCTATCCCCCGCAATTACTGGAAAGGAGGCCCAGCTCACCCCTGTAGTGGTTGTTAAAGCCATTTCGAAAAGCGACCAGTCCAGTCTATTGACTGAAGCCTTATTTTCCGGAACGGGAATATTGAGTTCCTCCAGCGCGACAACCGATAATGCAGGAAGGTAACCGTCAAGGTAGAAACAAGCTGCATCTAAAGAATATCTTTTACGAAATAGACGTCCGACACCAATAACGTTAAGGGTACCATCTCGCTCTTCACTAATAAGTAAGGCATCTCCAAACTGAATGCCCTGCAGGAGCGAAGAACCTCCATGGTTGGTCAGTATGTAGCCATCTAAGCTGACTTCTTCGCCCAACCTTACCAACCATGCATTCGGCACGATTGTTTCGGAGGCCTTCTGCGGTGGCCGAATTGATTCTGGATGGAGCCGCTGCCCGATAACCACATTCGCCATCTTACGGGTTATATCATTCATCCCTTGGAGCTGGATTTTGGCATTAAATGTATCTTCGCCCAACTCCTTGATCAAGCGGCCTAAAAGTTCATCCAGAAAGCTACTGGAAGCCGATTTTACATCTGAAAAATCTAACACGAGAGGTGAGTCCAACTCTGGAAGAATAGAGCGGATGATTCGCCCTAACGCTTTTGCGGGGGGACGGCTGCCCGTTGATGCACACTTTTGGGCAATATTAAGGCCGCCCTTCTCTGTGGCCTCTTCTGCCATGGCGTCAATATACGTGAAGGTTGCTTCTCCAATCCATGTTTGTGAAAGGTCCACGCTGCGGTTGGTATCCAGTGAAAACAAAATACCCGTGCCTTGCAAATAGGGGATTTGATCGAACGACGACTCGCCCGCCTTCAAGTTGAACAGGCTGTCACCCGTCCAGATGTGAAACTCGCCCCCGTTCTGCTTAGCGATTTCCAGCGTACCCGCCATGCCATTTCCTTGGCCAACATTGGAATCACGCGTAACACCTCGTGTCGTCGCATGGGTAATCGCATCCGTGTGGTCGAGTAAATTATACTCAGCATGGGCACCATCAAGACTAGCCTTCAGGCCTATACCCATATCACAGATCGCCACATCCAGACGGTGTTGTTGCGGATAGTATTGAGCACAGACAACACCGGGCGTGGTACTTTGCGAGTGGATACGGATATTATCCACAATCTCATTTACCGCCCATTCCATGGCCGGAACAAACGCTACAGCTCCCTCAAACTGATGAATGGCGAGTTCACACACGGCATCTACCGCCGTCTTCACGTCATCATCGTTGGCCACGAGCCGAATGGGAATAAAACGCCCATCTGCGGGGTTGCGATGCATGGTCGGTTCGGAGAGATGTAAAAGCCGGTTAAAGTTCATACGAGCCAGATAAAGCACTGCATCTCCGGTCCCCGTAACTTCCACAGCAACACCTTGCTGCTGCAAATGCAGGCACCAACTGCATAGGAAGGCCACCACATCCATTTTCAAGAAGGCATCGTCGCCAAATTCAATGACGAGACGCTTATGCTCCTCAACCTCATTCTCTGCAGCACCAATAGCTTGAGACAACTGTTTAATACTCCATCCGCCATTAATGAAGATCGTCGGAGTGCCTGCTTGGTTATTATACGTTACCATGAAGTTGTCCTTATATTGCTATTCTAGCTTCCTACTGATCAATCCGGGCGAATTGCGGAAATACGCGGTAATATTTCTTAAAGGACTCGAAGGCATCTTCTTTTAGCTGTGATTTAGGCAGCTTAAATCCTAGCTCTTCTTTTGAAAGATGCCCTTGCTCCAAAGTGAGCCTTTCCAGCGTTGATAATGCAGGGAGATCTACAACCAAAGGGCTTGACGGTGATGAGCTGAACTCCCAGCCATCAAGAATTTGTTCTATTGCCATATTCCCTGCATCAGTCATCATTGCGGTGGCTGTAACCATCGGTTGTCCATCCGAATAGTGCGTTGAGAATGACCAGACTAATTTTTTTTCAGGGCTATCAAGTACTATTTTTTCAGATGACAGGCGGAGTGCATCAAGAATTGCTTTCCCATAATTCCGGTGACTCATATTTTCAAAACTTAAGTCCGCTGGACAATAGGTTGAGAAACGTTCTTTAAAACGTTCAAGTCGCCAACGAAGCTCTGCCTCACTGCTAACGACGCCATTCGCACGCTGTATTTTTAGTTCATCAGGATCAGGCTTACCTAGCGATGACGGATTCGCATTTAAGGTGATTCGAAGAATACTTAAGGCTGGGATTTCAACCAACAGATTTGAGAAAAGCTCAATCTGACTTTGAACTTGATTCGGATCTGTAAAATCGAGCCAAATAATCGTTGGCGATTCAAATTCAGTCTCATTAACATAATCCTCAATAGAGGAATGAACGCATTTGATTGTGTTAAATGGCCGATTAAATAACTGCCTCTTATGGGTGTTTTCATCGGTTTCAACGCAAACCATTTCTTTTATACCTATTCGAGCGTGTAATAGCCGGAAATCTTCTAAAAACGGACCACCAAGACCGACATAAGGGTAGCTGTCAATTTTTAGGACTCCGCTAAGCCGGTGTAGCATCGACAAGAAGATCTCTCGATCGACAGCTTTATTTGGCCTTAATTTATACGGAAGGGAGGAGGATGAACTCATTTATTATCCTCCTTAGCTTGCGCATCCCCCAAGACGATCTCAAAGCATTTGTCGCCAATAACGCCAGGAGCTTCGTCATCTCTATCGAACAGAAAATCTGAAATCAGTTTAATCTCCTCTAGTGGTCGTGAAAAAACAACTTTCTTTGAAGATGGCTTCTGTGTTGCTGGCTTAGGGAGAACTTTCTTTTTCGCTGGGTTGTATTCAATTCCGCCATCCTGCTTGTTCGTAACATCACGCTTTGAAACGGTTTCAACCGCAGCAGACAATGATAGAGGTCTCGCATTTTCCCACAGCTTAGACTGATCTGTACGCGGATGGTTTTTCCATGCATTTGTATGATTGATCCAAACTCTCAGACCCTCTCGCATTTTTGTTCGAGCTTCCAGCCATACATTTGAGGAGGTATCCAAAGCTCTTTTTGTTGTTGTGATCGGTAATTTATCCGCAGATGAAGAACGAAACTCGACAATACCTGTGATGACCGAAAACTGACCATGATACATCGGAATTCCATCACCCCATCCGGTTAACCTGCTTTTGTCCCCCACAATAACGGCTCGGTCATTGCAAAAGACCGTCCATCCCGCTGTAGCAGCGGATCTATTCCGTTCAAAATCAGAAACGTCCTCGTCATCAGGATCCATCCTTCTGCCGGTATTAAGCCCAACCGTGATAGACACGATTACGTCATCAATGGTCTTTTGGTAAATATATGGAGCTGGATCAGTATCGTTATTCGAAACAAGCACCTCCACGTGAACGGGTTTCACCGTCGCATCGTTAACACAAATCGAAAGGCCTTTCTGAAGGAATGAAGTAAAGTGCTCACCGATTGAGGTGTTGAGATCATTAATAAACCCATCGTTACTAAAATGACGTGAGACTCCTGAATAGAGGTCGTTTACTACAATAATAGTTCCCGCTTCCTGTTGATCCGTGTTTTCATTAATGGGTAATGGATTCCAATCTTTGCTATCCAGCCACTCAGATGTAATCGGAACCTGATACGAGTCCCCATTGTGTAATGTCTTAACCAGCGCATTTCTTCCCATTTTAAATATGGCTCGTTTCATACCGACGCCATACATACCAATGGTCTCTGTGTCAGAGTCCCGTTCATCATCAGTTTCGCGACCCATTTTGAATGCATAGTTTTCTGCGACTTCGCGAGGAATACCGCCGCAATCATCTTCAATCCGGAATTCATCCTTGGTGAGTGAAATTGACACCTTATGTTTTGAATAATCCACTGCGGTGCCATTTGCAGTCCGCAATGCACCATCAAGGCAGTTATCCAAAAGGTCGAGAATCGCATCTGCCAAACTAATGTCTCGGGTTAGCATGGATACAAAGAATTGTTTCGTTGGGATGGCTTTCGCCTGACTTGTATTACTCATTCATAACCTCCATATCATTCCGACCCATCACGGGGCTTATCCATAAAATTAAACAGATCAATGCTTCCTTCGACTTGTGTCGGGGATGCCTTCTTTTTGCGGGGAGTTGCGGGCTTCTTAGTTTTCTTCTTGTCGTGCAGACCTTGGGCTACCTCTTCCGCATAGCGTTCGTGATTCAGTTTGAGTAGGCGTTGCAGGACTTCACGCCGGGCTTCTTCGGAAATGGTAAATCGAATGCCTTGTTTTGTTTCGTGGAAGTCATGATCGAGATCCATATTTTCCCAGCCATAAGCGGTCGCGACAGCTTGATCTATTTCAATTTGTAATTTTCTCAGCTGTTCGACGTCCGCATCACTAAAATCACTGGAGTGAAATCTGTTATACACTTCCGTATACCCAATTTCCTCTTTTGTAATCATGTTGTTGATTGTTTTAAGGAGTTCATTTGACAATGAAGTAATCTGCGTATAACTGCGCAGATGAGGGAAGGAAAAAGTGTTAAGAGCCCATTTAAGCGAAACGCTCATTGTTCCGCCCAGCGAACCGCTATATTTCCTAACCCACAACTTAAAGAAATTGGATTGCATTATTCCAAGCAGATCTTCTCTAGCATCCTTAAATATTATGAATTTATTTGTGAATACCCAGCGTGATGACACTCTTGTCGCTAGAACATATTTGGATACAACAGGCATCACGATGCACGTCTCTTTTTCTCTGATTGCATTGTATAGTGGTGTAGAATGTCTGTTGAACTGCCACCATCGTTCAAAAAGACCGGGAAGTCCTTTTAAAACATCTTGAGTGCGATTGTGTTTAACGTGATCCAAAAGAAATTCATGTGTTACTGGTGACACTTCTTGGATTTTATCCAGTCTGTGGTTGAGCGTGTGAATGACCCACCGAGGCTGGTTTTGAAACCCATTGTCATTCATGTCCTTTGCAGTGACATATATACGAAGGTAAGGTGAAAGCGCATCATGCAATGTTTTAAACCAAGGGTCATCATGATGTAAAATTAATGATTCTCCTTTTGAATTATCGCACCCTTTTGATCCGATCTGAGCTTCTTTTAGAATATAAGGAGTTATAAGTTCTTCTGCAGGATCAAGGTGGCCATTAATAGCTGTAACAGAGACTCCATTTAGCTTTATTGAACCTGTATAATTAAGAGCAACCCAAACAATGCAGACAGTTACATTTGCGGAGCCGGGCCATTTTAGACTTGGAACAGCTCGATATATTTTTGCAACAGTCGTTATGAAATCAAGACCAACAGCTCGAGCATCTCCTTCTCTTAGAGATTCTGTACCTAGCAGACCAAAACATCCATTATCATTAAGCAAATCTAAGCTTCGCCTATGAAATAATACGCAAAGATCAGAGCGGCCAGGATTTGTGTTGATTAGATATTTAGCATAGGAGACAAAACAATCTCCTATGGTATTTGACCAATACTTATTACCTAAAAAAGGAGGATTTCCTACACAACAATCAAATCCACCTCGTTCAAATACCTCTGGAAACTCCAGTGCCCAATGGAACGGTCTGCGTGGTGGCTTGCCAGTCGGAAGATCTATAGACAAGGATTTCCTCGCTTCGGCAATGATCTTTCGTCCGGTTTCGTTATCGCCTTCGATGTAGGCATCGCCCCATGTCGAAAGGGTCTCCATGGCGTCATCCAGTGTTCGCTGATTGCCACCGGAAGCCAAGGCTTCGCCGATCATGGCATCGGCAATATGTTCGATCTTTTCGAGTTTTTGGCGAGCCTGCAGATCCAACCGCTTCATGTGCTGAACGTCCCGAATATCTCGAATCGGGGTTTCCCTGAGCTGTTTGCGAAGCGCAAGCGCATCCGTTACCGCCGCTTCGATATTGGAGGCGAACATCGATGTGGTCTTCTTCTTTTCGGGATGTAGCGAGAACTTGGTCAACTGCTCCAGTTTATGCAGCCCGAGCAAGCTGTCGCCAGAGCGCATGTTGTGATCGAGAAAGCCAAAGGGTCTGCCCTTAGCCAAAGTAATCAGCCAGATGGAAAGTTTGGCCAGTTCCACGGCCAAAGGATTCAGGTCGACGCCATATAGACATTTTTCCGCCACCAGACGGCGGGCGATCAACAATCGTTCGTCCAAAGAGTCGGGCATGGGCTCAGCGCTTCCCGCCGATTCCAGAGCAACGCCATCCACCGTAATGAATTTTCCTTTGCTCGCTTCCTGACCCCATGCTTCGACTAATCGTTCCGACAGCCAGCGACAAACCTGAACGAGAAAGGCTCCCGATCCCATGGCCGGGTCACATATTTTCAATTCCTGCAATTCGGATGACGATTTGAGCTGCCATTTTTCGCGTGGCTTACCCTCGGCAGGGCCGATATAGGCCACCGGTTCAAGCGTCGTTTCGACGATGCTTTCCGTCAAGGATTTCGGCGTGTAATGCGTCCCTGTTTCTCGTCGGTCCGCACCTAGAGTCACAGCAAACGAGTTTGCACGGTAAACGATAAAATCCCCCCATGCATCAGTTCTCAAGAGGTGGGCAAATGGTTTAATACGGTTGGCCAACTCCATGTCGCCGCCGCAACCCGTAACTACTTTTCCAAAAAGGGCGTCATCTACCTCTTTTTCCAAGGCCTTACCAATGGCACTTCTACTACGGAGCGTGGTGGTTTCTACAATCGACACGAGGGCTTCTTCACCCTCCAACCGAGCTGATTCCAGCTCTACAAGGGGAAGGTTTGGATTCTTCGCTTTTTGCGATCCCATAAGCCCCAACGTGTCTTTTGGCAACTTACGAACCGTATGCTCCAGCAGGCCTTCGTACACATGGCCAATTTGCTCCACATCCAATGCTTTATAGGAAAGAAGCAGCGCACCGGTTCGTTGATTCAATACCTGCAACGCTTCCAAGAGCAACAACACCGTACGATTGTCGATGGGGAGCGGTTGAGCAGGAGTCTCTTTCCAGTAGGTGCCTTTACTGCGGCCTTCAAGAAATGGGAAACGGTCGGGGTCAAAAAGTGATCCTCCCAATGCGAGCATTCGCAGGGACTCATGTTCAATGCCCCCATAAACCGCGCGAAAGACTGCCAGCAATCGTGTCCACGCATCGTGCCGTCTTTCCAGTACCTCATCCCCGTGTAGATGGCGTTCTTCATCCAGCTGTCCGCGCAGGGTACTGATGGCATAGTATTGATCGTAGATCGAATCACCCAACAGCAAAAGACCGCGTTCTTCGGCACACAATACAAATACCAAGCGCATCATGACGGTCAGCCCCGCTTCATACAATTCGCTGGGGGGCACGTCATGCAAAAGTTCACGGTTTCGATCCTGATCGGCCTTATCCAAACATTGAACAAGCACCTCGACCGCCCGCTTGACCTGTTCACCGAGCGTATCCGTTACCTCTTCATGATGTTGAAGGGACTCTTCAAGCATGAAGGGCAACGTTTCCTCTACTGGGCCAAACCAGCGGCGGACTCCTAACAACGATTGGAAGGCTTTAAGCGTTACCGGCTCCTGAAACCAGAGGCGGGCATACCATGAAATATGGGATGAGGTATTACCAACGGGGGCATTAACAATCATCCAGCGTTCGCCATTAGTGATGAGCCCAAGCCGTACACCTTTATCACGACAGAGCAAGGTCATGCGCTCGAAAACAGGAACGGGCCAGCCATCTCCAACCTTCACTTTTTCCAGATCCGTTCCCTCAGGTAAGATGGATACGAATAACATCGGGGTGCTTTTTTCGTCAGCCTGTAACACGAAGTCGGGCGAAAATTGGCCCCCTCCATCCGGAGACCTGTAAGAAAAATTATCTTTTGCAGGAACTAAAACGGAATCTTCATATTCCAGTGCTTCCCTGAGCACCAAAGCGATCCACGCACGGTGAAGTTCGGGGAGTTGAGAATCATCTTCTTCCACCGCATCACGCCACTCTTCATAAGCAGAACGAATCCGCCTTTTTCGGTAGGTTTCCAGAGACTCAAGCCCCTGAGGAAAAACCTTCTCCAGTACGGACACGGCCAGAAAAGGACCGGACACTTCGATCATTGAGAGCCATTCAGTATGTTGGGACATTTGTTTCACGCCGCGACCTCCCAGATGACTTGGCATGCCAGATATTCACTGAATACCATGCGCACTTCAATTACCTCTGATTGAATGACTGCATATCTATATCGATTCGACTGAACTACGACCCAGCCTTCGTCATATACACAGTCTTCAACGATGAGCAGGCGCTGCATAGCCCGGGACCCAACTTCTGGCCACATTGTTGGCATCATATAATCGATATTTTCAAATTCATCTTTTTGCTCTTCAGAAAGCGACGCAAAGGGAGCCATGTATACTTTTGGAGATTCTGACAACAAAAGATTCAGTTCGAAAAGGACGTGCCCTACGGCAACTTTCTTTACAACATTGCAAACGCGGTCTTGTTCGATACTGAATAGAGTTTGACCAGCATCATGCCTCATCGAATTTTGAAGACGCTGCCTTAAGGCCGGTCTTTTTATTAATGTTTTTGCTATATTACTCCGTTGCAGTAAATCTGGATCTGCAGATCCCGCGATAGAGCACTCAATTAAGCATGCCATATATTCTTCATCTGCCGAAAAACCATTATTGCAGGTGGAACATGCTTCAACTATTGGTAAATTTTCTGGGAATTTGCGATCAAGAAAGACCTTCGGAGGAACGTGCTCTCGTGTTTCAGGAGCAGCTCCACAATACACACATTTCCCATTGAAACGCTGATCAGCATAATTATTGATGGCTTGCATTTAAATCCCTCCCATATGTGACTCGGGCACAAGAAAAACGACCGCGACGGGAAAGGTTCGATCTGTTAATCCGGCGTAACGCTTCTCGATCGTTGCCTTTTCCATCTCGCGCTCTTTGGGGATGCGATTTATGCGATTTTTTAGCGCTTCCACATCCCGCTGTACCTGATTTTTTTCCTGTGCGTTTAGGAAGTCATACATCCCGGGAAGTAACATTTCCTGTAAATCAGAATCATTCTTGAGCTCAGCTCGGATGGTTCGCTCTAGTTCCGTTAGAACATTTACAATATCGGCAATCTCACTCTCTTTTCGGCGGCCCAGCGTATTTTCGAGAAAACGAAGTCGATCCTTCGATCGAGCTTCCATGGTTGCTCGAATGGCGCTTTCCTGTTTTTCAAAGCGCTCGGTCAGTAGGCCTAGTAGCCCGTCATTGGGTTCAAATGCGACCGCCTTATCTAGAAGATCCTGCAATCGGCCTTGTTGTGGAATTCTCGAAAATCCTGAGTGTTTGAGTTCACCTCCAGAGATCGTTATCTCTTCATGCAAGCGATGATGATCATTTCCGGTTACGACCAAGCGGGACCAGACCAGCACAGCAGGGGTTTCCAGCTCTTTGTCGGAAACAGCCTTTATGCTGACACGATGGAGTTTCTTTACATCATCCAGCTTCCACAGTTCTTCTCTCAAAAGTCGAAGGCACATTTGAACTAAGCGGTGGTTCAAGTGAGCAAGGACAACATCGTCGCGGCCTTTAGCAATTTCGTGATCAAAGGTTATCGGTCTTCTGATGCCCGTGTGTGGATGTTCGAGCCCAACCGTGGCCCGCCCCCATGATCCGGGGAGTACCGGCACATCGAAAACGCTGCCATCAGGAGCCCCGTGCAAGGAGACCGGTTTCAGCGATGGTTTTTCCGCCAGATCTAATGCGATAGAAACCGCTCTATAGATATGACCAGCTGAGAGGTGAAAATCAGTCTTCGCTTCCATAAGCCGTTCGTGCAACTTATCGATTTTTTCTTGCAACTTCCGCTCGGCGGAGACGTACTTTCGTGTTTTTGCGGCCTTGCTTTCGGCGGCGGCTGTATCAAGGGCCGTCCTTTTTCCTAGCATGGCTTCTTCTATTTGCTGAGCAATGACCGGACCGACACTTCCGAGATCCTCTCGGATGGTATCGATCTTAAGCACGGCTCGCATCAAATATTCATGGTCACCTTCTATCTGGCCGACTTTTTCCGAATGAATGGTTTTGTTCGACTCGAACCCCTTTCCGACGGGATGCCAGATGAAAACTTCTGATTCCTTCTGACCGTGCCGATCAATTCGCCCGTTCCGTTGTTCCATAACGTTCGGATTCCAAGGAATCTCAATATGAATCATGTAATTACAGTGGTTTTGCAGATCGATTCCTTCGGATGCAGCATCGGTCGCCAACAGGATGCGAACGGGGGAAATATCTGGATGGGTCTGAAAGGCCGCTTTTATCTTTTCACGATCGTCCTGATGAATGCCTCCGTGCATAAGCATCAAGCGTTCTCCTCCAAATCCATGTGTGGTTAGAATTTGTTCCATCCATACATGGGTAGCTCGGAACTCGGTAAATAGAATGACCCGTTTCCCGTTCCACGCACCATTTGTTTTCAAATGGGTTTCGAGCCATTCAACGATCGCTGCCGCCTTTGCATCCACTCGATATTTGGATTTTTCAGCCCATGCAGTCAATTTGTCGAGCATCTGCCGTTGTTCTTGGTCGAGAGGTATTGAAAGTTCTCCTGCGGCTTCAATGGCTTCAGATTGAGCGGCTTCATATGATTCGTCATTAGCGAAGTCCTCCTCGGTCTTCATAATCGCCTTCTGAAGGATCTTGTCTTCCATGACCCCTGCCTTCTGCTTCGACTTGGGGCGTTCTAGGCTATCACGGTGTTTAGCCAAGGTTCCGGCAAAAGCCATCGGAGAGGAAAAGAGGCGTTTCTTCAACAACTTGTGTACAAAATCCGATCCATATCGATAGGAACTATCTTTTACACTCTCCGCCCGAGCAGCCGTAAACTGTCGCAACAGGTTGTGGATATCACGTTCCTCCTCCGAATAGTCGATCTCCAAAGGCATCAGTCGCCTTTTCGGATACAAAGGCTCGCCGTTTGCATCGACGAGATCGGTTTTTAGTCGTCGAACCATCACGCGTTGTAGCTGTTTTTCATCTGGCATGACGGATCGAGCAAAGCGCTGATCATCCAGTAGCTCTAACAACGAAGTAAACGATTCCTGATACCCGTTATGAGGGGTGGCACTTAAAAATAGTCGATGCTCGAAATGAGGAGCAATAGTTCTGATCAGTCGCGTTCGCTGACTTTCAATCGCATACTTTGACGCAGTTGATGGAGCAACATTGTGGGCTTCATCAATGATCAGGATGTCAAATTTTCGTGGGTAGGTGACGGTTGGCGGGAGGCAGTCTTTAACCAATCGGAGTCCTTCACCGCTTTTCATCCAGTCCATCGAGGTGATGAGTCTTGGAAATGACGTCCAGGGGTTGGCGTGTATGCCGCGTTCACGACGCAGCTGCTTGATGTAATCGGTGTCGACAATCCGGAACTCTAGCCCGAACTTCTCCCACATCTCCACCTGCCATTTTACCTGTAAGGAGGCGGGGCATACGATAAAAACCGATCTGGCTCGATGTCGTACAAGTAACTCCTGCACGACAAGTCCCGCCTCAATGGTTTTACCCAATCCAACATCATCGGCAATCAGCAGGTTTACGCGAGCCATGTCGATAGCGCGTACCAATGGATCGAGTTGGTAATCTTCGATGGTTATTCCACTTCGGAACGGGGCCTGCAGGAAGGATCGGTCGGCATTCGTTACGGCACCCCACCGGACAGCGTCCAGAAAGGCATCTGATTTGTCAGCCGAGTCGATTCCAGTAATTCGTGGCATCCCTGCTTTTTCAAGCACTTGTGCGCCGGGTTCAATCTGCCAAACGACCTGAAGCTCTTCGCCTAAGGCGTCCTCATCAAGAGAGGATAGCGTGACAATATGCTGTTCCCCGTTAGCTTCAAATGCATACCCCTGAACATCGCTGACGACCCACTGGCGTCTTCTCACCTCCACGAGTTGCCCGGGTTCTGGGACAACGGAGGATATTTTTTGGAGATTCATTTCTTTCTCGATTGTTTTCAATAGGGAGCTCTCCGTCTATGCTTCACAGACGGTAGTGGTGTACTCCGTCACATGTTTCAGAATACTTTTTCCAATCACCTCTCCTAACAATACGGGGACTGCATTACCGATCATGCGCCCAAGCGCAGTTTTGTTGACTGGTTGGCCGGGGGGAATGAACTTGTATCCCTTAGGGAAACTCTGAAGAATCGCACCTTCGCGGATTGAAATCGCTCGATTTTGCTCAGGATGCCCGAATCGCCCATTTCCAAATCCGTAAAATTGCGTTGTGATCGTTGGGGCTGGCTCATCCCACTTCATTCGACCGTAGACGCTGGGGTAGGTCTTTCCGCTTTTCTTCTTGTGGCAATCAGCCACCAGTTCCTCGGGCCAGTCTCTCCATGTCCCCCCCGGTTTGGAAACTACTATACGCTGATGATTGATTTCAGATAATAAAGCACTTTGGTGAAGTGAGTCTTTTGCGTCCACGGCCCCCGCTTTTAGCTCAGGCAACTTTTTGAGAACATCCTCAACATTTTTCCGCTTCCGCTTGAAGCCCTTAGGGCTCAGTAACACGATTGGTCCCAGTTGAGATGCGAGAAGAACTAAGCGAGTTCTCTGCTGAGGCAGTCCATACTCAGCGCAACGTACAACTTGAAAATCTACACTATATCCTTGCTCGACCAGATCACTGACGAATGCTTTGAAAACGTCTTGGTCTAAGAGCCCTGGCACATTCTCCATGGTTACTAACTCTGGCTTAGTCTCTTTGATGAGGCGAGAAAACTGAAGCAGAAGCCACCATCTTTTATCTGAAGTGGATGCTTTTTGGTTGTAGGTTGAGAAGGTCTGACACGGAGCACAACCTGCCAGCAATTTTAGTCCAGTACTGCCGTATGCATCCAATAGTTCGGATGCCCTCACGTCATCGACAGATTTCAACAGAAACTGGGCGTTGTTATTGACGGAATAAGGGTATTCACACGCAGCATCTATATCGATTCCAAGATTAACCTTTATGCCTGACTTTTCTAGTCCTCTTGTTAATCCGCCTGCACCACAAAACAGATCCACCGCACTTATATTGATCTGAGTCGAGGGTTTTTTGTTAGTTGCAACTCGATTACTCATAACTACTTTCCTTCACCGTCAACGTTAGCAGATGCGCTAGAGCCACCGCTTTCTACCCACTGGTCTACCTGCTCTCTCTTGAATTTCCAAAGCCTTCCAATTTTATGCGCAGGCATTCCCTTGTCGTTGACCCAGTTATAGACGGTATCTCGTTTAATCCCGAGATAGGCTCCTATTTCATCTACGGACAACCATCTATCTTCCATTTTCGACTCCATAATTCTTTTGCGGGTCGCCTAAACGACTCGTTAAGTAATTTGCAGGATAGAATCCCAGACAGGGACAATCCGGCCACATTAGGTTAAACAGGGTTAAAATTGCATAAACTAATCGAATATATCAAGTTTTCTTTCCGGGTTTAACCGAGTTTAGCCTGATTTGTTTCCGCCCCAACATCCACAGGACAGGCGAATGCTACCTCGTAGAATGCGGTCGAGACCCAAATATACCCAGCAGGTGCGTAAGCAATCGTGGCTTTCAACAGCCAACAAGGCTCTCTTGTAGCTACTGCGGCCATTTGGGTTGAATCCTTCCAGCCGGTCGATGGGCGGCAAATCAAAGCCGGGGTCATCAAAGGTCATCAGTTCGCCACGGACGAGGTCCCAGTCGCCGTTCGGTTGAACCATGGCGTTTTCGGGAACCTCAATTCTGTTTTGTGTTTCGGTATCGGTCAATGGATCAGTGGTTCCATGCGCAAGGATACGACAGTCCGGTATTTCCAATGCGGGGAATCCGGCTGGCAGATGATGCAGCCTGCCCCAAGTGGTGGCGGGTTCAATACTGATAGCTCGAGAGCAGAACCGATCGTGATTCCAGTACCCGCGTTTGAGGGTTCCGTAAACAAAGATGCGTAGCTGTTGGTTGGTATTCATGCGATCACTCCGTGGGGTAAAGTTCCTTTTCGTTCCTGACAGATAAATTCGAAGGGCCTCTGCTCCCACTCCTGCAGATTTTCATGATTGAAGGTCAGCATGGTGAGCGGCGGAATTTCCAGATCCTGCCAGCCTCGTGGGTCATCGAGCGCAGAATCAATGAACTCGGCCTCGGAGGCATAGAGCACTGCCCTGCATTTCCGGTTGTAGCGCAACGTGAGCGGTTTGTTCCCTTTGAGTACGGTAATGGCCCCGGGATCGAGCAGAGAGGCCAACACGGCGCTCATTTGGCCCCGACATAGGCGCAAGGCTTTTCGGAAGCCTCTGCCGTTGATGGTTCCGTGAGGTGCAAAGCGGTCGGCCAGTCTGAAAAGCAGTTCGCTGTCCACCTCGGCATAGCGCGGCAGGCCGAGACGGCGGAACAGATAATCGGCGTTGTAGATGGTGCCGTTGTGGGTGCCGATGATAATGCCGGAACGGATGGGATGATTGTTGCGGCTGTTGTCTTCGCTGCCCCGGGTCCGCCAGCGGGTGTGTCCCATGAGGATGGTGACCTGGTTATCCACCTCGGTTATCAGCTCATGGAATGTCGATTCCCTGACCAGCCGGTGTGCCCGGATGGGACGTTTGAAAAGACGGAAGTCGCCGTCGGTCCTGAGCCATGCCATTCCGCTGGCGTGGGGACCACGTTCCTCACTGCAGAGCAGCATGCGGATAAAGACCTCGTTGAGATATTCCCGCTCGGCAATGCGTCGTCGCTTCTGGCCGAAGATGATGCCTACTTGTCCGCACATAGATCATCCACCTTGGCAAAGGTGTCCTCCATCGGCAGGTCGATGAAGGCGTCATCCGGCAGAAACTCCACCAGCCCGTGCTTTGCCAGCAGGGTCAGGAATTCGGCTGCGGCCGCTTCCGAATCTTCAGGCAGCTGAAGTTTTCGGTCCGGCTCGATGCGGCCAAGCACACCGAGCATATAATCACGGGTGGTCGCTTCAATGGTGAACGGTGTCTGGCCCTTCATGATCTCCACCAGCTCTGCGCAGTTTTTACCTTCCAGAGCGATGCCGTCTGCTTCCAGCGGTTCGCCGTCCAGTGTCGTCGAGTGGATCAGTATCTTCATGATTCACCTCCTAAAACAGAAAGGCCGGGATTAGACCCGGCCTCTGTGGTTTGAATAGTGTTTTCGGTTTCATCCGGTTTGGGACGACCTTTCTTGAAGGCCGCGTCACCGGGCATGTTTTTCATCAGGTGTAATCGGGCGGTTTTGAACTCGTCCCCGATCAGGCCGAGGTGGAGCAGAAAGACGCGGAAGTCGTACTTGGCGCTTTGGGGATCGAAGTCCCGTTTGCGGCTGGATGCGGCTCTACCGTTGAGGGCCTTGGCGGCAATACCCAAGCAGAACTGCAGGTAGGCTTTGATCTTTCCGGCATGCAGGGTCGCCTCGAACCAGCGGAACTCCACCGTGCCCCGATACCAGACGTTGTGCAGGTTGACTCCGTGGTAGCGGGTGTTGTCATAATGTTGCGGCTGGTTGTTGTGGTAGCCGTACCAGATGCGGTTCAGCTCGGCCTTGGTCTTGGGCCGTTGCCGTTCGATGTTCTGGATCAGCTCATCGCTGACCGGTCGGGTGTAACGGCGCAGGCGGTCGCTGTTGATACTAAGGGCATGAAGGATAAGCGGCTCTTGTTTGTAAACCACCTTGGCAAGGTTGCCCAGCTTGCGTCCGTCAAAGGGTTCGGCGTCGATATGGATGTGGATGCCGCACTGGCTGTTGATCTTTCCACCGGCCTTGCGGATGGCCCGAACCACCTCCTGCAGCTGCTCAAGGTCGTCATAGGTCAATACCGGACTCACCAGCTCCGCCCGCAGGTGGGATGGCACATTGGTCAGGGAGGCATCGTTGACCACTTTCCATTTACGTCCCCGCAGGTCTTCCACTTCCCATGGGTCATAGCTGGCCGGTTGGCCGATATGCCTGACATGGCCACCGACCACCGAGTGGATTGCCCAGGCTATCTGTTCCCGGGTGCGTTTTACGGTCTCAATCTCGATTCCGTATCTGAGTTCTCTTAAATCCATTCACAGTCTCCGTTGTTTCGGTTTTTAACTCGTTGCCGGGCTTGTGTTTAAACCCTCAGCTTACATGTCAATGAATGCTTTAATTCCGTCAGAAAGCAAGTAGAAGAACAGACAGATTCGACATTTAACACCTTTATTTTCAATATGTTACGATTCTGGCGGTATTCAGGCGGACACATTAAAAGAAACGCCCCGGAAGTGTGCGGGCTCTCCGGGGCGTTGGCTGTGTTTCATGGATTGGGTGGTCTCAGGAATCCGGTGGCGAAGCCACATTATTGAAGCCACTACATGGCCCACCAGTAATCAAGTTGGTGTGAATGGCTGTGTTTCGGGATTCATCCTGCTTCATCTTATCCAGAAAGGCGGTACAGGCTTCGGCCTCATCGAGAGGCAATCCCAGTTCATCCTCCAACCGACTCAACCTGTGGTGCAGGTTTTCGATCAGATTGAAGGAGTGATCCCGGACCAGTCCTTCCCGCTTTTCCTGTGGAGACGGGATGAACTCGGTCATCCCGCCACGGCGTTTAACGATCATTTCATGGCCTCCATCAGCTCAGGGTTGCACCAAGGGTGTGAATTCTCGGATAGGTCAATACGGTTCCGGTCATATCAGCCTTGTAGCGCACCTTGCTGCCCTGCGGATCGCTGAAGGTTCTGACCAGTGTGTATTCGGTCCAATTCTCATCGATGGGCCGGGTGTCGTCGATGGTCATGGCTTCCCATGTTTCACCGCCGTCATTGGAGGCAAACCACTGAAGACTGGTGCCGCTGGGAATATCCATCTGGGTATAGACTTTGGTGGATTCCACACCCTGCGTCAGTTCGTTCTCACGGGTCAGATAGGTGCCGGTGGTATTGTTCAAGTAGCCGATCAGGTTGACATCCCGGAAGTTGAGCGCCGGAGTGTCGTTACCCATGCCGGTACTGAAGCGCACCCGAACCAAGACGCCATTGGCCAGATTGGGCAGACGTTCTTCCTCGGCTGGAACAACGGCATCCCATGTCTGGCCGCCATCGGTGGAGTATTCCCAGATGAGATGGGTGCCTTCCGGGATGGCTGAATATTCATCGATGTTCAAATCAGTGAACTGCACACCGCTGACCGGCTGGAACTGGACCGTGCCTTCATTCTCGAACTCATAGCCATAGAGTTTCATGGTGAGGTCGGAACCATTGAGCGGCGTCCAGGTCTCGGCATTGGAGCTTTCCAGAAGCACACCTTCGGCATAGGTCTGGCGGGTGATGATGCCCTGACGGCCGGTTTTGCCGAGAGTGGCGGTGCGCACCTTGTAATTGGTGCTGTTGGTCAGCAAAACCACCGCATAGCTGGTATTGGCTTCCGCATAGAATGGATCGCCGAAGGTCACCTTGGTTTCACCGCCGAGATTGATTTCAGACGGAGCGATCACCTTTTCGGCAAAGATGGTGTCGTTGGGCAATCCGGTGGTAACGCCTCGAATCTGAACCGTAACCGGAATGGATGCGTCCCGCTGGGTGAACTGAATACCCACTGCCGACAACACTCGGTTTTCCGTGAAGCTGAAGGTCTGCGCCAAGGGGTCGCGGCGGACAAAGATGGTGCGGGTTCTCCAGACGGTACGCACCACCGGCACGCGGACGATACGGGTAATGATGTTGGTCTGGATAAAACGCTGAATACGGGTGATCACCAGCGGATCATTGATCTGAAGGCTGGACCGGGCGGTGTACTGGCCATCCGTCATCTCGACAATCCGGTTACCGTTGCGGGATTCCGTCGGCACCGTGAAGGAGGCCGTTACACGTCCGGCATCATCGCTGACCAGATTGCTGGCCATGACCCGCCCGTCACAGCGCAGAACAATTCCCGTGCGATCCTGCGTGAAATTGATCCCCGTCACAGCAATGCCGGTCTGGCCACGGCGGCCGATATTGGGTGTGACCTGCAGCATGGCAGGCGGCTTTTCAAAGACCGCATACGGGTTGACATTACGTTCCTCAGACCAGTCATTCTGCTCAAGCACTACCTGTTCCGAACCCGGCAGCAGCGCCAGACTGCCAAAAAAGCTGGCATCGCTGTTTCCCATATCCACTTCGAGCGGATTGGAAATAGCCGAACGATCTGGAGAAGCAAACTTGCCGAGCTCATTGACCCGGGCATCCCATTCGGCGTGATAGATATCCGACTGCGCCGTATTGGAAAAGTCGTCCGAATAAATGCCTTTCTTTGACTGGGAGTCGCGGTTTTGCAGCTCGTTATTCATCTGATACTGGGCATCGTTGTATTTCAGGTCCTCCACATCTTTGATGATGTCATGGATCTGATCCATGGTGATGCGGGTGAGCCCAAAATTGCGGATGGTCATATCGGTGGAGTTGGGCGGACAGTCGATACTGCACAGGCCCAATGTATCCTCCGGAACGATCGGCAGTTTGGGAAAATCCGCCGGTGCACCTTCCAGCCGCTTGATCTCCCGGGTGGTGGCGTAAATGATGTCCTTGCGGCCGAGGTAGTAATCATAGTCGATACTGCAGTTCGATCCGTTGACCGGTTCATCACCCAGCGCTCCGCGACCGAAGTTGACCACGTTGAGATTGCCCAATTCAATCTGGGCGGTGGACATTGAAACCGCTGCGGAACTGCTGGCCGGAGGATTGGATGCTATTGGCTCATCCACCCCGTCATCGATATAGGAGATGGCTTCACTGCCCAGTTCCTTGATGCGCTGGAAATCGGTTCTTGAGCCATTGGTTGTGGCCCGATAGACCCGGTATCCAGTGGCACCGTTGACCGGCAGCCATGAAAGACGGTTCATCTCTCCGGCCAGTGTCAATCTCGAAAGAACACTGCCAGAAGCGAAGGCGGTTTCACCCGAGCCGTCAAAAGCGGTCACCACATAATGATAGGTCCCGGATGCCGGATGGGCGGTAATGCCGAACCAGCCGCCGTCCACATAATCCTCGCCTTTGAGCATCTGCTTGGTGTAGGTCCAGCGAACGGTGTAGGTGGTACCGATAAAGCCGTTGACGAGGCGACCGAGGGTGAGTAACCAAACGCCACAGACCGAATTAACCGCAGAGGCCGCAATCGCGGCCTTTTGTTTGCACCTGTCCGCCGAAAGCCGGGCCGAAGGAACAATCGCCGCATACAAGCGTGACCTCTGCCTTGTGGCGCGTGTGGCCGGTTGGTCGCGATGCGCCGATGCAACGCCTGCCTTGCTGGATCGAGCTTTTTCGTCGGATGAGGTATTGCAGTGTCCGAAAGGCGCACGGTCGCCTGCATCCCTGCATCGGATGAAAGCGGCAGTGCGTTCCTTCTTTGGCTGGACTTCGGACATGGGAATCACGCCTGACAATCCGGCGCGGTCCCTGCGTATGAAGCGACTCCCACAAAAGCCACCCGTATTTCTGACGGGCGGAGAAAAGAAGGCCTTGCTGAAAGAGGTCAAAACTCGCACCGGTTTTGCCTCCTTGCGCGACCGGGTAATGATTGAAATCCTGCTCGGCACCGGAATCCGTATTGGCGAGCTGGCGGCGCTGAAGATCAACGACATTGATCTCGATGCCAAACAGCTACGGGTGCGGGCCAAGGGGAATGTTATACAGGTCAAATTCATTAAGACCGACCTCCGCATTCTGTTGAAACGATATATAAAAGAACGATCCCGGCAAAACACGCCGCAGTGCAGTGCGCTACTGATTTCCAATCGAAAGACGCGCCTTTGTCAACGCCAGATGGCCAACCGCATCGCGCATTGGATGAAGAAGGCAGGAATCGAAAAGGAGCTTTCCCCGCACGGATTGCGGCACACGTTTGCCACGCACCTTTACGAGGCCACCAACGACCTGCTGGTTGTTCAGCGGGCGTTGGGGCACCGTGACGTTTCCACCACGCAGATTTACACCCATCTGGTCGACGGCCAGCTGGAGGATGCGCTGGAGCGGTTGTAGCCTCTGAGGAATTGTCATTGTTTACGGGAGCGGTTGAGGCCGCTCTCTTTTGCTTACAGCATAGAGACAGTATGAGAGAGTATAGCTCAAAGCACACAATTCCCGATGACACCCGACCATATCCCAACAATGACTGACTATGAAACAATGTCATCAGCGGCGCATTCAGGGAAATATTGGTTAAGCAAAATTTCCAGTAAGCAGAGTTATCCGCACTTCTACGCATTGCCAGCCTCCGAATCGCCCCGTTTTATGGGGCTTTTCTTTTTGGCGGAGTTGGTGTTATCCGCACTTTTTTTCGGCTTTTTACGGGACGTGCTCTTTTTCTCAGCGACTTCTTCCACCTTTTCCAACAGTGCGGTGGCCCAGTCTGAAGGCGACGTGGTCGGGCCGCGCTCTTCTCCTTCGCGGGAAATCTTGGTGGTCTTGAGATCCTTCATGTGACAACGGATCATCCGGTCGAGACTCTCAGCGGCCTGTGTGTTGCCTTCAATTTGCGCCCGGACCAGCTTCACGGAATAGATGCCTACCAGCTCGACCTGCAGGAAATCGCTGGATTTATTGAACTGGAAATCGGCGTGCAGCTTTTCGATAATGTGGTCGAACATGACCTTTTCTTCGGGCATCAGGCAGCGGTCGGCAAAGATACCGTGTTTGAGGGTCTGGAGATTGCCTTCCATGGATTCCGCCTTTTTTCGCATGGCCTTTGATTGGTTGGTTTTACCTTCATTCCGATGCCAGCGATCCAAGCTGTTCTCATCTTTTTTTGTGATACCCAAGAGTTGCTCCAAATATGAAATTGATGTTTTCCAAAGCCGGGGTTCGTGGCGGGAGATAGATTTAGCCCATATACCGAACCTCAACGCTTACTTACCGGAAGCCGGTCCAATGTGTCGGTTTGAGGCTTCCATTTTTTGATCAGCTAGAATCTGGTTCACTCGGCGAGGTGTAATTCCAGCAAGGTTGGAAATTTCCTCCGTGCTGACTCCTTGCGCTTTGAGAGCAATCACTAGTTTCCGGCGTTGACGGTAAAATGATTCTGAAGCAGGAATCCATAGCATGCCTGAATGATGCTTCTGTATCTCTTCGAGCAATTCAGGCGGAAGCACTTCTTCAGCATTCGCGTAGGGTTTAGTGGACATGGGCTTCCTCCTGATTTTGCATCCATGGCTGGAGAACCTTGGAGTTGTGAAATTTTAAAATGTGCTCCCGGGAGGTTCCTATGCCGTGGACCATCTCAATGTAGGATTCGGTCACCCGGGCAATCGTTCGGTCGCCACCGACAAAACAAATCAGTCCATAATCCTCGCCGCAGGGAAAACGATGTCGGCCTTGATTTTGATAGAGCTGTGCTTCGGTCCATCCGAGCTCTATGGCCTGAAAACGAATCGCATCCACTTTGGCTACAGCTCTCAAATCAACATCGATAGAAAAGTTGAGTGTTTCGTTTGCAGGATAAATCCAGCGTTCCTCCTGAAATCCTTGAGGGGGCTGATAGCGGTTTTGGTCGAAACCTTCACAGACCGCTTTGAGAGCATCCTGCCCGAATAGCTCAATCGCGTGTTGTTGGATTGGATTGAAGCGTTCCCTGAGTATATTCCAGTTCTTATCAGAGATTCGTTTATTCCGGAGTGCGGACTGAGCGGTCTGCATTCGCATCCGGAGCCATGCAAAGTAAGTGGGTGTTAATTGACGAAAGATCCGGCCTTCATGTTTAACATCCTGCTCTTGGACTGAGAGCACCTGCGTGATCAGATCGGTTGAAACATACAGCGCTTGCTGTTCGATCTCTTCATCTTGGTCGTTATTCGACCCTAGTAAATGTCGGATGCCTTCGAGAAACATACTTTGCTCCGGTAGTTAAATATTCGTTCTTACTTACCGGAAACAGGGACGTAGTGTCGTAATCCCGCCTGATTAAAAGGAGATAGGCACATTGGCGGGTGGTGGCGGGTGACGGCGGGTGGTTGGCGGGTGATAAAAACTCAATCACCCGCCCGGATTTTATTGTTATTATCTATTTATATTTAAGGAGATATAAAAAAGAAGAGAAAGAAAGGCGGGTGTTGCGGGTGATGATTGAAAAAATCCACCACCGTGTAGCCGACTTTTTTCTCTCTGTAGATACCCAAGAGGGAAAGAGAGAAAAAACATGTAATATAGAGGGGCATAGATTCCGAAAAAACACCCGCACCACCCGCCAGCGAATATAACTTCTTCATTGTCAGTGCAATGGCGTGGCGGGTGGCCGTTGTTTATCACCCGCCCAACACCCGCAGCAGCTCATTTCATCACCCGCCAACGAAAAAAGGCACCCCGAAGGATGCCCGTTGACCAAAATGAAACTGTCTGCTCAGCGCGTCATATACGTTCAATAGAATATTGCCAGCTCTTCTGCTTTTTGTTGCGAACCCGTTCGATCTTGATTCCTGCAGACTCAATAATCTCTAGATCATTTGCGACTCGCTTACCCAACTGCGCCGGAGTTTTAAAATCGAACTCCAGGCTGAAGTCCTTACTGATACGCCGGAGCGCGATTAACAGCTTGCTGGAGGAGATGTCAGAAATACGGTTCCGGCAGGAAAGCTGGATCTGATACCGCTCAATGAACGAGCTAAGATGATTACTCCGTTCCCCTGAATAGGTGGCCTTTTCATCCAGATCAACCGCATTGCTATATGCCTGAAACAATGCATTCAGAGCCGTTGCAATATGGTTTGAATCCCGGGCCGTGGCCTGCGTTGCTTCATTCAGGCTTTTTATCTGTTGGACAAATTCTGGCTGGATCTCTTTCAACGCCTGCTCCCGTTCTGCTTCGGAATCACTGGAAAGTGTAATCAAATACATCAGGCTGAGATATTCATTGCAGCGGCGTTTATCGTGATCACCAAGTGCCCCGAGAAGCAGCTCCATGGTTTTGGAACGTTTGCCGTCCCGAATCATTGCCAACACCTCACTGGTCCGCTTCATAAGAGCGGAGAGGATCAGATCCCGATTCTTCTGAATGGCCGCAATGATCTCTGACTCAATAAAGCAGGCGTTCGTTTGGTTCTGTCGTTCAAAGTTGATGACAAAGCTGCGCGACTGGATTTCGGACAGCTCCCCGCAAAGCGGTTCAATACCAGTCGTATTGAGCAGGCACTTGGTGCGCTCTGATACCGTTTCGCTGTCTGTGCCACCCTTGCGCTTTTCCTTTGCGATGCCGGTGATACTGGTGAGCATGAACGTCGTCAGCTCCTCGGTCATCTGTTTGACCTCGATGTTGTCGAGTGCGATCAGTGGATTCTTAGTTCCATCGGTATAGTTTGCCGCATCGGTTGCTTTCTTATGCTGCGGTTCGCCATAAAGCATTGTTGTTATCAACTTACTGGCCGTGGTTTTTCCGGACCCAGCGGAACCTTCAAAGCGGGTCATTGGCTTGGTACCTGAAAAATCGATCAGTAAAAAGCAGCTGATCCACGACATAATGAGATAGCGGTCATCCGGTGAGCAGGTCAGGTTATGAAAAATAAGATCGATCAGCAGACGGTCAGCTTCCTCAACATCCGCATCGGGCATGAACTGAATTGGCTTCATCTTTTGCGATCCGTCGAGAATCACTCCATCGGCATTACCGCCGTTTTTCATGACTTCTATGCCGTCCGGAGTGATCTTTACGATTTCCTGAGCTTCATTGTTGAGGTTGAAAAAAACGGCATGCTTGGGGATGTCGGAATGAAGCCACGAAAAATGGTCACGCCGTTCGCCTTTGATCAGCGCAAGAGTCGGCAGCACGTCAAAAAAGATGCGGCCACCATTGTTGGTCGGAACGAGGCCACTCATTTTATAGACCATCGATGCGAAATGACGTTTCCGTCCACGGTCCGATGAATCCATCCAGTAGATGGAGTTGTCGTAATACATGAACGGCTCTTTGGCCAAGGTATAGAAAAACTGACCGCTGTGTTCGGTGAACCATTCAAAGGCGGCTTCAGCGGCTTGGGTATAATCAGCGGATCCGGTCGCCAGCTCTGAATCAAAAAGAGCTTCCTGAATCCGAGCCTTGCAGGAACCTGGAGTAACGCCGCTTAGACGTTTGGCCCGTTTTTCGGCTTCCGTTTCAGACTTCTTTCGATTGCGAGACACCTGCCGGATTTCTTCTTTCAGTGCGGCCAGCGGAACAGTTTTATTAATCCGTGCATGAATCTGCTTCAGCAAGCGATCCTGCTTTAATGGAGAGTGTGCGGCGACTTCGGCCAGAATCGGCTCCAGCAAACGATCTCGTTCTGATTCCGACATGTCGTCCGGCAGGTTTTGAATGCCCAACTCAACCGGCGTACAGGCCGACGTGAGCAGTGCCTCAAAATCGGCGGCTTCTTTCCCGGATGCAAAGTAGTCGTTCGCATCGATCTTTGCCTGAGCCATTAGAGCCTTGGCTTCGTGCACTTCATCATCGGAACGTCCAGCCAGCAACTTGATCAGCTCCTTCGGGCCGACTGCTGTTGTTAAATTGTAACGATCCCGCAATGCGCCCCGAGCCAACAACTGCTGTTCGTTCAGCGGAATCGTTGCCACCTTCGTTTCAATCTGGTGCTTAGCCAATGTGCGTGCGGTGATCAATGCGCCGTTTAAACCGGCTTCGGATATCTCATTATCCTGACAGATATAGACCGTTTTGATGTCGCGCATCTTAGGGATTAACCGTTTCCAGTCTTCTCCGCGAATTCGAACCGTGACCGGCGAGATGACCGGGAATCCCTGTTGCATGAGGGCGATACAATCGGTCACCCCCTCGGTGATAATGATCCGCTCCGGTTTGCTCAGAAGCGCATCTTCATTAAAGAGGACGGCATTGTTGATAAATGGAGCGATGTTCGGGCGCTGATGTTCGTCGTAAACTGGAAGCTTTTTATATTTTCCCTGCTCCCATTTGTTGTCCGGGGTCTTGGGTGTTTTTCGCCCTATCATGAACACGACGCGCCCTCGGCTCCAGTACGGGAAAATCATCCGTTTTTCAAAAAAGGGAACCAATCCATCCTGCGAGGTTGTACGGAAGGCTCCGGTGGCGGCGAGTTCGCGTTTGGTAAACTTTTGATCGCCGGATAATAAATGTGCCATCACCCCGGTATTGTCGGCAAAGCCGATCTGCAGGGCATCGATGGTTTCATCACTGATCGCATACTTGGATTTAAGCCATTCCATCGCGTCTGGATTGGATTTCAGTTGCTGGTGATAAAATGCGGCCAACGCTGATAGCGCGTCTTTTACTCGCAACTCGTGGGCGCGTTCTTTTTCCAACTGCTCTAATCGTTCCGGCGACAGGCCATAGCCCGAAAGCGGCGGAAGCCCGGCCTTTCCAGCAAGGAAATCGCGGGCATTCTTATGGCTCTCCGGCATCGGTCCGGACTGTCCGGCGGTAACAGCGCCGGACAATATAAACTCCGCCAGCTGCAGCACGTCGCCGCCCACACCGCATCCGAAACAATACCAGCCCTGTTTATCGAGCATGATATGCAGCGAACGCCGGGACTGGCTTTGATGATGCGGACAATCACACAGGATACTTTGTTTCGTTTCCTGCGTGATCCGTCCCGCGATCAACTCCCGGGCAATATCGCCAATATCGACTTCGGTGATCTGACGATAATATTCGCGAATATTATCAGCAGTTCCTGAACTCATTGAACCACCTCCAGTGCGGCTGGATTCAGCAGAATGGAGAGGAAAGTTTTACGTTCATCCACCTGCGATTTCTTCGCACAGTTTCTGACGCCCCAATGATCGCCAATAATAATGGCTGTTTTCTTGGCGCGGGTAACACCGGTGTAAAACAGATTTCGATGGTGCATGAAGGAATGCATCTTGTGGACAATCAACACGGCGCAGGGAAACTCCGATCCCTGGACTTTGTGAAAACTAAGCACATACGCAAGCTGGATGTCATTGAGGTTGGGTGATCCTTTTTCGATTTCGACCGCTACGCCGTCGAACTCAACAAGCAGCGTTCCGTTGGGTAATATATCCAGCACGTATCCAATGGATCCATTCATCACATTAAGGTCATAGTTGTTCCGGGTCTGGATGACTTTGTCGTGTTTAAACAGGGGCGGCCTGCGTTTCGGTTGCACGGGAGGAACCGTGACGTTCCAGAATTTCTTTTGAATGAGGCGCTGCAGTTCTTCATTTAACACCTGAGTGCCAAGCGGACCTTTATGCGTGGGCGTTAAAATCTGGACTTCTTTAACGAGATCAAAGCCGAGGTCATCTAATCGCGAAGCAAAGAGGCTCAGTAGGAAACGGCGAGCTTCGGCTGGATCAGTAAATTTATCGGCCAGATACCAGTCTCGGCATTCTTGCGATTTTGCCTCGCTGGTTTTGCGGACCTCTCCGTTCAATATCGCGATGCTGTTTTCTTTCAGCACTCCGGCCTGACGTACCACCTTATCGAGAATCACCGTCGGGATGGCTCGAGTCTGAATCAGGTCGCGCAGAACATTGCCCGGACCAACCGGCGGAAGCTGATTGTGGTCCCCAACGATAATAATAGCGGTGCGCGACGCATCAACTGCCTGAATCAAGTTCCACGCAAGCGATACATCCACCATGGAAAATTCGTCGATAATCAGCCAGTCAGCATCAATCGGGTTATCTTGATTCCGGGCGAACTCTTTTCCGTCGTAGCCAAGCAGCCGATGAATGGTGGTTCCCTGACGGCCACTGACTTCCTCCAGCCGCTTGGCCGCTTTGCCGGTGGGCGCAGTCAATACCACTTCTAAATCACACTCTTCACAGATGGAATTAATCGCGGCTACCGTGAAACTCTTTCCGGATCCAGCACCTCCAGAAATCAGGCTGATCGAATTGCGCAAGGCCAGCTCTACGGCTTCAAACTGTTTTTCGTTCAGCGTTTCGCACTGACGCAAGATTAAGGTTTTCAGATCTTTCTCTACTCCAAAGTGCGGATTGAGTTTGGTTGCCCGTTTAAAGAAGGTTGCCAACTCCCGCTCCATCTTCAGGATTTCGGGCAAAGCGACTACAAACCGACCTCCGATTGAATCGCAGACCAGCAGGCTTTCATGAATTAACTGATCCAATGCGGCTTCAATCCGATCCCGGCTATCGAGACAATCCATCACCAACAGGAGGTTGGATTGATCGAGCAGTTCCTCATATTCCACCCAGCAATTTCCCTGATCGAGTGCGTCCTTCACGCAATAGATGATTCCGGCTCGGACGCGGGGCGGATGGTCTTTCGATGTACCCAGCTGGCGGGCAATTTTATCGACCTTCTTGAAGCCGAAGCCACGGAGTTCTCTAATCAGAATATATGGATCGGCCTTCAATACATCGAGTGCATTGCCGCCCAGCTTATCCACCAGCGTCGTTACCTGATGGTGTGTCAATCCAAAGGAAGATAGCCACGCCAACACAGCATTGACGCTCCGGTTCTTCGTCCATTCTACCTGCAGACGTTGAATCACATCGATGGAAACCCGCGCCTCCGAAGCGATGCGCTCTGGTTCCTCCAGCAACGTGGTTTCAAAATCATCGCCGAAGGTTTCAACGATGCGCCGAGCCTTGGCTGGGCCAATGCCCTTAATTTCCGGGTGGTTAGCCAGATAATGAATAAGCCCGTCTTGATCCAGATCCAGGTCGTGCTCCATCATTTCCACTTTAAACTGGCGGCCAAATTTCGGATGCGTTGCCCATTCGCCGACCAACACAACGGGCTGCTCTTCCTGAGCAAATAGGTTTCCGGCGAACTGTACGGCGTCTCCGCTGTCCGTCAGCATTCGCCCGGCTGAAAATTTCGGTCCGGAAAAATAAACTTTCTCTATACGCCCCCGGAGTCTGGCCGGGGTTTTTCTTTTTCGTGGCATGGAGCAAACCTCCGGTAAAATCGGGATAAAAAGGTTTCGGTGAAAAGGCAGGCGGCCTGTCGGTCGGAGCAAAAGTAGACCGGCACACCGAAGTCGATAATGATGGAGGCAATGGTTCCCGCTAGGGCGTTGGGATGCACATCGCTTAGGTAGCGGCCCTCAAGCAGGTCGCGAAAGTTCCCTTCCACAACCACACAGGCCGCGTCATAATCACGAAGCTTCTGCAGTTCTTTATGAAAGCGTTTGCGCCCGCGAACGACGGTGGAAACAAAATCAGCCATCGATTTGCGCTCTACAGCTACTCGATGTTCAAAGCCTTCAAGGGAATAATCACCAGCCTCCAATTTCCGGCGAATGGAGGGAGCAGAGAAAGAGTATCCCTCTTGCTCCCTCGTATCGATTACAACGGTCAGCATGGCCTAAAACGGGATCATGTCGTTTACGTCATGACCATCCGCCGAACCGGTCGCATCGTTTTCGCCCAACACAATGCGCCGGTTGAAGTAGATGTTTTCAAATTCGTTTTTCGTGCGTTTGGTCACTTCAAGGCCAACGTCCAGCAGGGATTCCAGTTTGCCCGAAAGATCGGATAGCTTTTCAATCTGCAGCCCGCAGGTATAAAGATCCTGTTTCAGCCATTTCACATTGTCCTTGCTGGCAATGACGTTGTTGCGCCACAGCAGGCGACCCTTATGAGCCGGGCCGAGAATCTTCAACGCCCATTTCAGCATCGGGTTACCGGAGGTCTCGGAACGGGTCAGCTCAACACGGTCCACCTTGACCTGATATTTTCCGTCTGGAATCTCGTCGAATTCCTTTTCTTCAACATCTGCCGTTTCAAAGTCGTCATCAAACTGCGCGAGGTCGAGATCGTCATTTTCATTCCAACTCATGATTATTTCTCCTTGGGTTTAGCGGTTTCTTTTGCGGTGGGTTTGGGAGCGCTCGTCGCGGCAAACGCCTCCATAAAGGATGGGAAGTCGAGTGGGATCATTTCGGGCAACATTCCGGTGCGGTCACCCGCATCATAGTTGGGGCTGGGTTTGGTTCGCATCACTCGATGATGGGTAGGTTTTCCATTTTCATCGGGCTTGGTTTCGAGATCGCAAAACAGGATCAAGTCGACCAAGCCGGTCAGCAACTTGCGGGCTTTGTCCGGAAGCGTTGGCATGATGCGGGTGTGTTTGCCGGTACGCGTTTCAATCTCACGTTCCTGTGAGTGTGAAATGAGAATCAGGCCATACGGCAGAAACGCCAGTTTGTTAATGACCCGCTGGAACTCATTGTTGATCAGCGCATAGCCCTTGCCGAATCCGAGATCGGACTCGTGCTCGATCTGGAATTTTTTGCACACATAATCGGCGCACATTCGGTAGGCATTATCAACCGTATCAATAATGATGGTTTTGAAATCGTGTTTTCCTTCCGCTATTTCAGCGCAGGCCTGCAGCAAATCATCCCAACAGGTAATCGGAGCCTCGAACACTTCGAGCGAATTCAGCCCCGGTTCGGTCGCAAGGAACAGGGCTTTTTCCGCATGGGAGCACCACGTTGACTTTCCAATTTTACTTGGTCCATAGACGAGTGCGGTCAGGTTGTGCAGGCTGGCTTTCGGTTTGGTTTTACTTTGAGGAAGCATAGTTATCTCCTTGGTTTAATAATGATGTTGTGGATTAAAAAACGGGGTTCTGTGGATCCGACGCCGGTGCATCGCTTTTCGGCTCTGTCCGGAGTTCCTCATGCGGACGAACCACTTCGAAGCAGTTCTCGATGACGTTCGGGTTTTCGCCACTACGGCAAAGCGGGTAGTAAGGACAGGCGCGGCCATACTGAAAACAAAAGGCGGTGTTTCGATAAAATGTCTTCCGGCGGCGGGCATCGAGCATCGCTTTGGATAGCTCCCATAGTTCACTGCGCAGCTCGGTAAACTGATCGCGGGAAATGTATAGCTCCTCGCGATGGAACATGCCCGGTTCGCCATACTTCGCCCTGAGCCGTCCCTGAAAGGCCTCATCCGTTTCCGGCATCTTGCGTTTTGCGCTGCTTTTCCCGGTCTTAGATTTGGCGATCAGTTCGGCACGGCGAGTCTCGAACTCCGCCTCGGTTTCACCTTTGCTCTGGCGCAGTTTTGCTTTAACCAGCACGTTATAGATAATGCCCGTGATTTTTATCCCAAGCGTCTGCTCCAGGTACCACGCATAAAGAATGATCTGAAAATCCGTCCAGAGTCGTTCCAAGTAAGCGGCATCAACCTGCGCGGCGGTTTTGTGCTCCAACAGGAAATACTGGCCGTCCTGAATCACCAGTCCGTCGACCTTTCCCGCCAGCACAAAACTGCGGGAGGCAGCGTTGGTCTCCGGATTGATGATGGAGCCTTCAAAGGTTTCTTCCAGCGCCTGAACATCGAATCCCTCTGTGGCATACCGTTCCGAATAGGAGGTCATCATTGCGATGGCCAGATGCCAGTCTGCTAGTTGTTTGTCGTCCTTTATGCGGTTGGCATACGTGCGGTCGATGTGTTCAATCACCTTTTCCAGTTCGCGCTCGCCGTGCCAAATCTCAAGGCAGTCATGAATCACGGACCCGAAAGCCATGTTGTGGTCTTTTTCTAACGGGACGAGATTGCGAAGGTAGCGGTATTCGCAGGCCTTTCGGCAGTTGCGAAACATGCGCCACATGGAATAGGTCGTAGTCATCGGCTTGTTCATTACGCCACCCCCTCAGCCATTTTTTCTTCGGCGTTGGAGCCGAATGGTTCGCCGTTTTTTCGATCAATCATCACGGCGCGTTCGCCATATTCCTTGGTCGCGAATCCGGTAAATATTTTGGCCAGATCACTGCCGATCTGCGTCATGCTTTCGACCAGACAGGTGCGACTCTCTTTATCCACATTGAAGCGTGATTCCATCCGTACCCGTGAGTGGCCGTACAGGCTTTCCACCGCCAGCAGAGCCAGCATGAAGGTGTCTTCCATTTCTTGTGCCGGAACATCCGGGGCAAAGCGATAGGTGTAGTGTTCCATTGGTATTCTCCAGTTGATTGCAGTTAAATGTTCTTCACCGAGGCCCCGGTTTTCCGCTTTCTCTGCGGTATGTCGTTACCTACCGGAAACAGGTGAAATGTGTCGGAGTGGTTAGAGGTATTCTTTCAATCCAGCTTCCTGAAGCGCTTCGCGCAGAAGGCTCAGACGGTAATAAAGGGTGCCTCGACAAATGCCGGTTTCCCGCGAGATCTCCATCATGTTGCTAGTCCGTAGTCGTTCGCAGAGGTCTCGTAATTGTTCAGGCAGGGATGCGATGACCGCCTCTAGATCAATTTGCATATCACCGCTTTTACGTTCCACCGGTTCGCCGGTTTTTACCGATGGATGGAGATCTCTACTCATCAGGTCACCACGCTCAAGTGATTCACCAAAGCTACTGGCGGCTGGTTCATTCAGTGATGCTTTGCAAAGGCGGCAATCGCGGCGTTGTGCGAAACGCATTTCCAACAGTGATGCAATCCGCCGCTCAACAATCCGCGCCATAAAGGTGGTCTTCTTTGCTTTGGCTGGGTTGTAACGTTTCATGCGTTCGAGCAGATCAATCATCAGTTCCTGCTCGAGGTCGGGGCGGTCGCTTTCGGTGAGACCAGCTTTGCCAATCAGCAATCGGGATTTGTTCCGGATGAGGTCGGCGGCGTAGGTGTCAATACCTTCATATGAATTCGAAGTTAACATTCCGAATCTCCTGTCATTGTCGAACCGCCCGAATGACAGGACTGGAATGATTTCTCCGGGTGCGGTCGTGGTTTCGTGTTGAACACCAGACCTGTCACCCCGCTTTGGTGAAATTTCGTTTTAGCGGTGAAATATCACCGCGCTCAGAGAGCCGAACTTTCGAGTTTTCTAAGGATTGGGGTAATTATGACGGGAAATATTTCTTAACTTTTTTTCTGATCGTCCGGTGAATTTTCGCCGCAGCACTACCAAAAACGAAAAAAGCCCCGACCCAAATTAATGGGTCGAGGCTTGGCGTTATGGAGTAAGAAATCGGAGGTTAGCCGTCTACAGCTCCCTCAGGGAGAATCTGGAATCGGCAACAATAGGCTCCTGCGGTTTTATCCCAATAAATGGGATCGCCTTTTAGATGGAAAAATTTACGCAGGCGTTTGGAAAGTAGTTGCTTCTGTTTCTTAAGTCTGTGTTCTGAAGATTTGTTCTCCCAATTAATATTGCCGTGTGAGTCAGCAAATTCCAAAAGCCAGCGCCATTGCTTGGTCGGCATTTTATCTTTCTTGCTCATCATCCCCATTTCCCCATAGGTGTACCTGTGGGTTTCATCCCGCGCCCAAACCGTAACGGTGTGATTGTCACGGAACTGAATCTTGATATCTTCCCATGTGGTTCCTGCCGGAGTCGGGAAGATTACGGTTCCGCTGGAATCTGATTTAAGTTCCTGATCCAAAGTGAGTTTGGGTTTGCCTGTACTGAAATCATCTGCCACCCCGCCTCGTGCATAGTCTTCTTGAGCAAACATCCCTTCAAAGGCTGGTGTTAATCCTCTACTGGGCGGAATGATCAGCGCAAACGAACCATCATGGGTGCGGCCAAGCTGGCAGCAAACATTCAGTAAGGTGCTTTGTTCTGTTGGTTTATCTATAGTCATAATTCATCCATAATGCGGCACAATGTATGAAAATTCGGGTAACATCGAACTGGCTCTTTCATCCAACGTTACAGAGAAAGAGCCAGTCAAACTCTACCGGCTCCTATTTGTTAACCATTATTGTACCGTCTTCTAGGAGCTATCTGAGAGACTCTTGATGCACTCACTCCATATTCATAAGCAACGTCTTTTGTTTTTCTGCCACTTGCTATTTCTCCCCTTATAGCGCTATTTCTCCTTTGTTCGGATTCTGCTTCCAGAACTGCTACCCGTTCTGCCATATGGCCAGTTTGTTCCTTTTGAGCCTCCAACTCCTCGCTCAAGTGCTGAATGTCCTTTTGTTTTTCTATATCGCGCTCTTTCAGCAAGTCAATATCCTTGGTATGTTCCTCCAGCTCCTCAGCAATTAATCTTTGTATCTCGAGCGTTCTTTTTGCCTTTATTCCTAATGGATCCATTTTTTACCTCCATGGTTTAATTTACTTTTCCCAGCACAAAACAAACCCTGCTTCGTGTTGATTACGAAACAGGGTTTAGCATGAAGGTTGAAGGATGCGCACTAGTGGGCGACCTTACTACTGTCTGGTTTAGGATTCATGATACCAATCACATTTCGATCTAATAATCCTTTGCCTTTCTTGGCCTTTTTTTCCTTTAAGGGCTGTTTCGGATACGAATGTAATGCCGAATTTCACTTGATCCTCGAAATTAAACTCGCCTAAAACAGATTCTCTCGTGAGGTCTTGAATTTTTTGTCTCTCGATCCCCTTAAGGCGTCGGCCTTTCATTTTTAAATCTTCTTCACGCCGCTTTATTAATACCGCTTTCAAAAGATCGCATCGAAAAGGGTAATCTGGATATAATGTCAGCACATCCTCTTTGAACTTATCAACTTCTTCATCAGCGGACTCGCTACGGAGAGTTTCAAAATTGGTAATTTGAAACTTAGGATCACGCTTTTTTTCGTCATGTTCCTGCTCATGCCTATCTTGCATGATTTTGATAATGGTATTTACCCTAATGTCGATCCTCTTATTTTCAGCAGAACGTTTTCCACCCTCGCTTTGGGGAGCATTTGAGTCATCTACCTTTTTTTTCCATTGCACGGCAGTAATCGCCGTTGAAAACTTCACAATCGATTGCGTGTATTTGTGAGCAAACTCTTCTCTGCTGGGAAAGATATTGTGCAAACGTCCAAATATGATTAGAGAAAACAAAGATTCGGATCGTGGTAGCGTAAAACCTTCAATAAATTTATCAAGGTTAAGCTTTGCGGCACATCTCCCGCGTAAACTGGTTCCGTTAATACAATGGAGATGTTGCTCTAACCATTGAGTGACTACTTGTAAAAAAAGTGATCTGTTGTCTAAAAAAGCTCCCCATAAGTCGCCGTCTTTTTTGTCCCAAAGACTTGAGTTTAATCTTTCTACGCAAAACTCTTTATAGGGAACCAAGTAGCCGCGCCTTTCTCCTGCATCACGCATTGAATTGATAATTCTGTGACCAATAGGTTCATTGGGGGTATATAAGTTCTTTGAGATCCGAAAGCTTGAAGTACTCCAAGCGGCGACATCACCCGACCGACATTTCTTGGTAATGACCGATAATCCCGTCAAAAAATGTTCATCTAAAAGGACGGCAAATGACTGTTGGCTATGTGTGAAATCGTCCAACAATCTCTCTAGAAATTGTAAATTTTCAATTTCTGAAGAGCGCTCACCCAATTGAGGTTTTGGCAGAGAATTAATAAGAGATCGCGCCTTCTTTTTTGCCTCATAAAAATCTAGGCAGGCCGCTTTTAGGCATTCAAATAGATCCCGTTTGTTGGCTTCCACATTGCTCAAAAAATTAGACTCCTCCTCAATCGAAAGCAGCCGATCTTCTAGGTGTTGGATTATGTCTCCTTTGATATCGCGCAACGTTTGATTCTGAGCATCACGATAATCGCGCGAGTCAATTATTCCATGATGGGTATCTTCATTCTGCAGCTCATTTGAATGTATACTTAAAACATTTTTTTGAAGCTCAAATAGATTGTTGGTTAGCACGAAGTCTGAGAGCATCGTTTCGACGGCCTCAGAAAATGTTTGCAAAGATAATTGGCACTCATTTTTCTTTCGTATGACAAGAACTTCCTCGTTCAAAAATGAGGTCGTTCTATTTGTTCTGCTATAGAACGATACTTCCGAAATAAAGGGTTCGTCGGATTTCGATTTTTGGAGATTTAATAGATCAACTGGT
>JBHORO010000017.1:0-33599 GCA_042566005.1 Verrucomicrobiota bacterium
GCTTCTGCGGGCGGGGCTTCGATCACCTCCTGTGCAATGACGCACAGGCTAATCATCAGGACGAAGATGCCTGACAAGATCACCAGCTGTCTTGACTTGGTTGTGTATCTTGGCACCATCATGGCAGCCTCCTTTGGTTGGGTTATCGCTCCGTTTGGTTAAGCAGGCGCAGGAGTTCGCGCGGTTTGGATGTTTTGTGCAATGCTATGTGCTCATGAATGATATCCCCACGAAGCAGTTCATGAAGGGACTCGTTCATGGTAATCATGCCTTCCGAACGGCCGGCTTGGATTACGGTGTAGATTTGCTCTACTTTCATTTCTCTGATCAGGTTACGGATGGCGTAATTCACTACCATGACTTCGGTAGCCAACACACGGCGACTGGTATCTTTCGTGATGACCAGTTGCTGTGCGATTACGCCCAGCAGTACCTGGGAAAGCTGGAAATAAATCTGCTGCTGCTGAGCGACCGGAAAGACATCCACGATGCGGTTTACCGCGTGCGTGGTGTCCTGCGTGTGCAGGGTGGCCAGAATAAGATGGCCGGTTTCTGCCAGCGTCAGTACGAGCTGTATCGTTTCGAGGTCGCGCATTTCTCCGACCATGATAACGTCGGGGGATTGACGGAAAATATGACGCAACGCTTCCTGGAAGCTGCGCACATCCGCGCCGATTTCACGCTGATCAACGGTGGAGGTCTTATGGGAGTGCGTATATTCGATGGGATCTTCGATGGTGATAATGTGCAGCTTTTTGTTCTGGTTGATGTAGTCGAGTATGGCAGCGAGGGTGGTCGATTTCCCGCTTCCGGCCGGGCCCGTAATCAGAATTAAGCCGTGCGGCCGTTCCGCAAAATCTTCGACAATGTTCGGCAGTCCCAGTTCCGCGAAGGACGGGATGGCGCACGGTATGATGCGAACGGCCATGGCCGGTTCACCGCGCTGAAAATAAACATTAAAGCGGAACTTGGCGATATTCGGGAAGTCGCTCGAAAAATCGATCGACTTGGTCACCTGGTAGAGGTCGTGCTGTTTTTCCGTTAACAGATTTTTGACCAGCTTCCAGAGATCGGTGGATTCCATGGGGGCATTACCCAGAGGTTCGAGCATGCCGTTGACTCGTAATTGCGGCGCGGTTCCCTGCGTGATAATCAGATCTGAGGCCCCCTCTGTTTGCTTAAGTTCAAGCAACATGTTTTCAAGGCTACTTTTGTGCATGGTCACCTCCTGCACTCTTAGTCTTGAATAGACCTGATAAATCCGCAAGACAGGGGCAGGATGATAATCCTATGAGCGAACTGAGGAAAATGGCATCAGGGAAACCCTGATGCCTGTGCCTGTGCGTTAGGCATTATATTGTTTGTTTTTTTCGGAGGGGGAATGCGGCAGTTGAAATAATGTTATGAAGCGCGAATAACTTGTTTCTGCTTTCAAGGAGCTGGCGTCGTAACATAGTTAAAGCCGGGCTTGAGCGCCCTTTTTTTGCCACCGCAAGTGCCGTGGAATCCGGTAACGGCGTTGAAGTGAAGGGCTCCGATTGCGCCTGAACTTTCATTCGAAGCGGCTGTGCGCAGAATATCTCGTTTCGCTACGAGTCGTTGTCGGCCCACTGAATAGCACGGTGGGTGAGTTCCGCAGAGTCGCTGATGTTAAACTTGCGCTTAATGTGCGCGCGGTAGGTTTCAATCGTTTTAATACTCAGGTTGAGTTGTTCGGCAATTTTACGCGTGGAGAGCCCTTTGCCGATCAGTTCGAAAACTTCCAGTTCGCGGTCGCTGAGCGTGCTGACGGCATCCGCGTGATCCAGGGGGTTTGAAGGTTTGCTTGATGACAATTGCTTGAGCAGTTGAGAGGTCACTTTCATGCTGAGATGGATGTCGCCCCCCAATACTTTATGGATCGCATGCAGGAGCAGATCAGGGTCTTCCTGTTTCATCACATAGCCGTTGGCCCCCGCGGTTAAAGCACGCTCGGCATATATAGTTTCATCATGAATAGAGAAAACCAGGATGGGCAGGTTGGGGTTGCGCAGCCGTATGTCTTTAACTAACTCAAGCCCGTTGGAATCTTTGAGGGATATATCCGTCAGCAGGATGTCGGGGGTCAGGGTTTTCAGTTGCTGAATGGTATCCAGGGCTGTAGCGGATTCGCCGCAAACCATGAGCTCACTGTCCTGTTCAATGAGCATGTGCAAGCCTTGACGAACCACAGGGTGATCATCCACCAGAAAGACCTTCTTTCGGATCTCTTTTTGCGCGCGTGAGGTGGATTCGGGCCTTTGATTATTGGCTGTCATCATTGCTTCCTCTCAATTTAAAGCGGCAGGTAACCGTAAGCCAGCCCTCGCTGGGCTGGGTTATACTTAACGATCCATCCAGAATTTCGGCTCGCCAACGCATGGTATTCAGGCCCAGACCTTCTGAGTTTATAAGGCTTTTTTCATCAAACTGGCCGGTATTCTGAATGGTAAGGAGTCCGTCTTCTCCCGAGGTGGCAAGTTCTACTTTGATGTTTTCAGCGTGAGCGTGCCGGATGGCATTATGGATCGCCTCTTCGACAATCAGGAAAATATGTTTGGTGATTTCCGCGTCCCAGATTTCCTTTTCGGCGTTATTTAAAAAGGTGCACTCGATTTGATGCACTTTTTCGATTTTCCGGCAAAGCAATGTGAGCGCCTTATTGGCGCTGTTGTTATGGATTTCCTGCGGGGCAAGGCCGGCGGCGACCATGCGGACCTGCTGGATGGCGGAGTCCACCAGTTTGGCAATCGAGGCGGCTTCTTCGGCTTCGGGTATATCTTTGTTCTGCAACTTCCGTGTGAGGGCCTTGCTGATCAGGCTGATGCCGGTGAGCTGCTGCCCCAGACTGTCGTGCAGATCGTGGCCGATGCGCCGTTTTTCGGCGTCGCACAGGTTCAGGAATTTGCGTTCCAGTGATTTGCGATCGGCATTGCTGTTAAGCAACTCCTGCACTTTGCTTACAAACTTTGGAGACTCCATATAGTTGGCTCGCTCTTTTAACACAAACCCAGTCGACCGATAATAGTGAACCGGCTTGATAAAGATAGGTTAAAAGAAATACACGCGAGGTCAAGGGCGGGTAACAAAGTGTGTTAAATTAAGGGGCCTGTTTTTTCTTCGGTTGCGGAACCGGTTTGCCCAGATGAGCCAGTACTGCCTTCAGATCCGACCATGTATCGCCCTTATATTCGGGGTGCCGCAGCAAAAGGTCGGGTTGGTAGGTAGGCATCAGGTCGATGCCTTCGAACTTGCGCCATTTGCCGTGTAATTGAGTGATGGCCGCTTTTTCGTTCAGCAGGATACGGCTCGCTGTTTGGCCGAGCGCGACAATTACCTTCGGTTTGATCAGTTTGATCTGGGCCTTCAGGTAAGGGAGACAGTTGAAGGTCTCATCCGCGGTCGGGCGCCGATCTTTATTGGTTTCAGTATGGAAAGCCCGGCACTTGATGACGGTGCCGATGAACACCTCTTCGCGGGTGTAGCCCATCGCGGCAACCATTTTAGCGAACAGTTGGCCGGCCGGGCCGACGAGCGGTCGACCTTGTTTATCTTCTTCGAACCGCGGTCCTTCGCCAATAAACATAATCTCCGGGCGGTTGACGTTGCCTTCTCCGGGTACGGTCAAGCTGCGGGTCTTGCAGAGCGGGCAGCGTTTACACTGGCTGATATGCTCCGCGATTTCTTCCATCGACTGGAAATCGGGCAGCTGAATCGTCGGCTTGGGCTTTTCGATCGGTTTGGGCGCGGGTTTGGGCTGCGCCTGCCGCGCAACGGGTTTGACTGCCGCAGGACGGGAGGCCGGTTGCGGAGCGCGTTCCGGGTTATCGAAATAGCTCAGCAACTCCTTGAGCGTAGCCGGGTTTACTTGGACCGCATCGAAGTCTTCGTCCTGCTGAAAGGCGATGAATTCCTCAATATTTTTCAATAGGTTTCCCAGTTTGCTCATGAATTTTCCTGCATGTGTCCTTAAATTTTTCGAAGGCTTCCCGAATCAGCTCGGGTTCTTCGAGATCCTCGATCGACCACTTGGTAACATCGCGCCCGGCGGCAGTTCTTATTCCTGTTCCGCCCTCAGCGCAGTCAAAAGGCTACTCATATCATCAAAGAGGGGAGCCTCAAAGACCAGTTTCTCGCCGGTTTTCGGGTGTTCAATTTCCAGGTGCGCGGCATGCAACATCTGGCGATGAAAAGGCGCCGGTAACTTGCTGGCGCGGCTGCGTCCGTAGATACTGTCACCCACGATGGGATGGCGCAGGTGCGTCATGTGGACGCGGATCTGGTGAGTCCGGCCGGTTTCAATGTGGCAACGCACGAGGGTGCACTGATCAAATCGTTCTTCGACGCGGTAATTGGTAATCGCATCTTTTCCGCGGCCTTCTAATTCGTAAACGGCCATTTTTTTACGGTGGTGTTCACAGCGCGCGATATTGGTGTGAACGGTGCCGGTCGGATGGCGGGGACGGCCCCATACAAGGCAGAGATATTCCTTATGCGTGTCGCGCTCCTTAAATTGGGTCATCAGGTGGTTCATCGCGATTTCATTTTTTGCGATTACCATCACTCCGCTGGTATCTTTGTCGAGCCGATGCACGATGCCGGGGCGCAGCTCGCCGCCGATTCCCTGCAGGTCCTTGCAGTGGTGGAGCAGGGCATTGACCAGCGTGCCGGTTTCGTTGCCCGGTGCCGGATGAACCACGAGGCCCGGCTGCTTGTTGATGACAATGATGTCGGAATCTTCGAACAGAATATCAAGCGGGATATCTTCGGGCTGAGGTTCCACGGCCACCGGTTCGGGGATCTGCCAGCTGACGGTGTTGCCGGTGAGTACTTTATGGTTCGGTTTGACGGTTTTTCCGTTCAGCTGAACCAGTCCTTGTTTAATAAGTTCCTGCCAGCGTGCGCGTGAATGCGCCGGCTCCGTTTTTGCCAACCAGGCGTCCAGTCGCTTGCTGTGCCCGTCGCGTTCCACTTCTTTGGTTTGTTCTTCTGCAAAATTCATAGTTGAGTAAAATAGACGTCTTGGGGCCTGTACGCAAAATCCTAATCAGTAAAATCTGCGTAGTATAAGAATGGAAAAAGCCCGGCACGTGCCGGGCTGTGATTTTGCTGTTGCAGCGGATTAAATATTCAGGTTGGCCACGATCGTATCGAAGGCCTTGGCGACTGCGCTTTCGCCGGATTCCTGGAATGCAACCACCGAACCGCTGTCGCAGATCTGTACTACTGTCGGGTCGATCGGGATTTCACCAAGCAGTTTGACACCCATCTCGTCGCGCAGCTTTTCACCCCCGCCTTTCGAGAAGATGTGAGTTACTTCGTCGCAACAGGGGCAGGCAAAGCCGCTCATGTTTTCCACGATCCCTAGAATCGGCAGGTTGACTTCATGACAGAAGGAGACGGATCTGCGGACATCCTCAAGCGCCACTTCCTGCGGGGTGGTAACAATGACCGAGCCGGTAGCGTCGCCGATGGTCTGGATCACGCCCAGCGGCTCATCGCCAGTTCCCGGCGGGCAGTCGACGATCAGATAGTCGAGTTCGCCCCATTCCACATCGGACAGGAACTGATTGATCGCTCCCTGCTTGCGGGCACCGCGCCAGATGACGGGCATGCTGGCGTTATCGAGAAAGAGTCCCAGCGACATGATGCTCAGGTTTTCAGTCACTTGTGCCGGCAGGATATCTTCGCTGCGGCCCATCACCTGATGCTCGCCGAGATCAAACATGCGCGGAATGCTCGGGCCGTGGAAGTCAACGTCCAGCAGACCCACTTTTGCGTTTTTAGAGAGAGCCGCGGCCAGGTTGGCTGAAACCGTGCTTTTGCCGACGCCCCCTTTGCCGGACATAACGACGATTTTATTTTTGATGCCTGCCATCCGCTGGCGGAGCTTCTGCTGCGGATTGGGCTGTGCGCCGGAACTGCATCCCTGATCATTTTTTGAAGTGCATCCGCTGGCGCTCGGGCATGTACTGCAATCACTCATTCTAAACCTCCAAGTCTCTAAATAGGATAAAATCTCACTTATCTGCTTCGGTTGCATCTTTTCCAAGAAAAAAACGAAACCTATTCGGGAGGTCGCAGGAGGGCTGTGGTTATCTTGTTTGTTTGGCGGTTGAACCCTTGAGCTTTTCTAAAGAGATGTTAAAACGAATCAGCTTTAATATTAATACCTAAGGAGAAGGTTATGGCGGTTGCAAAAGAGGCATTTGGTAAAAATATGTTCGGTGAAGATGTGGAGTTGTTTACGCTCACTAACCGTGCCGGGCTGAAGGCTCGTATTATGAACTATGGCGGTATCATTGTCTCTTTGGAGGTGCCGGACCGTGACGGGAATTTGGCGGATGTCGTGCTCGGGCATGATTCAGCTGAAGAGTACACTCAGGCCACTCCTTATTTAGGCGCCGCGATCGGCCGCTTTGGCAACCGTATCAAAGATGGAAAGTTTACGTTGGAGGGCAAGGAGTACACGCTGGCTGTTAATAACGGGCCGAATGCTCTGCATGGTGGACTTCGCGGGTTTGATAAACGAGTGTGGAATGCTGAAATCCTGGACGCGGGCAATGCGGTCCGGATGACGTATCTCAGCCCGGACGGCGAAGAGGGCTTCCCCGGCGAAGTGAAGACCGTAATGACATACACGCTGACCGAAGCCAATGAGTTGACGATCGATTACGAAGCGGAATCAACCGCGGCAACGCCTTTTAACATAACGAACCACTCGTACTTTAATCTGGCGGGGAACAATTCCGGTTATGTTGGCGCCCAGGTGGTAATGATTAACGCCGATGGATTTTTGCCGATTAATGATACGGGCATTCCGTATGGCGAAGTTAAAGCGGTTGCGGGGACTCCGTTTGACTTCCTGGAGCCGACGTCGATCGGCGCGCGCATTGAGGAAGAGGACGAACAGATCAAATTCGGCTCGGGATATGATCATAACTTCTGCCTGAATAAAGCGGTCGAGGGCGAGCTGAGCATGGCCGCGCGTGCCACGGATCTGAAAAGCGGGCGCGTGATGGAAATCTATACCACGGAGCCGGGCGTGCAGTTTTATACAGCCAACTATCTCGATCTGAAAGGAAAGGCCGGCTGCACCTATAGCCGTCGCTGCGGGTTCTGTTTGGAAACACAGCACTATCCCGACAGCCCGAATCAGCCGCAGTTCCCGAATACGATCCTGCAACCGGGTGAAAAATTTGTGTCGCAGACGGTCCATAGATTTTCAGTGGCGTAGCCAGACCGGCGCAGGGCGCGGTGAAGACGCTTAATTTCTGAATCCGTGGATACTTTATCGTGGAGGTTGGTTTTACCAACCCCCGTATTGCTTTCAGATCATTACTGAACTAGTCTCATTTGATTAATTTCAAATGAGACTGTTTTGTATGTTGAGAAAGTTATTTCCATTTTTGAACTGGTTCCCGGTTAACCGCGCGATTTTACGCGCGGATTTTATTGCAGGCCTGACGGTGGCGCTGGTGCTGATCCCGCAATCGATGGCCTACGCAGATCTGGCCGGTTTGCCGCCGTGGGTGGGACTCTATACCGGATTTCTGCCGGTGATTGTCGGTGCTTTGTGGGGTTCATCCAATCATCTCAATACCGGGCCGGTAGCCACTTCTTCGCTTTTGACAGCCACCGTCCTGATCGGAATGAACGGGGCGACAGGGACCGATTTAATGACTACCGCGGCTATGCTGGCTGTGTTGGTGGGCGTCATCCGTCTGCTTATCGGTTTTCTCCGATTGACGTTTGTGGCTAACTTTATTTCCCGTCCTGTGCTGGAAGGGTTTACGCACGCCTGCGTCTTGGTTATCGCCTCTTCCCAGCTCGGAAAGATCGCCGGGCTGCAAATGAGTAAAAGCGGGAATTATCTGCGGGATTTGTGGGAGGTGCTGCTTCGCTTTGACGACCTGAATCCGGTCAGCCTGACCATAGGCCTGGGCTCGATTGCGGTCTTGGTGGTCATAAAAAAATATGCGCCGAAATGGCCGGGTGCTTTGATCGTGGTTGTGTTTTCCATTTGTGCCGTCTATTTCGGGAAACTTCATGAAGGGGTTCATGCCGTTAAGGTGGTGGGTGAAGTTCCCGCCGGGCTACCGAAGTTTGTGTGGGCGGTGCCGGATTGGGATACATCGTTGCAGATGCTGAGCGGTGCCGCGGCGATTATTGTGATCAGCTTTATGGAAATGTGCTCGGTATCCAAAGCGATTGCGGCTCAGAGCAAGCAGCGCCTCAATCTGAATCAGGAAATCATCGGGCAGGGCCTGGCTTCCATCAGCAGTGGTTTGAGCGGCGGTTACCCGGTCAGCGGTTCCTTTTCCCGTAGCGCCTTGAATTTTGCGTCAGGTGCCCGGACGGGGCTCAGTTCCGTTGTTGCCGGCCTCTTTATTTTGGTCTTTTTGTTGTTCTTCACCAAATACCTCTACTTCCTGCCGCAGCCGGCTCTGGCCGCAATTATCATTGTTTCGATTGTGAAGCTGCTCAACTTCGGGTGCTTTATCAAGTTCTGGGAGGCGAGCTGGCTGGATGGCATGGCCGCCGTGATCACCTTTGTCTGTGCGCTGCTCTTCGCGCCGCAGGTTCAGAACGGGATCTTTGTCGGTATTGTGGTGGCGCTCTGCGTGTATCTGTATGAAACCATGAAGCCGCGCGTCGTTATTGTCGGGGAGCACGCGGACGGGACGTTACGCGAGGCAGGGGAGCCCGGGCTGACGCTCGACGAAGAGATGCCGCTCATTCGTGTAGACAGCCGCATCTTCTTTGCAAACAGCGCCTGGGTGGAAGATGCCATTCTGCGGGTGGAAAGTGAGCACCCGAATGCAAAGGTGATCGCACTTAGCTGTGAAGGTATGAACGGAATTGATTCAACCGGGGTGGAGATGCTGCGCGACTTGAGCGCGCGCCTGCGCGATGGAGGAGTTCGCCTTATTCTGATCGGGCTGAAGAATCAGGTTGAAGAGGTGTTTAAACGCGCCCGGTTGGATAAAGATCTGGGCGAAGAGAATCTGTTTCGTACGCTTCAACAGGCACGCATCGAACTGAAAAAATACGACTCGGTGTAACCGGGTCGAAGTACAAAGACCCCCCCGAACTCCAACTTTGCATCTGCATCACCCCGTTAATAATACGGGAAGAATGTGGTCGGCGGTGCTTCCATATGGGCTGCGTAAATAGCCAGAACAATAATTGCACCAATCAGCAATGTAATACCTACTCCAGCCCAGAAACGTTCATCGTGGATCAGATGCGAGATGTAGTGATGCTGATGATGGGTACCGGCACGTGCATGTCTGAACAGAGCATTCATCTTTTAACCCCCTCTCCACTCGTAGTATAGCGCAGGGAGCCCGTGTTTGCACGGCGGATTACACGAACGGCCCGTGCCCGGAACCAAGCTCCGGTGCGCTTTCCAGCTTGCTGGTGAGTAGGTTTTTGGCCTGCCGGATTGCTTCCGGCATCGGCTCGCCAAGGGCCAGAAATGAGGCAATCGCGGAAGACAGCACACATCCGGTTCCATGGGTCGCGCGAGTGGTAATTCGCGGCGATTCAAGCCATTGCGCGCGTTGACCGTCCGTCCAGTAATCGCGGCATAGATTGTCGGCTGAATGCCCGCCTTTGATCAGTATGGATTTAACACCCAGTTTGATCAGTTCCGCGCTCGCCGCTTCCACGTCCAGCTGCCTGCCGGTTAAAGCTTCCGCTTCGGGCAGATTTGGCGTCAGCAGATCAACCAGCGGGAACATTTCCGCCTTCAGCAGTTCGATCGCCTCCGGCTCCAGCAGATCCGCGCCGGAAGTTGATTTCAGCACGGGATCGCAGATCAACTGGAAATTGTGGCGCTGCTTTAAGGATCGCAGGACGTCTGTGATGATGCGGATGTTTTCCGCGGTTCCCAGCATTCCCGTTTTAATTGCCGCGGGCGGGAGATCATCAGCAAGTGCGTCGAGTTGCGCCTGCATCATTTTCGGGGAGACGGGTTCGCTGAGTTGTACTCCGAGCGTGTTTTGGGCCGTGAGGGCCGTGATGACGGAACAGCCGTGCACACCCAGCTCGTGCATAATTTTCAGGTCAGCCTGAATGCCCGCGCCTCCGCCGGAATCGGACCCGGCTATGGTCCAGACGATCGGCTTCATCGCAGTAACCCTCTGAGCAGTGAGATTAAAATGATGGCTAACAGGGTGGTTGCAACCCAGACCTTGCTCCGGTGGATAGGGGAGGGCGCGGTCGGGAATTCATAGCCGCAGATGGGGCAGCGGTTCTGGTTGGTCTCGACTTCGCAGGCACAGGACGGGCATTCGCGTGAGCCGAAGTTTTTGTGCAGATCGATTTCCATGCTTAGGGGGCCGGCTCGTCGAGAAAGCGGTAGATCACTTCCCCTTTTTCTGCAAAGCCGTGTTCATGCGCGATACGGCGGGCGTAGTTTTTATCGTGCACAAAATTGCGGCGTTTGTTTTGAATTTCAGCGATCTGGTCCTGCAGTGTTTCCACCTCGGCATCGAGCTTTTCAGCGGTCTGCTGATACTGGTTGTACTGCTTGATCTTCGGGGTGAACAGATAGATCACCAAGATCAGGAAGCCCGCTGCCGTCACGATGCATGCGGTTTTATTGATCAGTTTCCAGAGCTCTTTTTCTTCGCGTTTAGCCATGGCGTTTCTTATAGCGGGACGAGCTTGAAATGGCACGAAAAAAGGCGGAGCAAATGCTCCGCCTTGATAACGCAGTGGGGTTCGCTTATTTCGCGAAGCCGTAGATTGCGTTTTCGCCCAACTCTTCTTCGATGCGAAGCAGCTGGTTGTATTTTGCGATACGGTCAGAACGGCTCATGGAACCTGTTTTGATCTGGCCGGAGTTTGTAGCAACCGCGATGTCAGCGATTGTCGCGTCTTCTGTTTCACCAGAACGGTGAGACGTTACAGACGTGTAACCCGCACGGTGAGCCATTTCGATCGCGTCCAGTGTTTCTGTCAGTGTACCGATCTGGTTCACTTTGATCAGGATGGAGTTAGCGCAGCCGAGTTTGATACCTTTTTCGAGGAACTTAACGTTTGTAACGAACAGATCGTCACCAACCAGCTGAATTTTGTCGCCGCATTTTTCAGTTACGGATTTCCAGCCGTCCCAGTCTTCTTCGTCCATACCGTCTTCGATAGAATCGATCGGGTATTTAGCCGCGAGGTCAGCGAGGTAAGTCGCCTGCTCTTCAGAAGTCAGTTTAGCCGCGTCAGCGCCTTCGAATTTTGTGTAGTCGTAAACGCCGTCTACGAAGAACTCAGATGCAGCACAGTCCAGAGCGATTGTTACGTCTTTGCCCGCTTCGTAGCCGGCCGCTTTGATTGCAGCCAGAATGCTTTCTAGAGCTTCTTCAGTACCGCCAGCGAAGTTCGGAGCGAAACCACCTTCGTCACCAACTGCCGTGCTCAGGCCTTTGCCTTTCAGGATGGCTTTCAGGCTGTGGAATACTTCCGCACCCATGCGAACCGCTTCTTTGAATGTCGGCGCGCCAACCGGGCGGATCATGAATTCCTGGAATGCGATCGGAGCGTCGGAGTGAGAACCACCGTTGATGATGTTCATCATCGGAACCGGCAGTGTTTTCGCGTTTGTGCCACCGATGTAGCGGTACAGCGGCATGCCCAGCTCTTCAGCTGCGGCTTTAGCTACTGCCAGAGAAACACCCAGAGTCGCGTTAGCGCCGAGGTTTTTCTTAGTTTCTGTGCCGTCGAGGGCCAGCATTGCTTTGTCGATGGAAACCTGGTCCAGCGCGTCCATGCCGATTACAACTTCAGCGATTTTTTCGTTTACGTTAGCAACCGCTTTCTGAACGCCTTTGCCGAGGTAACGGTCTTTGTCGCCGTCACGCAGTTCGAGTGCTTCGTTAACACCTGTGGATGCGCCAGACGGAACTGCTGCACGGCCGAGTGCGCCGCTGTCGAGGATTACATCAACTTCCAGTGTCGGGTTACCGCGGGAGTCGATGATTTCGCGTGCGAGTACGTCGATAATTTCTGACATATTCTTATCTCCTTGTTTTAGTTAAACTTTCGAATCTTCACAAAATTAGGCGGAATATATAGGTCTGGCCGGAGTGGCGCAAACAAATTGCGCCCTCAATTGCAAATGTTACGTTTTTGTAATTACGCTGTTTTGGGCGAGGTTGTGCGGATCTAATTCAGGCGTGTTGAGAGCGCACTTCGGTTCAGTGGGATGGGGAACTGTAATTAAATTTGCCATTGCTTCCCGTGTCGCGATTGTGAGATTAAAGCTACCTCTACTTCTATAATAAGGTTGAAGGGCCGCCGGTCGTGCGCGGCCGCTAAAATTTATCTGATGAAAAAACTCTTTGATGCACATTGCCATATTCAGGACGAACGACTTTTTCCGCACTTCGAGGATATGCTCGAAAAAGCCTCCGCGGCCGGGGTGGAATTCATGGCCACGAAAGGCTGTACGGAAATCGACTGGGTTCGCCTGAAGCGCTTCGCCGATGCCTACGATTTTATTTACCCATCCTATGGATTGCACCCGTGCTGGATTGATAAGCGCACCGGGAACTGGAAAGAGGAGCTTTGCCGCTACTTGATCGAAAATCCGGCGGCCGGCGTCGGTGAAATAGGGCTCGACCACAAAATGGACGCATTTGACCCCGACGACCAGGAGCAGGTATTCCGCGATCAGCTGGTGATCGCCAAAGAGCTGAACCGTCCGGTTACCATTCACTGCCGCAACGCATGGGGGCAGCTGGTTGAAATCCTGAAGGAGTTCGGTCCGTTCGAGCGCGGCGCGGTCATTCACTGTTACGGCGGCTCGGCCGCAACCATCAAAGAGCTGCTGCCGCTTAATGCATATATCTCTTTTGCGGGCGCGATTTTGCGTCCGACCAACAAAAAAGCCGCGCAGATTGTTCCGACTGTTCCGGCCGACCGTCTGCTGATTGAAACCGATGCACCGGACCTGTTTCCGGACATTTCGATCGATGAAGTCGAGAAGCTCAAACCGTTCCGACACGACGAACAGAATTTGAATGAACCGGCGACGCTTCCGTATGTCCTGCAACGCGTCGCAAAACTCCGCAACGAATCCGAAGAAGTAATCGCCCGCCAGACTTATGAAAACGCTCAGAAAATTTTCGGCTTTAATCGCTAAATTTGCAGACGCGCGCCTTTCGCCGCTTCTGCTCCGTCTGTTCACTCCTGACGTGTACTGGATGTGCGGGATCGGTGTGTTCGGCTTCTCCGCGTTTTTTTTGATGCAACGCTTCGGCTTAATCGAATTCTGGGGCGGCTTTGCCAGCTTGATCTGGTTGTTGCTGTTGATGGCGCTCGGTACGCGTCCGGAACTGTTGCGCTCCATGTTGGACGATATTAATGACAAGTTTCTGCTCAAGTTTGCGGGCGGGCTATTGTCGGGAATTCTTCTTTACGGGGTCTTCTGGCTTGCGCGTTATGTGCAGCACCTGATCCTGCCGGAGTGGGGCGACCATTTGCGGAGCGTCTACCGTTTCGGCCTCGGCGCCTCCGAGCTGCGGATTATGCTGACGATCGGTTTTCTGATCGGCCCGGCCGAAGAGCTGTTCTGGCGCGGGTTCGTGCAGGATTTTTTCACTGAGGCCGAAGGACCGTGGAAGGGCTTTTTCATCGGCGTGGCACTGTATGTGATCGCACATTTGGTCACCCTGAATCCGATGCTGATCGGTGCGGCGGTTATCGCCGGAGGCTACTGGGCTCTGCTCTACCGCTTCTTCAAATCGGTCACACTGAACATTGCCAGCCACGTTGTGTTTGATCTGCTGGCGTTTGTCATTCTGCCATTCAATTCGCTAGGCGGTTTCTAGTGAAAAAAGAACAACGTGCCCATAAGCCCGGCGGTTTTATGGAGCTGCTGCAGGTGGCGTGGCCGCTGATTATCAGTACCGGCTCTTTTTCCCTGCTCAACTTCTGCGACCGCATGTTTCTCGGCTGGTACAGCCCGGAAGCCTTCCGTGCCGGAGCTCCGGCGGGCATTCTCTGCTTCACCATGATCTGTGGTTTTGTGGCGCTGGCGGCATATGCCAATACGTTCGTCGCTCAGTATTTCGGCGCCAAGCAGTACGAAAAATGCCCGATGGCGACGATGCAGGGGCTATGGATTTCGCTGCTCTCGTGGCCGCTCATGCTGGCGCTGATTCCGGTAGGCCTTTACTTCATGAAACTCAGCGGCCACGGCGAAGCGGTCTATCAGAACGAAAAGATCTATTTCACTATCCTGATGCTCGGCTCTGTCTCGCAGCCGTTTTCCGCCGCCATCAGCGGCTTCTTTTCCGGACGCGGCGAGACGAGAGTGGTGATGTGGTCCAATGTGGTCGGGAACATCGTCAATGTCGGTCTGGACTACTGCATGATCTTCGGCAAGTGCGGCTTCCCTGAAATGGGTATCGCCGGTGCGGCGATCGCATCCGTTATCGCCGGCTGGGTCAGCCCGGGAATCATGCTCACGCTCTTTTTCTCTAAAAAGATGAACGAACAGTACGCCACCCGCAGCGCCTGGCGCTGGGATGTGGCGCAGATGAAACGCATGATCCGCTACGGCGGTCCGTCTGGCCTGCACCTCTTTTTGGATCTCGCCTCGTTCTCCCTGTTTGTGATGCTGCTTGGACGGCAGGGTGAAGTCGCGCACATTGCCAGTAACATGGCTTTGAGCATTAACCTGTTCGCGTTGATGCCGATGATCGGGCTGGGCATTTCCACCGGCATTATTGTCGGCCAGTACATGGGCGCCAAAGAGCCGTGGCTGGCGGAGCAGGCAGGCTGGACCGCACTCAAGGCCGGTATGATCTATACGGTTGTCATAGTCGCAACGTTTGTGCTGTTCCCGCAGTTTTACGTCAACCTGTTCGGGCAGAACGACGGTATCGCCGCGTCGCCGGAGGTGTTTGAGCTCTGCCGCATGCTGCTGATCATTCTCGCCGGCTGGGGTATTATGGATGCCGTCAACTTCATCATGGGCGGTGCGTTGAAAGGCGCGGGCGATACGCACTTTGTGATGTATTTCCACACCGGCGTAGCCTGGGGTATTTTCGCTCTCGGTGAACTGGCACTTGTCATTTGGCTTAAAGCCGGGCCGGTTGCAGCATGGCTCTGGTGCCTGCTATACATCACCATTCTCGGAGCGGGCCTCTGCTGGCGCTTTAAATCCGGACGTTGGAAAAAACTCGCGATTATTGATTAGGGCATTTGATTCTGGATGCCGGTTTTTCAGTAAAGACGCGGGTGGATTCCGCCCGGTCGGGGACCGGGCCTACATGGGCCTGATATAATCAACTTGATCCGCCATTCGACGTATGCCAGCCCCAACCCCGTCGGGAATGGCCGGGCGAGCGGTATCTCATTTTTGTAGGCTGGGTCACCGACCCGGCGGTGAGCTGGTTACTTCAACTTTTGTAAGGCTTTACGCACAGAGCTGAAGGCGACCTGGTCGAACGGAATTTCGATGGGATCGAAGAGCTGGAAGTCGGCGAAATCGTCGTCGGCGCGGATGCCGGCGAGTGAGTCGAGCCGGCAGCGGAAGAAGGCGACGTTACAGAAATAGTTCACGCCGCGGTACTCGTATTCATTGTGCGACGATGAAAAGTAGGTGAACGCCTGCGGTTTGATATTCAACTCCTCGTGGATCTCGCGGGCGAGGGCCTCTTCCAGGCTTTCGTTGTAATCGACAAAGCCGCCGGGCAGGTCGAGCATCCCTTTCAGCGGGTCACGCGCCCGCACGCCCAGAACGATTTTGGCGTCGTATTCCAGAATGCCGGCGACGGCGCTGGCGCAGTTGTGGAAATAGAGAAAATTGCAGGTCGGGCATTTCATTGCCTTGCCTTCGTGCGAGGCGATCTCCTTGGACGCACAACGCGGGCAGTGCAGGAATGCCGTGTGGTCGAGCAGATCCATGGTCATATTTTCCCCGTGTTTTGCCGCAATTACAGTATTTTCTTCTTCACCTGATCGATAGCCTGTCGAGCCGCCTCTTTTTCGGCTTCGCGCTTATTGGAGCCGGAGCCTTGGGCGAGCGCTTTGCCTTTGAGCGAAACTTCGACGGTGTAGGTGGGGGCGTGCGCCGGCCCTTGCTGGTCGATCAGGGTGTATTCCGGGATGCACTTGAACTGAATCTGTGCGATCTCCTGCAGGGATCCTTTGGGATTGAAGTAACCCGGCGCCTGAATGCTGGCAATGCGCGGCATGAACAGTTTGCGGAAGATTTTGCGGGCCGCGATGATGCCGCTGTCGAGATAGACCGCGCCGATGACGGCTTCAACCGCATCGGCCAGGTTGGAGGGGCGTTCCCGTCCGCCGCGTTCGTCCTCGCCTTTGCCGAAGTTCATATAGGCACCGAGTTCGAGTTCTGCGCCGATTTTTGCCAGGGTTTCATTGTGCGTCAGCTGGCTGCGCAGTTTGCTGAGATCGCCTTCCTGGGAGTCCGGATTTTTTTCAAAGAGATACTCTGCCGTAATCAGGTTGAGCACCGAGTCGCCCAGGAATTCAAGTCGCTGGTTATCGGTCTCTTCCTGCCGTTCGTGCCGGTAGGACGGATGCGTCAGCGCGCGCAGCAGGAGTTCTTGTTTTTTGAATGAGTAGCCGATCCGGCTTTCCAGTATTTTAAAAGCAGTTTTCATTGCGCCGGACTGTAAAGGATGGTGGCATTTATTTCTACTTTTAACGCACACGATTCAACGCGAGAAAAGTAGATGAGTTGCCTTGCCGCATCTGATCAATTACACCCGCCTTTAACGCGACGTGTCATTGAACTGATTCGGTTGTTGTTAAGTTTACCTGAATCGGGCGGGCCTGATATCGGCCCGCATGAGTTTGAATTGCTGACAGGATGGATTATTTCCAGCTGCTGAGCAGCTGTCCGGTGGATGTCCGAACCAATCCATCAAGGATCTCAATTTCGGCGGCTTTTGATGGGGACTCAATCGACAGTGAAATGACACCGCCAACAGCCCAGTCGGATTTGTCGTCGTCATAACTTCCCAGCGCCCAATCCTGAATTACGTCATCGGCATCAACCAGAAAATAGAAAATGCGGTAACGGTAGCTTGTGGTGGAGAATGCGACTGAAGATCCCTGGCCGGATCGTACGCGTTGGACATGTTTTTTGATCGTAAGGCCGTTCTCAAGCTTTTCCTCGGCAACTAACGGTCCGTAGCGCAGAGGGCTTTTTATACCAAACCCCAGCTCTTTTTGAACCAACAGGTCAGCGTGTAATTTTCCCGTCGCTTTTCGTGCTTCATATTTGTCGCCTGTTGCCTGTAAAGAGGCACAGCCTGATCCCAGAAGCAGAACGGAAATGAGGGCTGTTTTCATTGTTAAAGCGAGAGTGGTTGGCAGTTTTTTTGATATTTTCATTTTGCGGTTACCTTTGTTTAGTTCGGCTGATAATGATTAATCCGAAACTTCCCGTCAATCCTTGACCGTGCTCAGGTTGATCAGGTTTTTTCCGATTTAAACGCGGGCAGAAAAAGGAACAGGGCGTTTAGTCGTTTTCCGGCATTCCCTCAGCATCTCGTTCGATACTTCGGTTTATCAGGTTTTCCTCCATAAGAAGGGCTCTGACAGCAATAAGCAAAAAACAGACGATCCAGATTGTCGCAACCAATGCCGTTTTTCCTGTCGGATGTCCCCGATGAAGGTGAATTTAGTGTGACCAACAAGCTTACGCACCCACGGCATAACTGATAAAAGGAGAAACGTATTGCCTATGAGGAAAAACAGGACCGGTGGTATTAGTAAAAACAATCTATTCATATCTATGCTATTGAATGTTTGAAGTGAGCCGGGCGTCGGCGCGCGCGTTATTTTATCACTCACACTATCGGCGGCGGGGTTCGGGGCTCGAATGGGCGCTAGTACTTAGATCGTTTCTTAAGTTTCTTTTTCCATAGGAGCAGAAAGCATGCGCCGCAAATGATGCAGAGAGTTGCGTCGATAAAGCGTTTGAACAGGAGGTTGAAAATGCCTAATGCAATTGCTGCAAGGGCGATGAAAAGTGTTTCTCCTGCATTTTTTCGGGTCGATTTCATTTTTTATAAGCCTAACGTTAAAGGAGAGCCGTTTGGTAATCAAACTCTGGCCGAATCGACTAGCGTTGTCCAAATAGGCTCAATGTTCTGATTTAGTTAATTTTTTTCGTATGAAATTGTCGTGTCGTCTTTAAACTTTTTGAGCATTGAATTCGATTTGCAAGACCTGAGCATTAACCACTCTAGATTAAAATAGAATCTGAGAAATGTTTAAATTAGATGTGACCTGCCCCCATACACTGGACAAGTTTCAATGAGAGTCCAGGTGGCTTAGTTGTTTGTTGTTGGGATGAAGGTTATCCCCATCCTCTCCCCCTAGGGGGAGAATCGCCGCGAACTCCGCCGGCGTTAAATAATCCAGTGAACTGTGCGGTCGTTTCTTCATTCTGAGTTCTCCATTTCGGTTGTTTTTACCACGGAAAACTCTCATTCCAAACTGTCCAGTTTTATGGGCTCAGGTCAAGGCCTGCATCGGGAACTAAAGCCCGGGGGGGAGTGTAGGCCGGGTCCCCGACCCGGCGCGGCGATGGTGCCTGGCGTTCTTCGCGGCTTTGCGTGAGATGAAACTTTACGCGCGCGGATGAAACTGGTGGTGCACGGACTGGAGACGTTCGTTGTCGACGTGGGTGTAAATCTGGGTGGTGGCGATGTCGGCGTGGCCGAGCATTTCCTGGATGGTGCGCAGATCGGCGCCGTTGGCGAGCAGGTGCGAGGCAAAGGAGTGACGCAGGGTGTGCGGGGTCACATTTTTGGTGATGCCGGCTTGTACGGCATATTTTTTGATCATCGCCCACAGGGTTTTGCGGTTCAGTCCGGTGCCGCGTCTGGTCAGGAAAACCGTGCGCTGTTCGTTATCTTTGGCATGTTTCGGCCGGATTTCGGTCAGATAACGGTTGACCAGCTTTTGTGCTGATTGGGCGATGGGAATGACGCGCTCTTTGCGGCCTTTACCGATGCAGCGGATATAGCCTTCGGCGAAATGGAGGTTGTCGATGGTGATGTCGGCCAGTTCGGAAACGCGCATGCCGGTGGCGTAGAACATATTCAGAATGGCGCGGTCTCGCAGGCCGAGCGAGGTGTCGCTGTCCGGCGCCTTGAGCAGGCGTTCGATCTCTCCGTGGCTCAGCGTGTGCGGCAGGACTTTCCAGAGTTTGGGCGATTCCATCTTTTCGGATTCGTTGCGGGAGATGAAGCCTTCCTGCAGGAGGAAGCGGAAGAATAATTTGACCGATACGAGTTCGCGGGCAATGGTCGCGGTGCTCATGCCGCGCGATTTTTCGGCCATCAGGAAGCTGAGGATTTCGCGGCGGGTGACGTCGTTGAAGCTGGTGATGTTCTTGTCGTGCAGGAAGGCGGTGAGATGGGTCAGGTCGTTTTGATAGCCTGCGCGCGTGTTCGGGCTCAGGCCGAGCTCGAGCGAGACGTAATCCAGAAACTGTTCAACGAGTGCGTTCATAGGTATCCACAAATTCCACAGATTGACACAGATGGAAAGCATTTTGTCTAGATACAGAAAAAGAGGCCGAAATGGCCTCTTTTGATATATAAAGAATATGTGGCGTTTAATCTACAAGACCGTACTGCTCTTTGAGAATTGCAATGATGTCCCCTTTCGGGTCATCTGTAATTACAATGTCTTCACCGGTAATTTTTTTAGCAATATCAGTATAGGTGTCAGATACAGTTTGGAGAAGCGCTTGAGGCAGAAGCTCTTTACCAAGCTCAACCCGCTCATCCATACGCTCTTTATTTGTGAGAATATCGGCATCCGGGAAATGAACCATAAGTGCTTTGCGGAAGACCTCTTTAGAGTTCTCAACAACTTTACCTTCTGCAAACTGTTCTTTATCCCAAAGACGTGATGAGTCTGGTGTGCCAACCTCATCCATATAGATAAGTTTATCACTGCCAGAAGCATCTTTTACGTAACCAAACTCAAACTTCGTATCAACGAAAATTTGTCCGATTTTATCAAGCTCAGCTTCAATAAGACGGAATCCGTCAATAAGCAATTTTTCGTAAAGGGCAATATCCTCTTTAGACTGAAATTTGAATGCCTCGAAGTTGTTTTCGATGTCAGAACGAGTGATGTTAACATCATCAATCTCTGGGACACCCGGGATTCCTTTGAGAATACCTTTTGTGGACGGTGTAATGAGAAGTTCCGGGAGCTTCGTGTCTTTTTCAAGACCTTCGGCAACAGGAATACCACAAAATTCACGTTCGCCTTTAGCGTATGAGCGCCACATTGAACCTGTGATATAGTTACGTGCAATAGCTTCAACCATAACAGGGCGTGCTTTTTGAACAATCCACACAAGCGGGTGTGGTGTGTCAAGGATGTGATTATCTGCAAGACCATTTTCACGGAAAAGTTTAAACCAGTGATTTGAAATGGCATTGAGTGCTGCACCTTTTCCAGGCACACCGTTCATGCCGCCTACACCTTTCCAGATGATCTCAAAGGCGGAAATACGGTCACTAATTACCATGATTCCAAGCTCTGCATCTGCAGGGCAATCATAGTTTTTCTCTTCGATGAGACGTTTGCTGTCAGCTGCAGTTAGCCAATATACTGAACGAACTTTACCACTGTGGATCGGTTTATCCGTACGGATTGGCAAGTCGTTGCTCATTTCCAGGACTTTGTAACTAGACATGATATTCTCCAAATTTGTTAACCATTATGCGCCTAGAAATACCATTCAGCATCCCCACATGTAAACATGTACAGAGCTATTTTTATACTGTCACCTGGTGGATAGAGGTGCTGGGGGGCGGGATGTCGGTCGCGTCTTGAGTCAGGATGGTTCTGCTTTGTTGTTTGATAGAGAAGATCGTCATGCAGCATGGAAAAAATGTACAGAAACGAAAGGCTCTAATGGGGACTTGACGGTTGATGTTTTGATCCGGCGAAGTTTGGTTGGGCGGGCGAGTAAAGCCCGCCGGCCGGGGAGGTTGCATCTATTTGAACCGACGCATATTATACCGGCATGGGCGCGTATGAAAAAAGGCTGAGTGACGGGTCTGTGCAGTGTACGGTCTGCCCGAACTTCTGCGTGATGGCCCCCGGCGAGCGCGGGCGCTGTCTGGTCCGCCAGAATATTGACGGGCATGTGGTCTGCATCACCTACGGCCGTGCCAGCGGGCTCGGGATTGATCCGATCGAAAAGAAGCCGTTGAACCATTTCCTGCCCGGAACCAATGTCCTGTCGTTTGGAACCGCGGGCTGCAACCTCTCTTGTAAATTCTGTCAGAACTGGCACCTGAGCCATGCGCAAGAGGTGGAGGCTTATTCGCGCGATGCCATGCCGGAGATTATTGCTGAGGCCGCGGTGCGGGAAGGGTGCCGGAGCGTCGCCTTCACCTATAACGAGCCGACGATCTTTTTCGAGTATGCGCTCGATACGGCCAAAGCCTGCCATGCGCGCGGGATTAAAACGGTCTCTGTGACCTGCGGTTACATTAATCCGGAACCGTGCCGCGAGCTGTATCAGCATATCGATGCTGCGAACATCGACCTGAAGAGCTTCTCCGACGATTTTTATCAGCGGCTTACGGGGGCGCGTTTGCAGCCGGTGCTGGATACGATCGAGTATCTGGTGAATGAGACCGATGTCTGGGTCGAGCTGACTACGTTGCTGATTCCGGGTGAAAATGATTCGGATGAGGAAATAGACGCCATGACTCAATGGGTCGTCAAAAAGCTCGGGCCGTATGTGCCGATGCATTTTACGGCCTTTCGTCCGGCGGGGGATATGCTCGAGAAGCCGCCGACTCCGCTGAAAACGTTGGAACGTGCGTGGGAGATCGCCAGGAAGAACGGTGTACATTACGCCTATGTCGGCAACGTGCGCGGCAGCGAGAAAGAGCACACTTACTGCCATCAGTGCGGCAAAATGCTCATCGAACGCTCGGGGTTCTATTCGGCCCTCACCGGCCTCAACCCCGATGGCACCTGTTCCGGCTGCGGCACCCGTTGCGCGGGCGTGTTTGAGTAGATTGATTACCGCATGCGGTGGATCATGGCGGCGGCGATCGCCAGGAAGATGCCGATGGGCGTCCAGACTCCGACCGCGGGTGTCAGGTGCTGGCCTTTGGCGAGAGCTTCCATTGTGATCTGGAGCGTGTAGTAGCCGAAGAAGAGTCCGATGGTAAGCAGGACGCAGGAGAACATGCCCTGGCGGCCGGAGTGGGCGCCGAGCGGTATGCCGAGCATGGCAACGATGAGACAGACCCACGGCATGGCGAGCTTGTGATGCATGTCGACCTGGGTGCGCACCTTTTTGTTTTCAGAGAGCTTGGGGTTGTCGCGCAGGAATTTGCGCAGCTCGGAGGAGGACATGAATTCAACGTCGGTTTTGGCGGCACTGATGAAGCGCGTGGGTTTGTCGTTGATATCCTTCATTTCGCGCTGCAGTTCGTAGGTGGCCGCGCCGCGCTTGTTGTTGAGGCTGTCGTATTTCTGGATGGAGACGTCCATAAACCACCAGCGACCGTCGATGCGCAGGACGCGTTTGGCGGTGTAGCGGATGGAGCCGTCACTGTCCGGGAGGACCTGCGTCATGGTTACGTTTTCCATTGAGAGGTCGCGGGTGTCAAAGCTTTCGGCGAACCAGTCGCGCCCGACTTTGGGGAATTTAATGATGAGCGGCTTTACAAGGTAGACGGATTCGACGGTTTCTCCGCCTTCGTGCGATTCCTTAAACTGCGCGGCCTGATAGCCCTTGGTGGGGACAATCACTTCGTTGATGTAGTGGGTGATCAGGCTGCCGATGATGCCGACAACGATGAAGGGGCGTGCAATGCGGTGGATGTTGATGCCGCAGGCGCGCATGGCGATGATTTCGCTGTGGCGGGTGAGTGTGGCCAGGCAGAACAGCGTCGAGAGCATGAGGCAGGCGGGCACGACTTGAACCATGAAGGCCGGAATGATCAGGGCGTAGTAGTAGAGGATGTCGCGGAAGGTCATGTTGCCTTCGAGAAAGTCGCCGGCGTTGTCGAACAGGTCAAAAATCAGGAAGATCAGAATAAATCCCAGCAGGCAGTAGAGCAGGGGCGCCAGCAGGTTTTGCAGGATATATTTATTAATAAGTTTCATAGCGAAGCAAGATAGCGGGAAGGAGTTAGGGCGACAAGCCATCTATACTGGCTTTTGTCAGTTGCCAAGTGGATTTAAATACCATAGATTTGGTAGCAATTGAGAGGGAGCTTAAAAATGGAACAAGCGCATGGGTTTGCAGAAAGCGGTGCGGCGCAGCCGGTCAGCATCGTGATAATGGGGGCATCCGGCGATCTTACGAAGCGTAAGATTGTGCCAGCTTTATACTCGCTTTATATCCGGGATTTGTTGCCGGAGCGGTTTTCAATCATCGGGTTTGCACGTCGGGATTATACCTCGCCCGCTTTTCAGGAAATGATGCAGGAGGCCCTGCAGGAGTTTGCGGCGGAGTATGACGCCTCGTCTGCAGCGGCCTTTGTCGAGCACATCACCTATTTTCGTGGGAACCTGGATTCGCCGGATTCTTACCGTGAACTGAAACAGGTGCTGGGCGGGCATCCTGAAAATCTGCTGTTCTACCTTTCAACCAATCCGGACTTTTTCGAGGTGGTTGTGAATGAGCTGGCTGCGCAGGAGCTGATTCGCCAGAAAGATGGCGAGTACTGGTCGCGGGTGGTAGTTGAAAAACCGTTCGGTCATGATTTGGCGAGCGCCAAGGAGCTGAATGAGAAACTGCTGGCGCGGCTGGATGAATCTCAGATTTACCGCATTGATCACTATCTGGGCAAAGAGACCGTTCAGAATGTGTTGGCGTTTCGTTTTGCTAACAGCATTTTTGAACCGCTGTTCAACCGGACGCATGTGGATCATATTCAGATTACCTCTGCAGAAAGCATCGGCATGGAAGGTGCGCGCGGCGGCTATTATGACGAGTATGGTGCGTTGCGCGATATGATGGCGAACCATCTGCTGCAGTTGCTCTCGTTGGTTTTGATGGAGGCTCCGTCTGATTTGACCGCGGAATCCATCCATGACGAGAAGGTTAAGGTTCTGAAGTCGATTCATGCGGATGTTCAGTCTGCCTGCATGGCGCAGTATGCCGGCGATGAGGGCATTAAAAGTTTCCGCGAAGAGGATCGGGTGGATCCGGACTCGCGCACGGATACTTACGCGGCGGTTCGCATGAGTGTGGGTAACTGGCGCTGGGCTGATGTGCCGGTTTTTATCCGCACGGGCAAGCGCATGGCGAAGCGGGCTACGGAGGTGGTGGTGCAGTTCAAAGAGCCGACGATGAAGCTTTTCCAGACCGTTGACTGTGAAGGCGATGTGTGTGACATCAGTGCCGTGAAACCGAACCAGTTGATTTTCCGGATCCAGCCGGATGAGGGCATTTTCCTGCGCATGTCAATGAAGCGTCCCGCCATGCGGTTCGTAGTGGAGTCGGCGGAAATGGACTTTTCTTATTCCGGGCGTTGGGGGCGGAATCTTCCAGATGCCTATGAACGTCTGATTTTGGATGCGCTGAACGGGGACTCAACCCTGTTTGCCCGTTCGGATGAAGTGGAGGCCGCCTGGGCCGTGGTCGATCCGGTGCTGCAGAACCGGGATGAGCTTCCGTTGCATGAGTATGTGCCGGGTTCTTGGGGACCCTTGGCTGCGTCGGATCTTTTTGAGGGCGTACCTAACCGTAAATGGAAGAATCCATGAGTGCAAAACTGGTTTATGTGACCTGTGTTGACGAGGCCGAGGCCGAGAAAGTCGCCGCGGCTGTTGTCGAAGAAAAACTGGCTGCGTGCGCGAATATGCTGCCGGGGATGAAATCGATCTACTGGTGGGACGGCGCGGTCCAGTCGTCAACCGAGTGTGTGTTGATTTTGAAGACGGATGCGCGTTTGGCGGCCGAATTGAGCGGGCGGATCTGTGAGCTGCATTCGTATGAATGCCCTTGTGTAGCCGTAATGCCGATCGAGAGCGGAAACCCGGATTACCTAGAATGGATTCGCGCGTCTGTAAGGCCGCAATAAAAAATGGAACATACAGGCGTGTATGTTCCATTTCGGCGATTCGCTTGGCACAGTCAGTATGTGCTGCTTGGTGCCTCGTTTTCGATGGCAGTTGCCCCGGCGGTCTCTTTGTCTTCCAGCTGTCCGATGAATTCAATCAGTAGCCGATTCTGTTTCTTGAGGTAACTGAGCAGATTATCTCTCTGGCTTTCCTGAGCCTCAGAAAGAACATCTACGCGTTCTGCCAGTAAGCCGATGCGTTGGTCGTAAACGGCGTTGTTCTCTTTAATCATGCGTTTGACGCCGCCGTTAGTGGCGCAGCCGCTTGCCAGCAAGACTACGAGCAGGAAAATAGTTGCAGCGAACGCTTTTTTCATCCTCTCACCTCCCTTCCTCTGGAGTCATTATGAGGGGTGTGGATGTGTTAGGCAATGATGCTTTTTGTGCAGGGCGCGCTTTCTTTGCAAAAGGCTTATTTTTTTCGTTTCGGGTTGAAAGCCGGGCGGTGGTTTACGCTAAATCCGGTCTCTGCGATTACCTGTTCAACATTCATGGCGCGGCACAGTTTTTCATTGAACGAGACGGTCAGGGTGCGTGACTGAACATCGATTTCAACCTGCTGGAGTTCGCGCGTCAATTTGCTCTCCAGGGCTTGGCGGAGAGTGGCTGCTTTTTGTTCGTTATCGAGGCCGGGAACGCTGTAGGTCGAGGTGATGATTTCGGGGCGGTGACAGCCAGTTACCAGAAACATGATCAGGGGAAGAATAAACCCGTATTTGTTCATTATGGATCTCCAGGGTGTTTGATCGGTTTAAAGTGTCAGCATGAAGTCGGACGAAACCATGCGGTAGATAAAGTAGTTGGTCAGTTTTGGGGTGTCCAGGTTTTGCATACGTGTGACCAGTGCGCTGATTTCCGGGAAATAGGGTCCGAAGTAGTCCTGAAATTCCTGATAGTACGCATTGGCCGCAGTCAGGTTCCCCCGGCGGTGAAGTGACATGGCCAAGCCGAGCAGAAATGCCGGGTTGTCTTCGTCCAGTTCGCGGAGCTTGCGATAGTGCCGTTCTGCTTCCTCGGAGGCATCACCGGCCAGCAGCAGGTTGGCCATCAGCAGTCGCGCCTCCAAATTGTCCGGTCGCTTTGCCAGCAGGATTTTGCAGGTACGCATCGTCTCGGCGATGTCGCGTTTCTGATAGCTGGCATGCGCCTCCTGAATAGTTGCTTCTTTGGCGGAGGCTTCTTTGTCACGGTATAACATGTGAGTGCCGAAGAAGAGGAAGCTGAAGGTCAGCAGGATGATGAGATCATCTCTGGTGATCTGTAGCTTGTTGATGATTGAGCGGCCCCATTTTACCCAAGTGCTGGATTTGCGAATCAGGTTCATGCGGAGTGAGTGCAGGTCAATCAAGAGGCAGATGAACGCGGTATCAACGATCGGCATTTCCGCGCTGCTTTTGTGGCGGAAATAACGCTGTTGCCATGTCATCAGATTTCCCCAGATTTTACCGGTATGTGCGCTGGTTCGGACCTGCGGGTTGGCCGGGTGTTTGATGCACTGGAGAATAATGAACTGCTGGAGCGGGGTTGCTGGATCCGTTCCTTGCCCGGTCTCGGGATCTGCCTGAAGGCCTTGCGCCCAAGGTGACAGTTTGAACTGGGTCAGAAGGGAATTGCGTTTATCGCGGTCCAGTTTGTTGTGCAGCAGCGGCAGGTATTCGTGCAGCCCGTAACGCGTGGCTCTTTCTTCCAGCAGATAGCAGAATGAGAATGTCCGGGTCTGCGGGTTCCAGAACTCTTCCTCAAGGAGGTCTGTCAGCTTGTCAAGGGCCTGAGTAATGAATGCGGGAATTGTGCCGCTGGACTGAGTGTGCAGGTGGCTGAGTGCTTCGAGTTCGCAGATAAGCAGGGTGCAATGCTCGACCGATGAAAATCCTTTCTGCCAGAGTTCCGGTGAGAATGTTTCTTTCGCCGACTGCCCTGCAGGGTGCAATGCGTTTTGCGGTAAGTAGTGTCTCAGGCTCCAGCGCATGTAGTTGTTCAGTTTTGGCAGGTATTTTTTTACGTGATCGCAGTCACCGGTTTTCTGCAGCAACAGGTTCGCACCTTGCGCAAAGAAGAGGTGTGGGGCATCAAATGCGTTGCGGTCGCCGGAGGGTGCCACCCAAGCCGGGAAGTGGCCGTCAACACGTTGAAGGCTGAGCGCCATATCATAAATGTTGCGGGCCTGTGACAGGTCGATGTCGCACCAGGCTGTCAGCAGGGGGTACAGCTCATTAAGTGAAAAGGCGGCCTTATCCAGGGCGGGTGATGCGGGCCAGATGCCGGTCAAGGCACCTTCCGGTGCACGCAGTTGTTTGAGCAGGCATTCGCCGGCGATGGCCGGGAGTGTGTTTAGCTTTTTGAAAATGTCGAAGGAGTGGATGAGTTTCCGGCGGGACTCATGCACGGGGATCAGTTCTTCAGGGGTGTGCGTAAAATGATTTGATGCCTGCAGGTTGGCTTGCTCGCGCGACGGCATTTCGACGGCGAGACTGAAGTAGATGGTATCATCCCGTTCATTGCGGAGCAGGGTGCCGAACCCGGTTTCCGTGCTGAAATGTGCCGTTTCGTCTTCATGGTTATGTTGGTGCTCGCAGAGAAGGTCCATTCCGTATTGTTTACGGATAAACCCGCACAGGATGTTCGGGGCGGGGGCAGCGATGACGGCAATGGGGGTGCGGTGTTTAACAATGAAGCCGTTGCTGAAGTAGTTGGTGTTCGAGTTGTGCGGCAGTCGGAAGTGGATCTTCCAGCTCTCTGGGTCCGCGCCTGAAACGGCACCTTTTTCAGTCAACGTTTGAAATATGATGCCGTTATACTTGGCCGTCGTCTGGCTCGAAAGCGGATCAAACCCAAAGGACCATCCACTCATCCAGGGTAGGTCCGGATAGACATTCAATTCTGTTAAAGTTTTAATTTTTGCGTTCATCTCAATATGCTTGTGGTTAATTGTGATTTCAATATATACATTTGAATGTCTTATGCTGAATAGCACAAAAGGGGAGGAATGCTCATTATGATAAGCTTTCAAGAGGTCGCTGAGTGGGCGAAATCTTTGGTTCCGGATCTCGACGCGCGTGTTGAAGTCTTTCGGGTGGATACAGAGTTTATGGATGATGAGTTGATTGAAGTCTTTAAGGAAGAGATTGCTAAGCAGTCCGCTTTGATGAAGGCAGGTGCGGGTAACGATAACCTGGAAGATATTCGTTCGGCGGCTCATTCTATCAAGGGGATGGGCGGCACAATCGGTTTGCCCGAAATCTCCGTGCTGGCGCATGAAATTGAGCTGCTGGCCAAAAAGAACGATATCTCAGCCTGTAAGGCGCTGGTGGCCGAGTTTGTGGTTTGGGCAACTGACTTTTCTGAATCGTAATGCATACCGGCAGCATACAAAAAGAGGGCGCCGAGGCTGAAAAGGGGTTTAATCGTTGCCTGAATGGCAGGATCCTGGTGGTCGACGATGAGCTGCCGAACCGGCTTTATTTGCGAAAACTACTCAGTTCTCGCGGTTGCTCAGTTTGGGAAGCGGCCGACGGGCCCGCTGCACTCAAACTTGCTCGTGAACATAAACCGGAGCTTATTCTTGCCGATGTAATGATGCCGGGTATGGATGGCTTTGAGCTGTGCCGCCTCTTGAAGGAAGATTCGGTCACCCATTCGATTCCGGTAATTCTGGTAACCGCAAAGAGCAAGATCGACGATATTGAGACCGGCTTTATTCAGGGGGCGATGGATTATATCCGGAAACCATTCAACCCTCGTGAACTGTTGCTGCGCGTCGGCAATGCATTGGACCTGAAGCGGAGCAATGAATCATTAACCCGCTGGAAAGCCCGCCTTTCACGCGAGCTGGAACTCGCCGGTGCCATGCAGCGCAGTATTTTTTCTGAGACCCCGCTTTTTACTGATAACTTTGAGGTGCGCATTGCCTATCGTCCATGCATGGATGTGGGCGGAGATATTTTCGATATTATCAAGCTGCCGGGTGGCGGTCTTTGTGTGTATATCGGGGACGTTTCCGGTCATGGGGTTGCCCCGGCAATGATCTCTTCTTTTCTGAAGGCGACGATTGGTGAGCTGGTTCGCCAGCAGCCTTTTGAAGGTCCGGCCACGATCTGTAACGAGCTTCATTCCCGTTTCTTGCAGACGGTCGGGACGGCTTCCTATTACGCGACATTTTTCATGGCGATTTTCGACCCGCAGACGCAGCGCTGGCGCTGTATGAATTGCGGGCATCCCAACCCGTTGGTGATGAAGGGCGGCCAGCCTGTCGCGGAAGGCCTCTTCAGTCAAGGTGGCGGAGTTCCGATCGGTTTTGCGCTGGCAGGGAACGAGCCCTACGAAACGGAAGATGAAGTTTATTTGAGCGGGCTGGAGGGTTCTCATTTTGTGATGTACACAGATGGTATCACTGAAGCCCGCCATGAAGAAACCGGCGAGGAGTGCGGTTCTGAAAACTTTGTTGAGGCGGTACGCGGAGTGGTTAAAGAGGAGCGCCCTTTTAATAAATCTGGCGCCATTTTGGATCTGCTGAGCGAGCAGGGCTATTTGTTGACCGATGATGATTGCACGGCGATTAGTATCTACATGAACCCGAAAGAGAGCGTTTTGTTGGATTCTCTGGTTCCTGCCTCGTTTGAGGCGGTTTCGGAAATGGCTCTGCAACTTGAAAACGTGTTGCTGGATAAGGGCTGGCCGGAGCATTCGGCTGGCGCCGCGCGTTTGTTGGCTACTGAGCACGGGTCTAATATTGTGGAGCACGGCGGAATTGCTGAGAATCAATCTTTTTGTGTGAAGGCTTTGTTGTGCGGGGCCATTTGTAAACTTATCTTCAGTGACGCCGGGCGCGAATGGGATATGGATAGTGCCGCGAAAAAATGCATTGATGATAACAATCTGTCTGACGGCGGGCGCGGGGTTGCAATTATTAATTCATTGAGTGAATATTGTGAGCGCTACCGTGCTGATAATCAGAACTTTTCATTTTACGCATTGAGTAGCGAGACGGAATAGCGGCCGGCGTGAGAGCGTGATTTGCCCGGCGCATTAAAGCGTGTTTAAATAATACAGATTTTTAGAGGAGCCCTGCACGCGCAGGGGTGACGGATTTATTAAAGGAGTGGACGAATGAAAGTGGTGTGCGAAAAGCATGATGGAATCGGAATCGTAAAAGCGTCAGGGCAGCTGACAGCTGCATCGACCGACGCTTTCCATGAGCAGGTATCATCCTGGCAGGAAGTTGAAGGAGAGGTTGTAAGCTTTGTGCTCGATATGTCGGACGTTGATTTCATCGATAGTGCCGGATTGGGTGCATTAATCGTAACGCTTAAGCGCGCTACCGAGCGTGGCGGCGATATGAAGATTTCAAACCTCCAGAAAAAGCCGCGTATGGTTTTTCAGATCACGCGTGCGCATAAAATCTTCGAAATCTACGATACGGTGAATGAGGCTATTCATTCGTATAACGCCTGATTTTTGCGGCGATTTCGATGGCATGAAAAAGAGGCAGCTTGCGGGCTGCCTCTTTGCATTGAAACGGCCGGTTGCCAGAGGGTTTTTTAGCCGATAATCTCGAAATCCCATACCAGTGGCAGGTGATCGGATATGGTCGTCTGCGGGACTTCAAAGTTCGTTGTCTTAATGCTGGGGCTGTGGAGAATGAAGTCCAGGTGTCGCTGTGGATTGCGACTCGGGAAGGTTGGCAGACTCTCCTTGTTTGCGTTCATCAGGCCGCTGGCACCCAGGAAAAGTTCGATTTCATGCTCACCCCAGAGCGCGTTGAAGTCACCCGCAATTACGGCCGGTTTATCCGACTCTTTGACCAGGCGGCAGAGCTCCATTAATTGCATGTGTCGCACACGGAAACTCAGTGCGAGATGTACCAAGAAAAATACCACGTTTTCCTGTTCCAGCTCAATCACGAGCCGTTTCATCCCTTTGTTGAAATAGTGGAATTTCTCCTCGCTTATATTGTCGCGTGACAGAAAGGCGTTGCTCTGTTTGTTCAGGATCGGGATCCGGTTGGAGACGCAGTTTGTACCGTACTTGGAGCGCCAGGTATGATAATGCCCCAGCTCATTGGCGATGATTTCCGCCTGGTTTTTGCGTTGGCTTCGATAGGAGCCGGAGTCGACTTCGATCAGCCCGATCACGTCCGGGCTGTAGGGACGGATAAATTCAATGAGTTCATCCAGTTTGTTGTGGGTCTGTGACAGATAGCCGCCCAGAGGGAACCAGTGATGTCCACCGGTAGCATAACGGATGTTGTAAACCATGAACCTCATACGTGCATTATAGTAATAATAGCCGGCGTGGAAAGCTTTCTTGCCGTTCTAAGTTGTTTTCCCTAAACTCCCTGTAATGGATATCAATGAAGTCATTGAAGCGCTCGCTTCGCATTGGGTTTGGCCCGCTTTGGCGTGGACCTCCCAGACTGTTGCCGCCAGTTGTGTTACTATTCATATTTTACGTTCCCGGCGTGAATCGGCCTCCGCTTTGCTCTGGATTTTTCTGGCCTGGTCCATCCCGTTTTTTGGCCCGCTTCTCTATCTCGGGTTTGGTGTGGACCGCGTTTCCTATAAAGCGTTGCTCAAGGAATCCGCGGATGAACAGTTGCGTGAAAAACGTAATGGTATTGAGCATCATGCTGAAATGCGCTCGTACTGGTGCGGACTGCACGAGGCGCGTTGTTCCGAGCCGGTCAATGATGTTGAACGTGAGCTGAATCGCATTCATAACGGCATCCTGCCGGATCACCCGCTCCTGGACGGGAATACGCTGACCCCGCTTGTGGATGGTGACGAATGGTATCCGCGGCTTTTTGATGCCATTCAGGCGGCTGATAAATCTATTAATGTCATGAGCTTCATCTTCAACGGGGATCGGGTCTCCAGGCAGGTTATGGAGTTGTTGAAGCAAAAGGCCGAGTCCGGCGTTCGGGTTCGATTGATGTTCGACCGTTTCGGATCCACCTTAGGAGTTTTGCGCGGCTTGTTCAGGCGCTACCGAAACGTGCCTAACTTTACCATCGTGGGCTGGACCCAGGCCAATCCGCTGAAACGCCAATTTCAGATTAACCTGCGCAACCATCGTAAAATTGTCGTGATCGATGGAAAACGCGCCTTTTTCGGGGGGCTTAATTTTGCGGATTACCACTGGTCAAAAACGTGCGAGGTCCCGATTCGGGATTATCACTTTGAAGTTACGGGGCCCAGTGTGCTGGAATTGCAGTACACTTTTATGCGCGACTGGTATTTTATGACCAATGAAAACCCGGAAATCCTGTTGGGCAAAGAGTATTTCCCAATCGAAAAACATACGGGCCCGGCCTGTATGCGACTGGTTAACGGCGGACCGAATCTGGGTGGGGGTGAAGTGCTCACTGACAGCTTTTTTGCCGCCATCTCTGCCGCAAAAAAACAGGTGTTGCTGGTTACCCCGTACTTTGTGCCCAATCAGGATATTTTGCGCGCGTTACGGATTGCCGCCTTACGCGGGGTGGATGTGCGCCTGCTGGTTCCGAAAAAGAACAATCATCGCTATGCCGGCTGGGCGGGGCGCGGTCTCTATGAGGAGCTCTTGGAGGCCGGAGTGAAAATCTATGAACGTAAGCCGCCCTTCATGCACGCCAAGGCCCTGGTCGTTGATGACTGTTTTTCGTTGGTGGGTTCGGCCAATATCGACATCCGCAGTCTGCAGCTTAACTATGAGACCAATATGGGCGTCTATTGCTCGGACTTTGCCGTTCGACTGAAAGAGGTGGTGCTGGCTGATTTTGAGCTTAGTGAACAGCTTATGCTTTCTGAGTGGATAAAGCGCCCGCGCCTTTACCGTGTGCTGGAAAATTTCTGTCTGTTGATGAAGCCTGTGTTATAACTGATCAGAGTCGAGAAGGAGGTATCTATGAAAAAGGGCGTTGTAATTGGTCTTGTCATAAGTCTTCTGGGAATCGCGCGGGCAGGAGAGTTGAGGCCATACGTGCGGGCAGGGCTCGGGCCGATGATTACCGAGGACTCCGAAGCTTCGGGCTCGTCCTATCCTGCGGGATCAGAGATACAATTTGATCTTGGCTTTACTGTGAGCGGTGCCGTGGGAGTTGAGTGTGAAAACTGCCCGGTACGTGCGGAGCTGGAATATAATTTTGTGAAATACTATTCCGATGAAGCCAACTTTGCCGGATTTCGTGATGGAAATAAATTGGTGTGGCACGTCTTCATGGCCAATTTCTACTATGATTTTAAAAACGATTCGCTGATTACTCCGTTTGTTACCGCCGGCCTCGGCTATACCCTTGAAGAATCCGACGTTGACGCGGTGCTGGCTTATCAGTTCGGAGGCGGACTGGCATTTGAAATGACCGAGAAAACCTCGCTGGATGTGGCATATCGCTATTTCACGGTAGAAGACCCGGAATTCACATCGCCCGCCGGTAACTATGAGGCCGAATTCGTGAATCATCTGCTTATGTTCGGCCTGCGTTACACGTTT
>JBHORO010000018.1:0-30934 GCA_042566005.1 Verrucomicrobiota bacterium
AGCCATGTGAACTACATGGAACTGCGCGACCACCGCGTTGCTATCGCGAAAGTGCTGGAACTGCTGGCGGATAAAGAGGTCGGCGTTCTCGGAAGCATCAATGAGCTGGATGCGGTCGGTCACCGGGTGGTTCACGGTGGTGAGGATTTCGCGGCATCTGTTGTGATCAATTCGGAAGTTAAAGAGGCGATCCACAAAAACTCGGCCCTGGCGCCGTTGCATAACCCGCCGAACCTGCTGGGCATCGAAGCGGTTGAAGCGGCTCTGCCGGAGCTGCCGCAGGTTGCGGTATTCGACACGGCTTGCCATCAGACTATGCCGAAAAAAGCATATCTTTACGGCCTGCCGAAGGCACAGTACGAGATCCACAAGATTCGTCGTTACGGTTTCCACGGCACCTCCCACAAATATGTGGCTGAGCAGACCATTGCCACGCTGGGCAAGCCGGCTGCTGAAACTAAGATCATCACTTGCCACCTCGGAAACGGTGGTTCCTTGACGGCATTCGACGGTGGTAAATCCGTGGATACAACCATGGGCATGACCCCGCTCGAGGGTATCCTGATGGGTACGCGTTCCGGTACGATGGACCCGTACATCCCGCTGCACCTGATACAGTCGCAGGGACTGTCCGTTAGTGAAGTGAACGGCATCATGAATAAAGAGGGCGGCTTGCTCGGTCTGTGCGGACGAAGCGATATGCGCGATTTGCTGAAAGCCCGTGAAGAGGGTTGTGAGGATGCGATCGTGGCCTTTGATGCTTTCGTTTACCGCATCCAGAAATTCGTCGGTTCCTATGTTGCTGCGATGAATGGCGTGGATGCGATCGTATTCACGGCGGGTATTGGCGAAAACAACGCGCTGATCCGTAAGGCTGTGATGGACAACTTCAAGTTCCTCGGCGTTGAAATCAACGACGCGGCCAATGATGCCAATGAGGTGGAAATCTCCACGGCGGACTCCAAAGTCAAAGTCTACGTGATCCCGACCAATGAAGAGTTGGTGATCGCACAGGATACAGCTGCGCTGATTGGCTAACCGGCCCACTGGTTCCGGATAAAAAGGCCCCTGCTTTTGCGGGGGCTTTTTCTGTTTTGTCGAGGGGGGGTTCTCTGTATAAACAACTGCTGACAGCTGAGAGGGAACCTATGCCGATTTACGAATACATTGCCAAAGATCCGAAAAAGTCCTGCGACTACTGCAAAAACGGATTCGAAAAACTGGAGCCGATCACGGGCCTGCCGAGCACGATCTGTCCTCAGTGCGGCAATAAGATTCATCGCCAGATTTCCGCGCCGAACGTCGGCGCGTCACAAAGCGGGTACGATGACCGCGCCAAAGGCGCCGGGTTCCATAAGCTGCGGAAGGTTTCCAAGGGCGAGTATGAGCAAGAGTACTGAGCCGGAAGCCAAGCTCGACGGACAGGTTGAGCGCGTTACTTTCCACAGCGAAGAGTCCGGATTCTGCGTCCTCAAAGTCAAGGTCCGCGGGTTTAAAGAGCTGATTGCCGTGACCGGTGTGGCCCCGACGGTCGGGCAGGGCGAGTGGATGAGCGCCGATGGAGAGTGGATCAATGATCCGCGCCACGGCCGCCAGTTTAAGGCTCAGCATATTCGTCTTACTCAGCCGGACACGCTTGACGGGATCGAGCGCTATCTCGCCTCCGATATGGTCAAGGGCATCGGCAAGGAGTACGCCAAGCGCCTGGTCGAAGCATTCGGCAGGGATGTGTTTGATGTGATCGAAAATACGTCCGGCAAGCTGGAGAAGGTCGAGGGCATCGGTCGTGTCCGTCGCCTGCGCATCAAAGAGGCGTGGGACGAGCAGAAGGCGGTGCGCCAGATCATGACCTTCCTGTTCAGTCACGGCGTAAGCACGATGCGCGCGTTCCGCATTTTCAAGGCCTATGGTGATAAGGCGATCGAAGTCGTCCAGCGCGATCCGTACTGCCTGGCGCGTGATATTCGCGGCATCGGCTTTACGATTGCCGACTCGATCGCGATGAAACTCGGGATTGCCAAAGACTCCGAGCTGCGCGCCCGTGCCGGGATTGAATATGTACTCGGCGAGCTGACCAGTCAGGGCCATTGCGCCTACGAGCGCGAGGGGCTGCTGGAGAAGGCGGTCCAGATTCTGGATATTAATTTGAATATTGTTGAGACCGCGCTTCGGCACGGGGTCGACCATGAGCGCCTGATTGAATGGACGGACTCGAAGGACCGCGACCTGATTTATCTGCCGAAGCTCTACTTTGCCGAACGCACGCTCGCCAAGGATTTGGCACATCTGGCGGCCGGGCCGCATCCGGCGCCGGGTATCAATGTCCCCAAGGCGATCGAGTGGGTTGAGCAGAAAATCGGTTTCGACCTGGCGCCCGGTCAGCGCGATGCGCTGCGCACGGCGGTGACCCGTAAGGTGATGGTTATCACTGGTGGGCCCGGTGTGGGTAAAACCACGCTCGTGAATGCCGTCGTGAAAATTCTGCGCGCCAAAAAACTGGAGGTTGTGCTCTGCGCGCCGACCGGCCGCGCGGCCAAGCGCATGACGGAAACGTCCGGCCTGCCGGCTAAAACCATTCACCGTCTGCTTCAGTATAATCCGCGTAACGGCGGCTTTATTCATAATGCTGATAACCCGCTCGTCGGCGACGTTTTCGTGCTCGATGAAACCAGTATGATGGATGTGAACCTGGCGGCCGACCTGATGCAGGCAATTCCGCGCCATGCCGCCGTGATCTGGGTCGGCGACGTCGATCAGCTCCCGTCCGTCGGGCCGGGCTGTGTGCTGCGCGATATGATCTGGTCAAACTGCATCCCAGTGGCGCATCTCGACGAGGTGTTCCGTCAGGCGGCTGAAAGCCGGATCATCACCAATGCCCATGCCATCAACCACGGTCAGAAAGTGGAGTTTGCTGCGAGTGGTGAGGATAGTGACTGTTTCTTCGTGGAGGCCGACGCGCCGGAGAGGGGCGTGCAACTGATCCGCAAAATGGTTAACGAAAGTATTCCGCGCAAATTCGGGTTCGACCCGGTTCGCGATGTGCAGGTGCTTTGCCCGATGATTAAAGGCGAGCTCGGCGTGCGTAACCTGAACGTCGAACTGCAGAAACTCCTCAACCCGCGCGGTACGGAAGTAGAACGTTTCGGTGTCACGTATCGCGTCGGTGATAAAGTCATGCAGACCGAAAACGATTACGATAAGGATGTCTATAACGGCGATATCGGGGTGATCGATCGCATCGATCTCGATGAGCGCGAGGCGCGCGTGCGGTTCGACGAAAACCGCATCGTTAAATACGATTTCAAGGAGCTGGATTCTCTGCAACTTTCGTATGCCACTACGATCCATAAAAGCCAGGGCAGCGAATATCCGTGCGTCGTCATTCCGGTGCACACTCAACACTTTGTGATGCTGCAGCGCAACCTGATCTATACCGGCCTGACGCGCGCGAAAAAGCTGGCGATCCTGATCGGGACCAATAAGGCGCTCGCCTTGGCCATTCGCCGCGCCGATTCCCGCGAACGCGTCACCACCCTCATCGATCGCCTGCGCATCTCATTTTCCGCAAGGTAGGGCGTTTGTGGAGAGTCGAGTTCCGCCTCGACGTAGGATATTGGACGAGGTGGAACTCGTCCCTCCAGTTATAACCCAGCCGGAACCCAGCCGCGGACGGAGTTGATCAGCCAGATTTGGTCGGCGTTTTTCAGGTCGTCGACGGTGATGGCTTTTTCGGTGATCCTGCCGGTTTCCAGCAGGTGCTGGCGGAAGGTGCCGTTGAGCAGTCCGCAGGAAATCGGGGGCGTGAATTTCTGTCCCCTTTTTTCAATAACGATGTTGGCGATCGTGGTTTCGGTCACTTCGCCATTTTCGTTGAACAGCACAACGTCATCCGCCTCTTCGCATCCCGCTTTCGCCTTTTTGTAAACGGTGCGGTGTGTGGTTTTGTGGTAGAGGAACGGGTTGCGGGTGTCGACCGAGCTTGCGGCTATCTTTAGTTTCCACGGATGTTCAATGGCCGGCTTTTCTTTACCGAGCGGTACGTGCTGTAGTTCGAATTGTCCATCGCGCGAAACCAGCAGGCGCAGTCGCGCAAATTTGTCGCAACGGAAGTCGGCCAGTTCTTTTTCGACGGCTGGCAGGTCGCACTTGAAGTTAAAGTAGTTGGCGGCCTGTTCGAGGCGTTCGAGATGTTTCTCGAGCAGGAAGATTCCTTTGCTTGGCTCGAAAAGCAGAGTTTCCAATAGCTGGAAACGCGGTCGTGACTCGGTGAGTGTCAGCGCTTTGGCTTCGCATTCGGCAAATTCAAGGTCGGCTTCGGAGTCCCAGACGATGCCGCCGCCGGTGCCGTATTCGGCTGTGCCGCGGTTTTTGTCGATCGCCAGTGTGCGGATCGCGACATTGAAGCGGGCCTGGCGGTTCGGGGCGATGTATCCGATGCATCCGGTGTAAATACCGCGCGGGCTCTGCTCGAGCTCGCGGATGAGCTCCATTGTGCGCACTTTCGGCGCTCCGGTGATGGAGGCGCACGGAAAGAGGGCCTTAAAGATGTCGGTGATGCCGGTCTCGGTCTCGGCGGTGACGGTGGAGGTCATCTGCCAGACGGTCGCGTATTTCTCCAGGTCAAACAGGCGGGTCGTATGCACGGTTCCCGGCTGGGCGATCCGGCCGAGGTCGTTGCGGATCATGTCGACGATCATCACGTTTTCGGCACGGTCTTTCTGCGATTGGCCGAGCAGGTTGTGTTCGCGGTTGTCGACTAAGCTATACGCGCCGCGCCGTATGGTTCCTTTCATCGGACGGCAGGTGAGCTTGGGGCCGTCCTGTTCGAAAAAGAGTTCCGGCGAGCCGGATGCGATCGCGAAGGCGTCGGTTTCTATGTAGGCCGAGAATTCGCTGTCGAGCGGCAGGAACGTGTTCAGGAAGAAAGGCCAGGCCGTGTCGGGCTGAAAGGATTCGTTTTTCAGGCGGACCGTGTGATTGACCTGATAGGTGTCTCCCGCCGCGATGTAATCCTTAATCCGCGCGATCTGGGCGCGATACTCGGCGCGGCTGACGTTAAAGTTCCAGTCGCCGTATCCTGTGTTTTCTGCAGTCGGGAAATCGCGTTCGTTTATTTCGGTCGGGGCATCATAAATGCCGAACCAGAGCAAGGGTTGCAGGTTTCGAAGGCCGGGTCAAAAGCCGCTGCGGCTTCGTAACACAAAAACCCGGCGGCGTACTGGCCGGCATCCGTCGCTGCTTCCGCTTCTTTCAGGGCGGGCAGGACTTCAGCGATCGAGTGAGCCGTGATGATGCGGCCCGGTGATTTGAAGTGCAGCCACTCCGTCGCTCCGGTCTTCAGCAGGATTTCATCTGTCTGCGGTTTCAGCATGCGGTCTTTTTACCGCGCTTGAGTTGTCGGGCAAACGCTAAACTGGAAATAAGATCTATTTTTGCAGAAATGAGATTTAAGTGGCGGGCTCCGTACTCTGGTCGCAAAAATGCGAACCTTCAAGGACGCCGACGCGGGCCCAGCTCTGCCATTTGAGCTCTTTGCGCGTAACGAGTCGTTTGATGCTGCGGAGCAGGGCTTGAAACTCGATCATGTCCATGCCGTAGAACAGCAGCCAGGCCACGGGTGCGATCAGCATCAGATTCCGGTGAAATTTGCGGTTGGGGTCGCTGATTATTTGGGCGCTCACGACGGCGCTCAGCAGGGTGATCACCATTGCCAGCGGCATATAGTCGCTCGTGATTACGGTGTAGGCCATGAAGGCGGATAGCAGCAGCACCTCCAGTAAGAGGAGCAGCTCGGCGTAGACCGCAAGCGGCAGCAGGAAGAGGGTCAGGTACGGGTTGTGTTTCGGGCTCAAGCTGAAAAACAGCTTGCGGTGCTTGATGAATGTCAGGATGCGGCCATGTTTCCAGCGCAGGCGCTGATTGCACAGGCCTTTCAGCTCGGAGGGTCCTTCTGTGTAGACTACGGCATCTGATGCATAACGCGTCTTGTAGCCATGCTTCAGGATCCGGGTCGACATCTCAATGTCCTCGGTGATGATCGTGTGATCGAAACCGCCCATCTCCTGCAGGACCTTGCGCCGGTATGCCGCGGCGGCCCCGCCGATAATGTAGACCGAATTAAACAGGGAGTCGGCGCGCTTAAAGAAGAATCCGTAGAGATATTCCATCTGCTGCATCCACTCGATGGGCTTGCGCCGGTTGGCGATGACCACATTGCCGGCCACTCCGCCGACGCCCGGATCGTCAAAGTGCTTTACGAGGTTTCGGATGGCGCCCGGATCCATGACGCTGTCTGCATCGACGGTGATGATGATTTCGCCATAGGCGTGGAGCAGGGCATGGTTCATCGCCTTTGCCTTGCCGCCGTTTGGAAGGTTCAGGTATTTGATTTCTGCCGCATTGGATTCATCGGCCTGATATTCCTCAATGAATCGCGTCGCAATTTCATGTGTTTTATCAGTTGATCCGTCGTTAATAACCACGATTTGCAGTCGCTGATATTGCGTGTTCAAAACCGATTCGATTGTTTTAACGATCCCCACTTCCTCGTTCCATGCAGGAATCAGCACGGAAACCGACAGGGGGGGCTCTTCAGGCTTTTGTTCGCGGAAGCGCCGGACGATGGAGTAGAACGGGGCGCAACCCAGCTGGATCATGTATTTGATCAATAGCGGTGCGAGCAGGAACAGCATGACTTTTCTGATGCCATCGCATCCGTCGACAGGATGGTACGCGCGGGTTGCTGTCAGGTAGAAAATACCTCCCGTTGCCGCGTATAAGGCCGCAAAGAAGATGACTAGTTTGGTTTGTTCTTTAGATGGTTGCTTCATGGCTAAGGAATAAGAGCAACTTCTGTGCCAAAGGCCGGCGGCAGAAACTTTTGCGCAACAGCAGGTGAAAGCCGCAATCGAGTCAGAATTGGCAGAAGGTCTGAAGTCAACCGGGTGTTTGGAGTGGTACCCCAGAGAGGGTTCGAACCTCCGACCTACGGATTAGGAATCCGCCGCTCTGTCCAACTGAGCTACTGGGGCACCCAAAAGGGTTTCAGACTATGGCTGAAACGTTCCCGTCTGTTCAATAAAAAAGGGGGGTGACCTTCTTTTTTGGCTGACCCCTTTTTTTTAAGGAAGTAGGCGCGCATCTCTTCCCAGGATTTGAAGCCATCATCTTTAGCCAGCTTCTCCATTGCCGAATGCGGCAACTGCACACCTTCAATGCGAATCGTTTGTGATATCCAAATAACGGCATGAATTATCTCCTGGGTTTGTTAAAATTCGATCCTCAGAGGAGGTGTGTTATGAATAGCTCGCAATTTCCAATTGTGGCGGCCGTTATCGATGATGAGGTTTATGGATGTGGCCTCGTAAAGGAATCCGCAGGAAAAAGGGGTCAGCCGATGAATTTTAGAATCGGTATTTGATCTCTTTCTTGTTTGGTCTTAAATTTCTTGCATGGCTAGGGCGTTGAGAATTGAGTATTCGGGTGCGCATTATCACCTGATGTGTCGCGAATGGCAAAATCTGATCCACGTAAGTTATTAATTGCTGGTTTGCTTCGTTATCATTACCCGGTAAGAGTCCAGTGGGTGAGTGATCAGTTGGTGATGGGGCATTTTACAACGGTCAGCCGGGCGATGAAATTTTATGATGAAACGCCGGGCAGTTGGGCCAGGCATAAGGCTGATATTCTAAAATTCATCGGCTGACCCCTTTTTAGTGGGTTACCTGGTTTTCCGAAAGATTAAAGGGCAATGTGTAGCTATGAACAAAAGTATATTATATCGGATATGTGTAATTGTGACAGTCGCGCTCGTCACCTCTTGTGTTGGATGGTATCCTCGCTTTAATGCGAAACATTTTTACAGTGATCCAAGGGTGATAGAATTATGCGAGGGCATTAAGCGCAACGACAGGGCGAGGGTTGAGCGTGCTCTGGCAAGCGGAGCAGACCTTCACGCTAGTGGGCGCGACGGTATGACCCCTCTTTGCTGGACCTTTTATCGGCAGAAGAAAGACATGTTTAAGTTACTGTTGGAAAAAGGGGCTGATCCTAACTTTCATATGGTCACGGAGCACCGTGGTACCGCTAGCGTTTTAGAATTCGCCATATTTTTGGGTATGACAGAGTATGTAGATTTTATGCTGCAATATACGGTTGACCTAGATTTAAACATTCCCAATGCGACTTACTTTAATAGGACACCCATTTATCAGGCAATTTCATCTTCAGAAATAGAAATAGAAATGGTTTCAAAATTTCTGGAATATGGCGCGGATTTAGAGTGGAGCGATGAAATAGGATTGACGCCGTTGCTTTATGCTGTTCGTCACGGAAAATATGAGATTGCGTTATTGTTGATTGATCGGGGGGCAGATTTGAATGCGGTCACGACCCGAAGGCGGCTGACTGTAGTTGATCTGTTAGAAAAAGATACAGTGGGGCATACGTCTCGAAAATATCCACAAAAGTTGGCGTTTGCCAGGTTTTTGATCGTACAAGGGATGTCCGTTGACCTAGAGATTATCAAAGAAGGTTGGGATATTACGTGGGAAAAAAAGAACGGGAAGTGGAAGCGAAAATAAAGAGATGGGGTCAGGTCGGAATATTCAACATCGAATCGGGTGGCTTTGGTAATCATAAGGCATGGCAAGACCAGTACGAATTGATGTGGCGGATGGGGTGTATCATGTAGTCAGTCGCGGGACGGAACGTTGTGATCTGTTTCGCGAGGATGCGGATAGGCTTCATTTTCTGGAAAAACTGGCGGAGGAAAAGGGGTCAGCCGATGAATTTTAGAATCGGTATTTGATCTCTTTCTTGTTTGGTCTTAAATTTCTTGCATGGCCAGGGCGTTGAGAATTGAGTATTCGGGTGCGCGTTATCACCTGATGTGCCGTGGGAATCAGAGTCGTCATATTTTCCTGTCGCAAGAGAAAGCGGAATGGGAGCATATGGAACGTGGCTGGATTCATGGCAATAAAGCTTTCCGGGATCGGATTCGTGATAGCTTGCTGGAAGAGGGTAAGCGCCCAGAGGAGCTGGAGCAGAAAAGAGATTTATGCGAAGCTGCTGCAACCGCGGTGCTAAATAAATGCCTGACGCATTTTAAGCTGGAGCCCTCTGACCTGTCGCGAATGGCAAAATCTGATCCACGTAAGTTATTAATTGCTGGTTTGCTTCGTTATCATTACCCGGTAAGAGTCCAGTGGGTGAGTGATCAGTTGGTGATGGGGCATTTTACAACGGTCAGCCGGGCGATGAAATTTTATGATGAAACGCCGGGCAGTTGGGCTAGGCATAAGGCTGATATTCTAAAATTCATCGGCTGACCCCTTTTTCCGGTACGCGATAGGCTGCATTGGCTTGTTCTGCGATTTTTTCATGATTGTTATTAGGACTTTCTGTTAACGTTGTCTTTAATCAAAATAACACTGCAATCTATTGCCATAAGTTTGAGGGAGTGGATTGATCTACGAAGACTTATTCTTGAGAAAATGGGAAGAGCGTTGGACTTCATGTCCTTGTTTTTTGCGGTAATAATTCCATAAATCACAGCAAAATTAGCGTCGTCAATGGGAGCGCGCTGAGCAGGCTCGAGAAGATTCTTTAAGTTGTCTCTAGCCTCGTCGCTTAAACGCAAAAGTTCGACGGAATTAGTTCCTTGATTAAAAAGGTGGCTAAGCGATGACGATCGGGTAGATATCTTGATGTGAATTAAATGTGCTGTTGCATGGTCCACTGTATATAAATCGCAGGGCTCCACACCGGTTTGACCCACTGGAGAGATGCTCGTCTTGTCTAAGCAGATGTAGCCTGCATTGGTTGTAGCAACCGACTTATTATAGTTGTCCTCCCGCTTTTCGTTGCATTCGTTCAAAATATCATGATCAACAAAATATGGATCAAGGCTTCCTTTCAGTTGGTTAATGTAATCAGCCTCAATGCGATACCAATTTCCATCGCATAGGTGATAATGATTGCTTTCGTATTCACAATCAAACAGCAAGCACTGATAGATTGGAAAGTTTTGTTTCGTAATCCCGTTTTCATCTTTGATGTTAAGCTTGTGGTGCTGTAGATGGAGAAGCTCCACAGTGGAAATATCGCGAGAGGTTAAGAATTCACGGTAGTGTCCGATAAATATCCCATCATAGATTTTTCGAGGGCCATGAGCCCCGCTATACGAGAACTGAAAATCATTTTCATGATCTAGAATTTCAGGGATTGTTAGTACTAGGTCTATGGACTCCTCCCTGAACGCATCCAGAAGGCGAGAGTCCAGTTGCTGAATAATAGATGGGTCCTTTACTGGAGTAATGTTCTGTATGTTTGGAAAGGCAGTCTTAAAATCATCCTTTTCATAAATCTCAAGTAGCGTGGAGCATAGCTCGACAATTCCTGAGGCAATTACTTTCGAGCTAATGCGAATGTTACTCGCACCCGTAACATTTCGAAAGTACGACTTAAACTCTGATCGGACGGCCCCAGTTAAACGCTTTACTATAGATTCATCACTATTAATGTCAAAAAAGGTCAGATCTGATGCAACGGGACTTTGAATTCGCTCTCGTTTAGCATCTTCCGGCTGTAAAATATCTGTTGACCTGATCTTTTCTGGATCTATTGCATTGAGTGTTGTGCGCAACCCAAAATCGTATTCATAAGCTTCATTTTTAAAGTTGTGATAGGTGTGACCAAATGTCAGTGCAACGCATTTGTCATCTATGGGCAAAAAAACTATTGCCCCCTTCAGTACCTGTCGTAAGTTCTGATTAATGCCCCAGTATTCTTTCCACCAAGGATCATTAGGTCTGTTGTCTGCAAGGTATAAAGTTGCTCCTGCAGGGAGATTCACTGCATCAGTCACTGGTTCGCTCAGTGAATGCTCGTCTTTGAGGGCATTTTGAGCATTATAGCCAGTTTTTAAGAGGTATATAGAAAAGTTTCTGCTTTTTGCCATTGCATACCCTTTTGTACTTAGTTGTCTTCATTTCTCTGCAGAACGTTAATCCTGACCCGCTTGGGAAATAAACTTTGCCTTCAAAACGGGCGTTGTCCAAGTAGGGTCCAGGATCTGGTTGTGTGTTATTTTTTGTCCATTATTGTGATGGCTCCTTGAAACAATCCATCAACGGTTTTTGCATCAAGAACAAACAAAGGATCATATTGGAATCCTTCTTGTCTTGCCGATTCGGATGGGCACAAAAACAATCCTTTATTCCCACCAAAGGATGAGACGATTTTCTCCTTCAATATTCTCGGTGATTTGTCGGAATAAGCTGTGCGAGAAATCGAAATATCACCAATGTAATTCCCGAGTACAATCCAACAATGACCATCCCAATCCATATTCCCGTGGAGGAATGAGTTTTTAATTTGAGATGGTTTCATATCTTTCCCAAATATTGTTTTCCCATCTATTGATAATGAACCCGCAATTGCATGAATCGGATAGTCTGTATTATCTCGAATTAAACCAACCCACATAGCTGTCATAACCGAGCATGCTCCGGGAATATCTGGGAAGTTTGTTAATACGTATTTCCCCGCATCAATCAATGTTTCTAGTTCAGCTTGTGACGGGGAGAAGGTAAGAGCTCTCTGTGCAATTTCTTTGTCGTATGACTCTGAGATTAAGGGTGTGATTTTATTTTTCATATTTATCTGCACACAACGTTAAATATACATCCCATTTTTTTGCAGGGATTTTTTTATCCCGCTCGTTCTGCCGGGACGGATGTTTAACCGTGCAGGGCGAGTATTCGGATGATTGTGTGCGTCGGCTGAACACAGCCTGCACAAGAGACTTGTACAGTTTGGCCGATTTTTAATCCTTCTCAAGTACTTCTGTTTAAAAACCTAATTTGACATGCTCTGCAATTAAGTCTTTTTTTAATTGTTTGGGCGGGCTTGAGATGCTTTCGCCCTGTAATAGGATATTATCGCTGTGGTCGATTTTCCGGTTGTTTTTTATCGGTCCGGGTTCAAAACGGGCGGTTTTTAAAGGCTTTTGCTCTGTAATAGGGTGTTATCGACTGCATCGATAAACATTATCCCGGGAGGGGTGTGTGCAATACATTGATCTGCCGGGGTTCATCAGGGCCCGCGGGCTGGTGAAAGAGGCGCAAGATGAGCAATCTGTATTTGGAGCGGGCGTTTATGCAGGCGGCGATCCTGTGTAAACGGGCCGATCCGAAACTGAATGCCTACAGCAAGCGGCTGGCCCGTAAAAGGGAGCATGCTGCGAATGCCATCATGGCCTCGAAGATCGCGCGGGCCGGCTGTAAGGTGGGCGTGACGTATATCCGGGCGCTTCAATATGAAGATGGGCGGAAATGAAGGGGTTTTTCTTTGCGCTTTTCGCGGCTTTGTGTGCGGCGCGCTACTTCTTTTCGAGGATGAACTGAATGGCTTCTGCGGCGGCGGTGAAACCGAAGATCGGCGGCATGTAGCTCATGGAGCCGAGCGGCGGACGTTCCTGTCCGTCGAGGGTTTTGGAGGGCGCTTCAAAATCGGGCATTTCCTGGTGTGTGTTGCGGCCGCTTATCTCTTCGGAGTAGACGCATCGGATGCCATTGTGGATGCCGCGCTTGCGCAGCCGTTTGCGGATGAAGCGGGCCAGGCGGCAGTGTTTGGTTTTCGACAGATCGGTAATGCTGACCTTGGTCGGGTCGGTCCGGTTGGCGGCGCCCATGCTGGAGATGATGCAGGGAATCTTGTGGTTGTAGGCGTATTCGAGCATGCCGACTTTGGGGGAGAGCATGTCGATGGCGTCGATCAGCACATCGGGGGCCGGGGAAAGAACGTGTTCGTTGGTTTCGCCGCTGACCATGATTTTTTCGGCGGTAACTTCACAATGGGGGTTAATGGCTAAAACGCGCGCTTTGGCCGCTTCGGCTTTGGGCTGGCCGAGGGTTCCTTCGGTGGCGAAGAGCTGTCGGTTGAGGTTGCTCAATTCGTAGTCGCCGGCATCAATCAGACGCAGGTGTCCGACCCCGCCGCGGGCGAGTGCTTCTACGCAGGCGGCACCGACCCCGCCGAGCCCGACGACGGTTACGTGCGCGTCGGTCAGCTTTTGGAGACCTTCTTTTCCGGTGACCAGTTCCATTCTGTGAAATCGATTAGGCATGGATTTGAGATAAGAAATATGGCGGCAGATGTAAACCGTTTTGGTCGGGTATTTGCGCTGGAATTTGTGCGCGGTGTCGGAAATGAAACCGCCAGGCTCGTTCAGCCGGATGGGGCGCCCGGTCTGCAACGTTTCTGTTCGGGTGTGGACCCGATACCCTCATTGGGTGTTTGTACTCATTGCCTGCTCTTAGGGGTTTTCAGCCTGTGGCGGTTGTGTTTTATTAATGACTGATATATTTTTTGAGGGTTGAGGGCATGTTGGATTTTTCGGGATTTGACGCATTTGTTTTCGATTTGGATGGGACGTTGATTGATTCAGAACGGTTTCATTCAGACGCGTTTGCTCAGGCCGTGCAGGAGCTGACGGGGTATGCGATTACGGATGCGGAACGCGTCGAGTTTTTTAAGAGTCATACGAAGATCTATTTTCCCCTGTTGGCGGAGCGCCACGGGCTGCAGGCGGATGTGGACGAGGTGCTGGAGCGTAAGCGTCAGTTGGTGGATGCGCATTTTGTGGCGGACCCGATCCCGGGGGCGCTGGAGTTTGTGCATAAGTGGCACGGAAAGAAACGCTACGGGCTGGTGAGCAATTCGGCGAGCCCGTTTGTGCGCGGGGCGTTGGCGGATTTGAAGATTTTGACTTTGTTTGACGTGGTGCGTGGCGGCGATCAGTCGGCCAATAAAAAGCCGCATCCGGAGCCGTATCGGAATCTGCTGGCGGCGATGAAGGTGTCGCCGGAAAGAACAATGGTTTTTGAGGATACGGTTAACGGGGTTCAGTCGGCTACGGAGGCGGGGTGCCGATGTGTGTTCGTGGAGACGGGCGCTGAGCGCGATCGGGATGCGCTGCCGGACAATATTGCGCAATTAAGCTGGCAGGACCTTTTGAAGATTGGGTAAAAGTGTCGTTTTGGCAAATGGAGCAGGAAGATGATGCGTAAAGATAATGTGGATCTGATTTGCAGTGTGGCTGAACTTTCCTCGCTGTTTGAGAAAAGCTCCAGCTTGAATGACTTTTTGCAGTCGGTGGCCAAGCTAGTGTGCGGGCATATGGGTACGGATGTCTGCTCGATCTACATGCTGGACTCGGAGCAGTCTGAACTGGAGATGGTGGCCAACACGGGCTTGAACCCGGCCTCGATCGGAAGTGTGCGGTTGCATGTCGGGGAGGGGTTGACCGGCCTGGCGATGCGCGAGTTGCGCCCGATCTGCGTTGGGCGCGCTTCTCAGCACCCGTTTTTCAAGCACATCCCCGGAATTCAGGAAGAGGGTTTTGAGTCGTTTCTGGCGGTGCCGATTTTCCGCGGACTGGAACGCATCGGCGTCCTGGTGCTGCAGCAGCGTGCCCGTGACTATTTTTCGGCCGTGAATGTGAAGGCCCTGCGCGCGATTGCTGCTCAGCTGGCGCACACTATCGAAAGCGCTAATTTGCTGATGAGTATGCATCGCAAGGAAACAAAGCCGGAGCCGAAGAAGCGCGGTCTGGCGGGGGTCGCTTTCCTGCGCGGTAAAGCTGCTACGAGCGGAATTGCCTTCGGTAAAGCCGCGGTGATGGATGTGGGCGGCATTGATGAGTTTTTGGATGCCGCGCTGGATGATACGTGCGTCTGCACTCCGGAGGACTTTGAGCGGGCCTTGAAAGTGACCGAGGAACAGCTCGAAAGGCTGCAAGCGGAAATGGAAGAGCAGCTGGGTGATGTGGCCGCCCTGATTTTCAGTGCGCATCTTTTGATTTTGAAGGACCAGGAGTTTTCCGGCTCGATTGCGCGTCATATTGAAAAAGGCTGCACCCCGCGTGAAGCGGTCTTGCTGGTGGTCAACCAGTTCATTGACCTGTTCGCTAAGAGTCCGAACCCGCGTATGCGTGAAAAGATTCACGATATTGAGGATTTGGGTCACCGCTTGCTGCACAATCTGCTGGATCCGGAAGAGGATCGCGCGGCGGATTACGATAACCATGTGATTATTGCCAACGCAATTCTTCCGTCCGACGTGATTCGCGTGGCCGCCCAGCACGCGGAGGGATTGATTCTGCTGAGTGGCGGTATGAGTGCGCATATCAGCATTTTGGCGCGCTCAGTTAACCTGCCCCTGATTGTGATTGATGACCAGCGCCTGTTGAAGATCGGCGAGGGTACGGATCTGCTGATGGATGCAGATCAGGCAACTCTTTACATCGAACCGGACGAGGGCGTGCAGTCCCGTTATGCTGCGCTGGCCAAGGCCCGTGAAAAGGTGGAGTCCGGCGAGGGTGTTAAGACCGAGACGTACACTTCGGATGGTGAGCGCGTCACGTTGCTGGCGAACGTCAATCTGGTCAGCGATCTTAAAACCGCACGCGTTTTAAAGGCAGAAGGCATCGGTCTCTATCGAAGTGAGTTTCCGTTCCTGATTCGAGATGATTTCCCGATGGAAGAGGAGCAATTCCGGATCTACCGCAAACTGGCGCGTGAGATGGAAGGGCGCGAAGTCACCTACCGTACGCTGGATATCGGCGGCGATAAAATGCTGTCGTACTACTCGCACGTTGACGAGGCCAACCCGTTCCTCGGCCTGCGTGCCATCCGCTTTTCATTCCGCAACCGCGATATTTTCGGCCAGCAGATCCGTGCGATGCTGCGCGCGTCGGCCGAGGGCAATGTTCGGATCATGTTCCCGATGATCGCTTCCGTGGACGAATTTCTTGATGCCAAGGAGTTTGTTGAAGAGTGCATGCATGAACTTGATGAAGACGGTTTCGAATACGACAAAAACATAAAGCTCGGGGTGATGATCGAGCTTCCGTCTGCGGTCGAGGTTTGTGAGGAGCTGGCTGAGCTGACCGATTTCATGTCGATCGGAACCAATGATTTGATTCAGTACATTATCGGGGTTGACCGCACCAACGAGCAGGTGGCCGAATACTATATTTCGCATCACCCCGCCGTGTTGCGTGCGATCAATCGTGTGGTGCGGGCCGGTGAAGAATATGACTGCGATGTGTCGCTTTGCGGAGATATGGCCATGAAGCCGCGTATGCTTCCGTTCCTGTTGGGGTGCGGCTTGCGCAAGTTGAGCTTGAGCGTACATTCCCTTCCGAAGGTTCAGAAGGTCCTGGAGCAAATTGATCTTAAGCAGGCAGAAGAGGCGGCGGAGGCGATGCTTGCTATGAGCCAGATCCGTCAAATCGAATCCTATTTGGAACAGTTGGACATATGAAAAAAACACCCCTCTATGACGAGCATGTAAAACTGGGCGCACGTATGGTGCCGTTTGGCGGTTGGGATATGCCGGTGCAGTATGCCGGCATTCTTAAAGAGCACGAGCACACCCGCACGAAAGCGTCTGTTTTTGATATCTGTCATATGGGCGAGTTCGAACTGTCCGGCCCGACGGCCGCAGCGGATCTGGAAAAGCTGCTCACGCAGTCGGTAGCTTCGCTGGCTATCGGGCAGTGCCGCTATGGTTTTATGCTGAACGAAGAGGGCGGCGTCATCGACGATTTGACCTGTTACCGCCTCGCGGAAGACCGTTTTTATCTGGTGGTCAATGCGGCCACCGCCGAAAACGATGCCGCTTGGATTCGGGATCGCATTTCCGCAACGACCGATTTTGCGGATGTTTCAGAGGAAACCGCCAAGCTGGATGTGCAGGGCCCGGGGGCGCGTCAGGCGTTGGAAGAAGTATTCGGCCCGTTGCCCGAACTGAAATACTTCCGCATTGAAGAGGTGGAGCTGCTCGGCGTTAAATGTTTGTTGAGCCGTACCGGTTACACCGGCGAGTTGGGCTATGAGATTTATTTCCCGGCAACCGAAGCCGCGCGCTTCTGGAATGCACTGCTCGAAAACCCGGGCATTGAGCCGGGCGGGCTGGGTGCGCGCGATACGCTGCGCCTCGAAATGGGCTATTCGCTTTACGGACATGAGCTGTCCGCCGAACACTCGCCGGTTGCAACCGGCGGGGGCATGTTCATCAAAAAAGATCTTCCGTTCATCGGTTGCGAAACCGTACAGCGCGAGTTGGCTGACGGTCCGGCGCGCCGCCTGGTGGCGTTGCAGCTGGAAACCAAACGTGCGGCCCGCGAAGAGGATGCGGTTTATTGCGACGGCGAACTCGTCGGTGAAGTCAGCAGCGGTTCCGTGTCGCCGAGTTTAGGTGTGGCCGTTGCGCTTGCATTTGTGCGTGCGGATGTGGCCGGCAACGAAAACTTCGAGCTCGAAGTGCGCGGTAAAAAACTTTCCGCCAAGCGCGTCACTCTCCCGTTTTACAAAAACGGCACCGCCCGTTGCTGATGCGGATTCATGGTTGCTGTTTGTGTTTTTTGCCGATTCCGGTTGATTGACGGGGCAGGTTTTGGCATACATGCCGCAAATTATCTTCAGGGCAGGGTGAAAGTCCCGACCGGCGGTGATAGTCCGCGAGTTCTCGGTGGAGGACATGACGCAGTGAGATTCTGCGACCGACAGTACAGTCTGGATGAAAGAAGATAGCGTATAAACTATTTGTGTTTGCCGCTGCAGTCCTGAAGGTACAGGACTTTTTTTGTGACATAACCAGGTGGTAAAATGAGTAATTCGATCTTTGACCCGATAGATGATGTAATTGAAGCGTTCCGCGCCGGTGAAATGGTAGTGGTGTCGGACGATGAAGGCCGCGAAAATGAAGGCGACCTGATTTGTTCCGCAGAAAAGGTGACCCCGGAGATTATCAATTTTATGATAACTCACGCGAAGGGTCTTGTTTGCGTTCCAATTACGCAGGATCGGGCAAAGCAGCTGGGCCTCCGCCGTATGAACGCCTCGCATGAAGGCGATAAATATCAGACCGCCTTTACGGTTTCTGTTGATGCGGCAAATTCCACAACAGGTATCAGCGCTTCCGAGCGCGCCGACACTATCAAGGTCTTGGTTGACGACAACGCTCAGCCTGACGATCTGCTCTGTCCGGGTCACATCTTCCCGCTGATCGCTATGGATGGTGGTGTGCTGGAACGTCCGGGCCACACCGAGGCGACTATTGATTTGAACCGCATGGCTGGCTTGAAGCCGGCGGGTGTGATTTGTGAAATCACTAATCCGGACGGTTCCATGGCGCGTATGCCGGAGCTGATCGAGTTTGCCAAAGAACACGGCCTGAAAATGACTTCGGTCGCCGAGATTATCCGTCACCGTTACCTTTCCGAAAAGCTGGTCGAGCGCGAACGTACGGTTCCGATGCCGACCGAGTGCGGTGAATTCCGTCTGAGCCTCTTCACTTCATCTGTCGACGACAAGCCGCACCTCGCTCTGGTTTGCGGCGAACCGACGGAAGATAAACCGCACCCGCTGGTGCGCGTGCACAGCGAATGCCTGACCGGCGATGTGTTCGGCTCCCTGCGTTGCGACTGCGGCCCGCAGATGAAAACGGCGATGAAGATGGTTCAAGACTACGGCTACGGCGCGGTGGTTTACATGCGCCAGGAAGGCCGAGGCATCGGGCTGGCGAAAAAACTGCACGCGTATGAGTTGCAGGATCAGGGGCTCGACACGGTTGAAGCCAACGAACACCTTGGGTTTGACGCAGACCTGCGCGATTACGGTATCGGCGCTCAGATTCTGAAAGATCTCGGTATGGATAAGATCCGCCTGCTGACCAATAACCCGGCAAAAATCGAGGGGCTGGACAAGTACGGCATTGAGGTGGTCGAGCGCGTCGAAATTATTCATGACGCATGCGAGCATAACGTGCGCTATCTCAGCACGAAAAAAGAGAAAATGCGCCACCTGCTTTAATTTAAGGATTTTGGTTATGGGAAAAGGAATTGTTGAAATCAAAGGCTTGGAAAGCTTCAAGGGCAAGCAGACGCTGGGCTCGATGGACGCTTCCGGCATGAAGTTTGCGATTGTGGTCAGCCGCTTTAACGACGAGCTGACGCATCAGCTGGCGAACAGCGCGGCAACCTGCCTGACGCAGAACGGTGCGGCACTCGAGGACGTGGAAATTATCTGGGTTCCGGGTGCGTATGAGATTCCGTCTGTGCTGAACGTGTTGGCTTCTCAGAAGCGCTTTGATGCGCTGATCGCACTGGGTGTGGTGGTTGAGGGTGAAACGCCGCACGCCCAGATGATCAATGATTCTACAGGAATTGAGATTTTGCAGATCGCTTCCCGCTACGAAGTGCCGGTCATCAACGAGATCGTCGGCACCCGTAACTGGGAGCAGGCCGTTGCTCGCTGTGCTGGTGTTGAAGGCACGCGCGGATGGTACGCCGCAGAGGCGGCGATTGAAACGGCGGCGCTGATGCGCCAAGTTAAAGGCGAAAGTTAAAAGTAGAAAGTGGAGTGATCCCGTGGCGGTTTGAGGAGCTTAAGGTCTGGCAGAAGGCGAAGAAGTTGTCGCTGTCTGTCTACGGTGAGTGCCACGTCGATGCACTGAGCCGAGACTATGGTTTTCGGGATCAGATCCAGCGGGCTGCTGTTTCGGTGATGAATAATATCGCCGAAGGTTTTAGCGGGGCAGCCGAAAAGATTTTGCGCGCTTTCTGCTGATTGCGAAGGGTTCGGCTGGTGAGGTGCGGAGTATGTTGCAATTGGCTGTAGAGCTTGAATATATTGGACAAGATAAATTTGAAGAGTTGTACGGGATGGCGGAAGAGTGTTCGAAAATGCTCGGAGGCCTGATTAAGAACCTGCAGGCGGAATCACAAAGCTGATCGCCGAGGTACTTTCAACTTTCCCCTTTCAACGTTATTACTGAAAACGGAGTTTTTATGGCTGGTGGAAGAAAAGAGGCTCGTCAGTGGGCATTGCAGATGCTGTATCAGCTGGATATCAATCCGGCAGAGATGACAGAACTGTTTGATGATTTTTTTGAGGAGAAAAAGTACGCCAACCGTGACCGCGCTTTTGCGGAGAAAACGGTGCGTGGCGTACTGAAGAACGTTGAGGCGATCGACAAAAAGGTCGAGGAGTTCACTCCGAAATGGGATATGGACCGTCTCGGCGGGGTTGACCGCAACGTGTTGCGTATCGCCGCATACGAGATGATTTACTGCGACGACATTCCGCCGGTGGTTTCGATTAACGAAGCGGTGCAGAATGCGAAGGATTACAGCGGCATGGAGTCCGGCAAGTTCGTGAACGGCGTGCTCGACGAGTTGCGCAAGACGCTGGACCGCCCCGCGCGTAGTACCTATAAATCTGCTGAAGAGCGGATCAAGGAGCGGGGCGACTAATGGCCTCCTGGTTCAACGCACTGTCAAAGACCCGCGATAAAATTGCGGGCTTTTTCGCGTCTGCCCCTAACGAAGTGGACGAGGATACCGTCGAGGATCTGGAAGAAGTTCTGATGGCTTCCGACCTCGCTCCGTCGATTGTGATGGGACTCGTAGACGGACTCGAAAAGCGCGCGCGTAAAAATAAAACCGGCCTGCGCGAGACCCTGAAATCCTTGCTTTTAGATGAGTTGGGCGACAACCCGTCGTTCGAATGGCCGAAGCAGGATGAATTGTTTGCCGTGCTGATTGTCGGCATCAACGGTTCTGGTAAAACTACGACAGTCGCCAAAATCGGGCACCTGGCCAAAGAGGCCGGGTTGAAACCGTTGCTGGGTGCGGGCGATACGTTTCGTGCCGCGGGTTCTGAACAGCTGAAGCTGTGGGCCGAAAAGGTCGGCTGCGCCGTGGTCGGAGGAAAGCTCGGCGGCGATTCTGCGTCGGTCGCGTTCGACGCGGTCAGCGCGGCGATGGCGCGTCATTCAGATGTGGTGCTGGTCGATACCGCCGGACGCATGCACACCAAAGGCCCGCTGATGCAGGAGCTGGCGAAGATCCGTCGTTCTATGGGCAAGGCCTGCGAGGGCGCGCCGCATGAAACGTGGATTGTGCTCGATGCGACGCTCGGCCAGAACGCCGTGATCCAGGCCAAATATTTTCACGACATCACACCGCTGACCGGGGTGATCATTTCCAAGTTGGACGGCTCGTCGAAGGGTGGATTCCTTTTTTCAGTCAAGAAAGAGCTGAACGTGCCGATCCTGTTTGCCGGACTCGGCGAGCAGCAGGAGGACTTGGTCCCATTTGATGCAGAAGAGTACGTGGACGCCCTGTTGGGAATTAAATCTGAGTAACTTGTGAAATCAGTGGACGAACAATTTATGCAGCGCGCGCTGGAGCTGGCGCGGAAAGCGGAGGGGATGACCCGCCCCAATCCGCCGGTCGGTGCTGTGCTGGTCAAAGACGGACAGCTCGTCGCGGAGGCGTATCATGAACGCGCCGGGCAGGATCACGCCGAACGCGCCTGCCTGAAAAAGGTGCCGGCCGGGATCGATCTGTCGGATGCCACGCTGTACGTGACGCTGGAGCCGTGCTCCACGCACGGACGCACGCCGCCGTGCACGGATATCGTTCGTGAAAAGGGCGTCGGCCGCGTGGTGATTTCTGTCGTGGATTTGAATCCGGATCACGCGGGACGCGGGCTGAAAATTCTGGAAGATGCGGGCGTTGAGGTTGTCACCGGCGTCTGTGAAGCCGAAGGGCGTCGGCTGATTGCCCCGTTTGAAAAATTTATTACGACCGGTATGCCGTATGTGACGCTGAAACTGGCGTCCACGCTCGACGGAAAAATCGCGGATCGCAATGGCGATTCCAAATGGATCACGGGTCCGGAAGCGCGCGAAGTGGTGCAGCAGATGCGCCGCGCCGCGGATGCCGTGGTGGTCGGTGCTGGTACGGTCCGCGCGGATGATCCGTCGCTGTTGCCGCGTCCGGCAGAAGGACGCGAGCCGTGGCGGGTGGTGGTCGGGAAAAACATTCCGGCCGATGCGAAGGTGCTGACGGATGAAGCGGCGGAGCGGACGCTGGTCTGCGACGGACCGCTTGAAGAAATTTTGAAGGAGCTGGCCGCGCGCAATGTGATGCACGTTTTGTGTGAAGGCGGCGGGCAGCTGGCGGCGGCGCTTATTGATCAGGATCTGGTGGATGAGTACGCCTTTTTTGTGGCCCCGAAAATTATAGGGCCGGACGGCCGTCCGAATGTTGGCGGCGAAGGGCGCCTGATGGCGGACCTGAAAGACCTGCGGTTCACGTCAGTCGAGCAGCTCGGCAACGACGTGTTGATGCGGGCCATTAATTTAGAGAAGGGAGAATAGTTATGTTTACAGGAATTGTTCAGCGACTGGGTGAAATTAAGAACATTGAAATGCAGGGCACGGCGGGTCGTATCACGATGCAGCCGAACCGCCCGTTTGATAAGCCGGTGAACCTCGGTGACAGCATCGCGGTTAACGGAACCTGCCTGACCGTGGCGGATATGGCTGACGGCTGTTTCATGTTTGATGTACTCGGCGAGACGTTTGATAAGACCAACCTGGGCGACAAGAAGCCGGGCGACATTGTGAATCTGGAACTGGCGCTGGCGCTGGGTGACACGCTGGGCGGTCACATCGTTTCCGGTCATGTTGATAACACCGGCACGGTTACTAAAATCGAGCAGGTCGGCCGCGACTGGAAATTCACGATCAGCTGTTCGCGCGATATGCTGATGCTGATGGTTTACAAGGGTTCGATCTCGATCGACGGTATCTCGCTGACCGTGGCGGAACTGCTGGATGACGGCTTCTGCGTGCACATCATTCCGCACACGATTCAGGAGACGGATATGTCCGAGTTTGAGGTGGGCACAAAGGTGAACCTGGAGGCGGATATTCTGGGTAAGCACGTGCAGCGCATTCTGGAGTTCGGCGGCGGACAGGATTACCGCATCAATTTGAATGGATAGGCTGCTTGTGCAGCAGTTATCAGGTTGCAGTTGCCGGTTATTGTTCTTGATAACGAATAACAGTTAACTGATAACCGAAATATTTGCGAAACGGCGCCTTACGGGAGCTTTTTTATGTGCCGTTTTGCTTGAACGAAAAATAGGGGCTCCCTATCATCGACCGCTTATGAAAAAGAAAACATTATTTGAGAGAGTTTGGGATTCGCATGTCGTCAAAGATTTGGGCGCAGGCGAAGTATTGATGTACATTGACCGTCACCTCGTACACGAAGTGACCAGCCCGCAGGCATTCGAAGGTCTGCGTCTGCAGGAGCGCAAAGTGCGCCATCCGGAACTGACGTTCGCGACGATGGACCACAACGTGCCGACCGACGAAAACCGTATGAACATTACGGATCCGATTTCCAAGGCGCAGGTGGACGAACTGTTCAGCAACGCGGATCAGACGGGCGTTAACCTGTTCGGTCTGGGCAGCGAAAAGCAGGGCGTGATCCACATCATCGGTCCGGAGCTGGGTATTACACTGCCGGGTCAGACCATCGTTTGCGGTGACTCGCACACAGCGACACACGGCGCATTCGGTTCTATTGCCTTCGGTATCGGTACTTCAGAAGTGGAGCACGTGCTCGCGACGCAGACGATCCGTCAGAAAAAACCGAAAACGATGCGCGTTGAATTTAAAGGCCAGCTGCAGAAGGGCGTAACCGCTAAAGACATGGTTCTGGCGCTGATCGGTAAGATCGGTACAGCCGGCGGCACAGGCTACGCAATGGAGTTCTGTGGCGAAGCGATCGAAGCGCTGTCCATGGAAGGCCGTCTGACGGTTTGTAACATGGCGATCGAAGGTGGCGCGCGTACTGGTATGGTTGCTCCGGACGAGACTACGTTCGAGTACATCCGCAACGCGGGCGAATTCGCACCGAAAGGCGAAGACCTCAAAAAAGCGATTGAGTACTGGAAAACGCTGAAAACGGATGAAGGCGCGGAATTTGACCACGAACTCGTGATCGACGTGACGGACCTCGCTCCGCAGGTAACCTGGGGTACCAGCCCGGGTATGGTTACTGACGTTCTGGGCGCGGTTCCGGAACTGGACGCGGTTCCGGAATATGGTCCGGCGGACGTTGAGAAGGCTTTGAAATACATGGGCCTCGAATCCGGCACTAAGATGACGGACATCGCGATCGAAACAGTATTTATCGGCAGCTGCACAAACGGTCGTATCGAAGACCTGCGCGCAGCAGCGGCTATCATGAAGGGCAAAAAAGTGGCTGACGGTGTTCGCGTACTGGTGGTACCGGGCTCTGAAACCGTGCGTGCTCAGGCGGAAAAAGAGCGTCTGGACCGCGTCTTCCACGAAGCGGGTGCAGAATGGCGTTATGCCGGCTGCTCCATGTGCCTGGCAATGAACCCGGACAAACTGAAAGCGGGCGAACGCTGCGCTTCCACGTCCAACCGCAACTTTGAAGGCCGTCAGGGTCTTGGTGGTCGCACGCACCTGGTAAGCCCGGAAATGGCTGCCGCGGCGGCGATTAATGGTCACTTCGTTGATGTCCGCGAACTGGTCTAAGGAGATTTATTACTATGAAAGCATTTGAAACATTTACCGGAACGGTAATGGCGCTGGATCGTGCGAACATCGACACGGACGCGATCATTCCGAAAGAATATTTGAAATCAGTCAAACGCACGGGCTTCGGTCCGGCGCTGTTCTCTGACTGGCGCTACGAAAACGGCGAAGGCACACCGGTTAAACCGGAGTTCAAACTGAACCAGGACGCTTTCCGCGACGCGGAAATCCTGGTGGCAGGCAACAACTTCGGTTGCGGTTCCAGCCGTGAGCACGCCGTATGGGCGATTCAGCAGCAGGGTTTCAAAGTCGTGATCGCGGCTTCTCAGGAATCCGAAGGCGAAATCATCCCGGCATTTGCAGACATCTTCCGCAACAACTGCGGCAAGAACGGCCTGCTGACAATCGAACTCGCACCGGAACAGGTGAAAGAGATCATGGCAGCGGCAGATGCGGAAGCGCCGATGAAAGCGATTGTCAGCCTGGAAGAGCAGACGGTGACTTGTCACACCGCGGCTGGCGAAAAAGTCTACTCGTTTGACTACGACGCCAACCTGAAAGAGCGTCTGATCAAAGGTCTGGACGAAATCGCATTGACGCTGCAGTACGAAGCCGATATTGACAGCTTCGAATCTGAGCACGATGTGCGCCTGAAAAAGGATTAATTCTCATGGAATCAAACCGGGTTGTTGTCGGGTTACTGACGATCCTCTGCGTTATTGCGGTTGGAGTGATTTGTGATGCGGCGCAAGCGGTATTGGTTCCATTGATTATTGCCTGGCTTCTTTCTTACATTCTCGCACCCGTTGTTAATTTTCTGGTGGATCACAAAGTGCCCGTGGGGCCGGCAACGCTGGTAGTGTTGCTGCTCCTGCTGGGCATTTGTTATTTAAGCGGCCTGTTTATTCATGAGCGGATCACCGGCTTTGCCGAAGAGTTTCCGAAATATCAGGGCCAGCTGCAGACGATGTCGAATGATATCTACCTGAAAGTGAATCAGCGCTTTAACCTGCCGGAAGAGGCCCAGTTCGACGTCAACTGGACCAAGTGGGTTTATGCGCGCTTGGTTACGATTTCGGGTTCATTCGCGCGATTCCTGGGTAATCTGGGGCTTGTGCTGATCTTCCTGATTTTTATGCTGCTGGGTAAACCTTACTTCGGGTGCAAGGTGCAGGCGGCTTTCCCGGTTGGTCGGTCCCGTAAAATAACGAGTGTAATTAGCTCGATTGCGCGTCAGATCGGTCGTTACCTGACGATTAAACTGTGCGTCAGTCTCGTGACTGGTTTTCTGGTGTGGCTCTCCTGCATTTTGATCGGCATCGATTTTCCGGTTACCTGGGGTACGCTCGCCTTCTTTCTGAATTTCATTCCGACGGTCGGTTCGGTCATCGCGTCCATTCCGCCGGTGATTCTGGCGCTGGTTCAGTTTTATCCATCTTACTGGCAGGCGGGCGTGGCTGCGGTTTGTATGCTCAGCATTCAGCAGGTGATGGGATCTTTCATTGAGCCGAAAGTGCAGGGCGACAATCTGAACCTCAGCCCGCTGGTGATTCTGATGGCGTTGGTATTCATGGGCTGGTTGTGGGGCGCGGTCGGCGCGTTGCTGTCCGTGCCGCTGGCGGTGGCGCTCAAGATTGTCTGTGAGAATATAGACGCGCTGCAACCGATCAGCATCATGATGGGTTCCGGCAAAGCCTGTATCAAAGATTCCTAGGCCCAGTTGCAGAATTTAACTGTTAAAGGTGAATAATGAACCTTCCTGATATTACGACGTATTCCGATGTAAAAGAGATGATCGATGTCGCTTTGCGCGAAGATCTCGGTCCTGATTTTATTGATGTAACTTCCGCTGCTATTGTCCCGGAAAACCGTTCGGCACGAGCGCACCTCGTGGTTCGCCAGAACGGCATGCTCGCAGGAACCATGCTGGCCAAGCAGGTTTTTCTGCAGGTTGACCCCGATCTGGAAGTGGAAGTGATGATTGAAGACGGTACTTGGGTCAGAACCGGTGATGTCGCACTGGTCATCCGCGGCCACGCGGGCAGCATTCTGACGGCTGAACGTACCGCCCTGAACTTTATGCAGCGCATGACCGGTGTGGCCACGCTGACGGCCGAGTTTGTTAAAACGGCGGCCAATCCTGATGTGATGATTTTGGACACGCGCAAAACGCTTCCGGCTTATCGCAGGCTCGATAAATATTCTGTGCGCTGTGGCGGTGGAACGAATCACCGCATGGGGCTGTATGATATGGCCATGATTAAAGACAACCATCTCGCTTACTGGGCTGAAAACCACGATTCTGGTATTTGCGGCGCGGTTGACGCGGTACGCGCGCGTTTTCCGGATCGTCAGGTAGAGCTGGAAGTGGATACGATCGATCAGCTTAAAGAGGGACTGCCCGCTAAGCCGGACTGGGTTTTGCTTGATAACATGACGCTTGATGAACTGCGCGAATGCGTAGCGCTTTGCGACGGGGTCTGTAAGACCGAAGCATCCGGCGGCGTAAACCTTGAAACCATCGCCGGCATTGCGCAGACGGGCGTTGATGCCATTTCGGTCGGCGCGCTGACGCACTCTGCTGTGGCTGCTGATCTGGCTCTGGATTTTGTGTAATATGAAACCGACCCTCTGTATCGATATCGGCAATACCAGCGCCACGATCGGGGTTTATCGCAGCGGGCGTGTTTCGAAGGTGCATCGCGCACCTTCTGCTGAACCCGCTGTCGATTTGGAAACGCTACCCGCGCGCGCGGTTATCGCTTCGGTTAAACCGCCGGTGAACGATGCCTGGGAGCAGTTGCTTTTTAAAACCGGTGTCGAGGAGATCATCTGGGTTGACCACAAAATCAACCTCGGGATTCCGGTAACTTATCCGAACCCGAAAACGATCGGGGCCGACCGTCTGGTTAACGCCTGTGCGGCCGCCCGGCTTTACGGCACCCCTGCGGTGGTCTGCGATTTCGGCACGGCGCTGACGTTTGATATCGTCGCTCCGGAAGCGGGGTATGTCGGCGGCATCATCTGCCCCGGCTTGCCGCTGATGTTTGATTATCTGGCTGAGAAGACCGAATTGCTTCCCCACATTAAACCTTCTAAAACGACGGCTGTGGTCGGGAAAAACACCAAGCAGGCGATGCGTATCGGTGCACGGCTCGGTTATCGCGGCATGGTCCGTGAAACGCTGACGGCTATTCAGCGTGATCTGGGTGTTTCCGAGATGCACGTTGTCGCCACGGGCGGCTTTGCGGACTGGGTGTTCAAGGATTGGGACCTGCAGGTTCCGGTGAATAAAAACCTGACGTTACTCGGCTTGGGCCTTATTTCAGAATTAAATCGCTGATACCTGCGGTTCTGGCTTGGTGAGTGGCGTCGGATTGTGTTGTTTATACTCTACTGAAGAGCATGTTCATTTGTTCTGATCGGGTTGGCTTTTGCAAAAAGGCGCATTAATCATGGGAAGGCGTGAAGAGATCCTAGAGGCATTGAAAAGTGTCGAGTTATTATCCAGTCCGGCGATAGGCGCTTTGCAGGTTCTTAATGACCCTGATGTCGACATGGATCAAGTGGGCCAGTCGATAGAATTGGATCCGGCATTGACTGCCAATGTCTTGAGGTTTGCCAATTAAGCGTATTTCGGCGGTCGTCGTGCCGTGGATTCAGTCAAACAGGCTCTGGTTCGCCTGGGCATGAAAACGATTTCCCGCATGATCTATATGTCTGCCGGGTCACATAGCCCCGCACGAGGTTAAGGGCTATGACATGGAGCCCGGGGCGCTGTGGGATCATATGCTTGCAACGGCAGTGGCATCGGAACTTTTGGCGCGCGAGCTGGGAATCAAGGCACCGCCTCAGGCGTTTACTGCGGCTTTGTTGCATGATATCGGCAGGCTTGTTTTGGGCACCAATCTGGAAGTGGATGTTGATCCGATTCTGGAATTGGCTGAAGAGGAGGATATTCCTTTTCAGGAGGCCGAAACACGTCTCTTGGGTGTTAACCATGCGGAGGTCGCTGCTGAATTGTTGAACAATTGGAAGTTGCCGGAATCGTTGTCGGAAACGATCCGCTGGCATTTAGACCCGAACGGATTCCCGGGGGAAGACAAACTTTCGGTTGATTTGTTGCATGCCTCGAATGCCATTACCATGTTGCGAGGAATCGGCCTGGGCATTGACGGGTACAGTTACGCGCTTTGTAAAGAGACGGAAGAGCGCCTGCAGCTTACGCCGGAATTGATTGAGAGGCTCTTGAGTAATCTCGATGATGAAATTGAAAAGCTGACGCAATCCGTTGAGGCTTAATTCGAGGGCAGTATAACTGCCCGATCTATGGTTAACCCCGCCGATTGGGGACTGCCATCTTACTTTTTCCAGAAGCCGGGCAGCAGCACGATCAGGACCGTGTAGAGCTCGAGTCGGCCGAGCAGCATGCAGATGGTGAGGATCACCTGTCCGCTCGGTGCGATCTCGGCATAGTTCTGCGTGGCGCCCACGGCGGCCAGACCCGGTCCGATATTTCCCATGGTTGCAATGACCGATGAAAACGCGGTTTCAAGATCCGGTGTGTAGAAGGTCATCACGACCGAAAAAGCGCCGAAGAGCAGCATGAACATCAGGAGAAAGGCTGCCATGTGCGAGACCGCGCTCTGTTCGACCGGTTTGCCGCCCAATTTGACGGAGAGTACGGATTTTGGGCGCATGAACAGGGTCAGTTCGCGGAACACCTTTTTGATGCCGATCATGATTCGGACGACTTTCATGCCTCCGCCGGTGGAGCCGGCGCAACCGCCGATAAACATCAGCAGGATCAGCAACAGGCGGGAGGCGTCAGGCCAGAGGTCGAAGTCCGCTGTACAGAACCCGGTCGTGGTCATGATCGAGGTGGATGTGAAGAATGAGTTCCGCAGGGCATCCCAGACGGATGCGTAGGTCGTGCCCCAGACGTTGAGGGTCAGCAGCAGGCTCGCGCCGAGCCAGATGAACAGGTAGCACAGGAATTCAGGGTCCTTGAAGTAGGCGTTTACTTTGCCGGTCAGGGCGCGGTAGTGAAGGGCGAAGTTGGCGCCCGCCAGGAACATGAAGAAGGTGATGATGGTCTCGATATAGACGCTGTCATAGGCTGCGACGCTGGCGGAACGGGTGGAGAATCCGCCGGTCGCCAAGGTGGCAAAGGTGTGGCAGAGCGAGTCGAACCAGTCCATGCCGCCCATGCAGAGCAGGACGGCCTCGACAGCACACATCAGAATGTAGACGCCCCACAGCAGTTTGGCTGTTGTGGCGATGCGCGGGGTGAGCCGGTCTTTGGACGGGCCGGGTACTTCGGCGCGGTAGATCTGCATGCCGCCGACGCCGAGAAACGGCAGAATGGCCACACACAGGATCAGTACCCCCATGCCGCCGAAGAGGTGCGTCAGTGCGCGCCAGAACATGACTCCGCGCGGAACCTCTTCCAGATTGGAGAGGACGGAGGCTCCTGTCGTAGTGAATCCGGACATGGTTTCAAATACGGCGGCGGCCGGGCTCGGGATTACGCCCGAGAGAATGTAGGGCAGGGCGCCGAAGATGGAGGCGGCCAACCACCCGAAGGTTACGATGCCGAATCCGTCGCGCCGGGAAAGGTCGTTGCTCCCGCGGGTGAACAGTGCTAACAGGGCGCCGAATCCGAACATGATGCCGCTGGAGTAGAGCAGGCCCTGTTGTGCGGTGAGCGGATCGCCGAAGTGGATCGAGATTCCCCAGCAGGCGGCGGCAGCCGCGCCGAGTACCATTAACATGAACGCAATCAGGTGGGAGACGATTCGGATACTCATAAGAAAACCTTATTTGCCGCAGAGCGAGCGCAGTTTCGTGGCCGCTTTCGGGCTGGCGAATACAACCAGACGGTCGCCGGCCTGCAGGGTGAGAGAACCCGTTGCCGGCCTGACTTCGCCGCCGCGCAGAACGGTCGCGATGATGGACTCTTTTGGCATTTTGATTTCGGCAATGCTTTGGCCGTTCCAGCGTCCGCTCTCTTCGACCACAATTTCCAGCAGTTCGCCGGAGGTGGCATGTAGTTCGGTGGCGGCCATGACGTGTTCGCCGCGGATGAACTGCAGGACGGAGTTAACCAGCGAGAGGTGAATGCTCACCGTGCGGTCGACCACATCCAGTCCGTCGACCACTGGCAGGTATTCCAGGTCTTTTAACTGTGCGACGGTAAAGGAGGCCGCGTAGCGTTTCTGTGCGAGCAGGCTGGCGATGATGTTGTCTTCGTCGTTGGGACCGGCCGCAACAAACGCGGTGCGGTCGCTGAAGCGGATTTCCTGATAGATCTCCTGAGAGAGCATGTCGCCGTTCATTACGACGGTCTTATTCAGTGCCTCGGAGCATTCGCGAGCCCGGTCAAGGTCCGGCTCGATCAGGAAAACATCCATTTCAGATTCAAGTTGGGCCGCCAGTTTCATGCCGGTGCCGGCACCGCCGGCAATCACGACTTTGTCGATGGAGCGTGCGTCGGGGC
>JBHORO010000019.1:0-27573 GCA_042566005.1 Verrucomicrobiota bacterium
TCCGACTCCATTCAGACCGCGTCCCGCTTTGTGGATATTATCATGGCGCGCCTGTTCAAGCACTCGGACGCCGAAGAGATGGCTCAACACGCGACGGTTCCGGTCATCAATGCGCTGACGGATTACACGCACCCGTGTCAGATTCTGGCTGATCTGCAGACGATCCGCGAAAAGAAGGGTGCGCTGAAAGGTTTGAAGCTGGCCTATCTCGGAGACGGATTCAATAACGTGACCCATTCCCTGATGTTCGGCTGTGCCAAAGTCGGGATGGATATCTCGGTGGGATCTCCGGCGGGCGCTGAATACTCGCCGGATGCGGAGGTCACTGCGTTGGCTGAAAAAATCGCGGCGGAAAACGGTTCGACGGTTACGGTAACCAGCGATCCGGTTGAGGCGATCAAGGATGCGGACGTGGTCTACACCGATTCGTGGATGAGTTACCACATTCCGAAAGATCAGGAAGAGGCGCGCGTGAAGTTCTTCATGCCGTATCAGGTTAATGCCGAGCTGATGAGTAATGCCAAGCCGGACGCGATCTTCATGAACTGCCTGAGTGAAACGGAATCCACGTACCAAAAAGTTATGCGCATTCTCGGGGGCAGCACGCTGCTGCTGGCGGCCCTGCTGGGCACAACCGGAATCTTCAGCATTGTTTCAGGTCGCTGGACAAAAAAAAGCCGCGAGTTGCTCTTATTGGTGTTGCTCTGCCTGATTACCCTGAGTTTCGACAAGCTTCTGCTATTCGGTGCCAGCCGCACGCAGTTAATTGATCCGTCCTATGTAAACTTCATGTTGCCACACGCGCTGACCCCGCTGCTCGTAACCGTACTGCTCGGCCCGGTCTGCGGCGTGATCTCCGGCCTGTGGACCAGCCTGGCAGCCGCCATTCTTTTTGACCAGAATTTCGGCATTTTCATGCTCGGGTTCCTTGTGACCATCGTGTCCACGCACCTGGGCCGCGAAGTCAAAAACCGCGCCAGCCTTTTCCGCGCGGCCATCTGGATTATACTGACCAAGATCGTGTTTGTATTGGTGCTCGCCGTACTGAACCGCGCGGCCGCTCATGTTATCTTCGGCCAGATTGCTTCCGCCGCAGTCAGCGGGCTGTTCTCCGCCTTTTTCGCCATCGTGACCATTCCACTATTCGAGCTCGCGTTCAAAATCACAACCGACATCAAACTGCTGGAACTATCGGACATGGGTCACCCGCTGCTGCAGAGGCTGGCAATAGAAGCACCGGGAACTTATCACCACTCCCTGATGGTGGCCAATCTGGCATCCCAGGCAGCGGAGCACATTGGCGCCAACGCCCTGCTTACGCGCGTGGCCGCCTATTTCCATGACATCGGAAAAATGGTGAAACCGGAGTTTTTCACTGAAAACATTCAGTACCGGGAAAATCCGCACGACGACCTGTCCCCGAGTATGAGTACGCTCGTAATCATGTCGCATGTCAAAGAAGGTGAAGAACTCGCTCGTCGCTATCGCTTACCCGAGCAGATAATTGAAGGTATCCGGGAACATCACGGCACCAGCCTGGTCAGCTACTTCTATCACCGGGCAAAAACACAAAGCGAAGATTCAGACACCGTTGTGCAAGAGACGGATTACCGCTATGCCGGCCCACGACCGGTAACTAAAGAAATGGCCATCCTGGCCTTGGCCGATTCAGTGGAAGCCGCATCACGCTCGCTGGAAAAAGCGACTCCCAACCGGATCGCCTCGCTCGTCGATGAAATCGTCGACAAAAAAGTCAGAGACCGGCAGCTGGCAAACAGCGAACTCACTCTGGCTCAGCTCACTGAAATTAAAAATTCTTTCGTATTCACCCTAACCAATATGCTGCACGGCCGTGTGGCTTACCCTAAAGATGAAGATAAGCATTCAAAACCGTCAGACTAAATACCCGGTGCAGGCCGACAACCTGCAGCTGCTCGCCGACTTTCTCGGCTCCCGCCTGCAGGAGCTTGAACCCTCTTTGCCGTGGCAGGAGATTTCGATCTTACTGCTCGACGATGAGCTCATCACTGAAACGAACCGGCAGTATTTCCAAAAAGACCGCCCGACGGATGTGATCACCTTCCGCTACGACCCGATCCCCGGCGAAGAGGGATACGACGGGGATGTACTGGTAAACTGCGAACGCGCGATTCAGGTCGGACCGGAACATGACGGTATCCAGCATGAGTTGGGCCTTTATATTGCGCACGGATTCGATCACCTCTCCGGTGCAGAGGACTATACCGACGAGAAACGCGCCGCTATGCGCAAAACCGAGCTGGCCTGGCTCTCTGAAGCCAACAAACTCGACCTGCTGAACCAACTGATTGAGTGTAAGTAATGTTTGAATGGGATTATCTTCACTTCGGAATTCTAGCCCTTTTACTGGCTAGCTTCTTCTCAATTCTCTCCTGCTCCTTCCGCTCTACGGGTGACGCCGGCGTACCGCGCCTGATTGATAAAAACCCCGGATCCGAACGATTACTGGAAAAATGGAAGAACCGCTGGAACATTCTGCTACTGTCCATTCGCGCCTGCCTTGCCCTTAGCGAAATAGCCGCAATTTATTGCGCCGTCCAGGCATCGCAAAGCATGTCCTCCTTCGGGTTGCTGGGGCTGATGAGCGCCGCCACCTTACTCTACATGATTTTTATCCGCATGATCCCCTTCGTGCTCTCTGAAAGCTACGCCGACCGGATCTCAATCAACTTCCTGCCCCTCGCCACAACGATCGCCGCCCTTCTCTATGCCTTCATCTGGCCGATTGACCGCATTGAGAGCAAGTTGCTGGTTCGCGCGCTTTCCACTTCGGATGAAGATGATCACCCGACAGCCGAAGATGAAATTTTAAGTGTAATGGAACAGGCCGGGCTCGAAGATTTAAGAGAAGAAGAGCGAGAGATGATCCGCTCTGTCTTCGAATTGGGCGAGACCGTTGCCCGCGAAATCATGACTCCGCGCGTTGACGTTGAGGGCCTGAAAGACAACCTGACGGTGCAGGACTGCCTGACGGTTATTCGCGAATCGCGTCATACACGGTTCCCGGTCTATCACGAAAAACTGGATGACATCCGCGGCATTATTCACGTAAAAGACCTGCTGCGCTGTATTGCTGAAAACAAGGGCAACCAACCCATTCTCCCGTTGCTGAAAAAAATCGATTTCGTTCCCGAAACAATGCCGATCAGTGATCTGCTCAAACAGATGCAGCGCAAGCGTGCGCAGATGGTGCTGGTTGTGGATGAATACGGCGGCACCGCCGGCATTGTCTGCATGGAGGATATCATCGAAGAGCTGGTTGGCGAAATTGAGGATGAATACGACCTCGCCGACACCGAATTCCAACAGCGCCCCGACGGCAGTTATCTGATCGATGCCCGCATGCCGGTTGCGGACCTGAACGAAGAGCTGGGTCTGCACCTTCCGGAAAGCGATGAATATGACTCGCTCGGCGGTTATGTACTGATGACCCTCGGCCACATTCCCGCTCCCAAAGAGAGTATCGACACGCAAGAGGTTCACCTGAGCGTTCTCGCGGCTAACCAGCGTCAAATCAAAAGCATACGTCTGGAGCTGAAAAAAGGATCGGATTCCTGACCCGCTTTACGCCCGCTTTTTTCTTTATGGAATCCAGCTCTTGGATATAGTCGCCGAGCGTTTACTATTTTGAAACTTTGCGAGAGAAACCATGCCGAAACCAAACAGAATCAAAGAGCAAATATTCCTCTGTATCGAGAGGGAACTGTGGGAACAAATCCCGCAGTACCTTGAAGAGCTTCGCCCGGCCGACCTCGCAGAAATCATTACGGCAGCCTCTCCGGATAACCAGAACCGGCTCTTTTCTCTGCTCAGCGAGGAAGACAAGCCGGATGTACTGGCTGAACTCGAAGGCTTTGCCGAAGACAACGTCCTTGAAAACCTGAGCTCCGAAGAAGTGGCCGACCTCGCCGAAGAAATGGCGCCCGATGATGCCGCCGACCTGCTCCACGAAGTAGTAGAGCGCAGTGAGGAAATTCTCGACCTCATGGAGGAAGAGGAGTCCGATGAAGTCCGCGGTCTGATGCAATACGCTGATGATACCGCCGGCGGTCTGATGACCACAGACTATGTTGCCGTCCGGTGCAGCATGACGGCTGGCGAGGCCATCGATCACATCGTCTCACTCGAGATGGAAGAGCCTTTTTACTACGCATATGTGGTAGATCGCGACGGCGAGCTAACTGGCTGGGTTCAGCTCTGGGAACTGCTCAAGCCGGCCAACCGCGAAAAGCTGATTGCAGAACTGCGCGAAGAGCACCCGATTTCCGTTTACACAGGCACGGACCAGGAAGAAGTCGCGCGGTTTGCAGCTAAATACGACCTCAGCTCACTGCCCGTACTTAATGCCCGCGACCATCTGGTTGGGCGCGTAACCGTCGATGACATCATCGACGTAATTGAAGAAGAGGCATCGGAAGACATCTTCAAATTTGCGGGTTCGTCCGACGAAGAGCTGGAGTACACCTCCCCCTTCCAGGCCTGCAAAGTACGCCTGCCCTGGCTACTGATCACCCTGGCAACCGGCTTCCTGAGCAGCCTGATTCTGAAAAACTTCAACCACCACCTCGGGATCAGTGAAATCCTGGTACTCAACATTTTCGTTCCGATCATTATGGCAATGGGCGGTAACACCGGAATTCAGTCATCCACCCTCATCATCCGACGCATTGCGGTTGAGGGACACAGCAACAAAAACATCATAAAACTCCTCACGCACGAAATCATCGCCGGAGCCACCATGGGCATTATCTGCGGCTCGGTCATCGGCCTTTGGTCCCGCTTTGTGATTTCCGGCGTTCAGCCGACACCCGTTTCCGCAACGTACCTTGCGACAACGGTCGGCCTGGCCCTCTTCAGCGCCATGACCTTTGCCGCCGTATTCGGGGCGTTGGTTCCGACCCTGCTCGACCGTATGGAAGTTGACCCGGCCGTGGCCTCGGGCCCGTTCGTCAGCGCATCAAACGACATTCTGGCCCTGCTCATCTACTACGGGGTAACTCTCCTGATGCTCGGCCTCTTCGCCTGATGATCGTCAAAGCGACAGCTATTCCGCTTGGGATCACCCCCTTTGGAAACACCTCACATATTGTGCACTGGCTGACGCGTGAATATGGGCGAGTAAACACCATCATCAAAGGAGCCCAGCGCCCCAAAAGCGGATTCATCGGGCAATACGACTTCTTCGACACGACCGAACTGCTGTTTTATGCACGGAATAAAGAAGGGATCATGACCACCAAAGAGTGCTATCGACTCATCCACCGTGCCGAATTCCACAACTCATGGCGACACGGCCTCGCCGCCTCGTACATCACCCGCGTAATCCGCAGCGTCATGCCCGACTTCCTGGATGCCTCCGAAGTGTTCGATTTCTACGAGGAGATGCTCAATTTGGCGCAGGAATACGGCGACGCCGAGACCTTCATCTTCTGGTTTGAACTGCAGATGCTCGAATATCAGGGCCACACCCCGCAGCTCAACCACTGCGGCGTCTGCGGCAAACCCTTCAACAAACTGACCGATCGCCTGCGGTTTTCATCCGCCCAAGGCGGACTCGTCGAGGCCAGTTGCGCCCAGTTCCGCGAAATCCCGGCCCTGCCTCTCGACAAGGACGTGCTATCCATTATTCGCATGCTCCAACAGGCCAAAACCCCGCGCAGCACCCACAAACTAACCGAGCGCCAGCTCAACCAACTCAGCCACCTGCTCGGCCATTTCATGGCCCACCACCTCAACATCGACCCCGCGATCCGCCAAATCGCCCGCACCTCTCTTGAAACAAACGTATATTAAACATGACATGAAATTCTGATTTAACTAAGTTCTACAATACTTATATGGAAAATATCCCGCTCATATCAGTTATCGTACCGGTCTATAACGGCAAGCGCTTTCTTAGCGCCTGCCTCGAGTCACTTAAAACTCAAACCTATTCAAACTTTGAAATCATCATTGTTGATGACGGCTCCACTGACGGGTCTCCCGAATTGGTAACGTCGCCGGCACAGCTCATTTACACTCGCGGCCGAACCGGCGCCGGAGCAGCACGTAACCTTGGGGCCAAATCAGCCAAGGGTGATTACCTTCTTTTTACTGATTGTGATGTGGAAGCCCCGCCGGATTGGATTGAAAAGACCGTCAAAACCATTCAGAAAAAAAACGTAAAATGCGGCGGCGGCGGATATGCCGGGCCGGTGGAAGACACATTTATTCAATGGTTCGCATTTGAAGAGCTGGCATGGCGGCGACGCAATTTCCACGGGGAAGTGGAAACCCTGGTTTCTAATAATTTGTTTTGCGAACGCCGGTTATTCAACGCCATTGGCGGCTTTCCCGAAGACTATTGTGCCGCGAGCAGCGAAGATATGGAATTTTCCTGGAAGGTCTCTCGACAACACAAACTCTGGTGGGACAAAACTAACGGCGTGTATCACAACTTTGCCCCGACCCCAAAAACATATCTGCGACAGCAAGCCCGCTTTGCTCGGGATGCGGTCCCTATGGTTCTAAGCAACAAAGGACTGGTTAAAGGAAAAACACATCATCCCAGATCATTCTATCTGGAAATTGCGCTTACCGGCTTGGCGATGGCGACACTACTCTGCCTCCAGCTCTGGGTCACACTCCTCTTAACGGCATCAATAGTTATATTGAACACCGGTTTGCTGGCGGCCATGTATCGACATGGAAGCCTGATCTTTACTGTCAAAAGTATAAGCCTGATTCTTACCCGCAACCTTATTATAATCTTTGCTGCACTACACAGCGCGACAACCCTGATTTTAAAAAAATAATTAGCTATGAATACCGAGCAAACCGTTTCTGTCATCGTTCCTTTTCTTAATGAGGAGGAAAATATACCCCTGTTGTACCAACGCTGCGTGGAGGTTTTTCAATCCCTGCCGGAAAAGTTGGAGCTTATATTCATCGATGACGGCAGCACCGACCGAAGTCTGGATATAGTCAAAGAACTGGCAGAAAAAGATCCGGCCGTGAAATACATCCAACTCTCTCGCAACTTCGGGCACCAACGGGCGATTACCGCGGGCATGCACCATTGCTCAGGCGACGCAGCCGTCATTATTGATGCAGACCTGCAGGATCCACCGGAGGTAATTGCCAATCTCGTTTCCTCATGGAAGGAAGGATATGAGGTGGTTCATGCCGTACGCTCTAAGCGTAAAGGCGAAGGCCAATTAAAAAAGATGCTGGCTCATGTTTTCTACCGCGTCATGACAAGCATTACTGAAGTTGAAATGACGGTTGATGCCGGCGATTTCCGCTTATTGGACCGCAAAGCTATAAACGCGTTAAAAAGCATGCCGGAACAGCATCGCTATATGCGCGGCCTTGCTTCCTGGATCGGATTCCGTCAGACGTCTATTGAATACGAACGGGATGCACGACATGCCGGAGTAACAAAGTATCCGCTTAGAAAATCTATTGCCCTCGCTCTAAATGCAATTACGTCGTTCAGCGGAACCCCCCTTCGCTGTATCTTTTATCTTGGGATCGTGCTCTGCTCCCTCTCGATTGGCATCGCTATTTATCTCTTCTGGGTCTGGAACTTCAGGCAATCAATCCCTCCGGCGCACGCGGGCACCACATACCTCACATTGGCAATCTTCTTCGTCTCCGGCCTCCAGATGCTCTGCATGGGGATCCTCGGCCAATACCTTCGCCGCGTTTTTGACGAAATCAAGAAGCGCCCGCTCTATCTGGTTAAAGAAACCAACTTTATCGAATCATGATCAATTCAGTCACGGAATGTAACCGGTGTATTGGTTGCGGATTCTGCGCCTTATCTTGCCCGACCCCCGCTATCTCTATCGAATGGGATCAGGATAAGACATGGAGGCCTCGATTAGACGAGAGCGAGTGTATCCAGTGCGGGCAATGCCTCAAAGTTTGCCCGAACAGCAAAGCCTCTTTGGTAGCGCAGGGGGAACGCGTAGCGTGCCACGGCAGCCGGTTCGGATTGGACGATCAGCCCACGAACTCTTTCCACATCACATACGACATCGATGAAAACAATCGAATTCTAAGCGCATCCGGAGGAACCACAACCGCCGTCCTGAAAGCGTTGCTGGAAGAAGGCGAGGTTGATTACGCCATCTGCGCCGCCCCCCGCTCAACCCCTGCCGGTGAGCCACATTTCGAGCTCCGCATCTGCGCTTCCCCGGAAGAAGTGGAAGCCTGCCGCTCATCGGCATACGGGCCGCTGCGCTATGACGAAGTCCTGGAACAGATCACCGCACAGGAAAAAACATGCGTTCTGGTCGGACTGCCCTGCACCATGCGAGCGATCAAAGAGCTGCCCGCCCGATACCGACGCACCATCAAATACACCGTTTCACTGATGTGCTCACACAATGTGACCGACCGGTTCAGTGATTTCATGGCCTATAGCCACGGCATACGAAACGAATCATTTAAAATCAACCTGCGCGATAACCACGGCATCCCAAACGCCAATGAATTCAACACCTGTTTCACTACTCAATCAGGAAAGGTGATACGCACACCGCGCTTCCATAACGGCTTCACCCCTGCTTGGCGCGGCTTTTGGTTTGCACAGAAATGTTGCCTCTACTGCCCTGATTTTTATGGAGCGGATGCCGACCTCTCCGTCAAAGATGCATGGGGGCGCTTGAGTGGCGATCCGTTGGGCGTCACGCTCTGCATCGTCCGCAACCCGCGTATACGCGGAATCCTCGAGAAACTGAAAATGGAGAACCGGTTGCATTTCGAAGAGTGCGACGCGCAAGAGATTTGGGCCTCACAGTCGGCAACCGCCAGATACAAACAGGAAAAATTCAAGTCCCGCTGGGCCTCTCTGGGGTTCCCGGCCAAGGAACATAACCCCAACCCGCTCAAATCATGGGACTGCGCGCTCAAGGCCGGCACCCTCTTCACGAGCGGCAAAATAGGCCGCACCACTAAAGGGCTGGCAATCATGCACAAATATTGCCAATTAAAAACCGCTATCAACCGTTGTTCAAACAAGACTCAAGATATGCTTAAAAAAAATTGCGACATCCCATTCCTCAAGAAAGCAATCCGGGAGGCCATCGGCATCATCCTCGACGATCTTGAGAAATTTACTCGGCCGCTTCGGCTGCTCCCTTTTGCGCCACCGTACAAACAGAAGAACCGCGAAGGATTCCAGGTTTTACTGACCGGCGGTTACGGCTATGGCAATGTCGGCGACGAAGCACAGCTGGATGCCAATCTGGCCCGTTGGCGGAAACGAATGCCAGGTGTGCGGCTCACGGTATTCAGCCCGCACCCTGAATACACCGAGTTACACCATAGCGTTCATGCAGAGAATGCCCCGCGCGTGGTCTGGTTCAACTCGAACCGGCGCGCCTTCTACTGGGCGGACAACTTTATATTCGCGATTAAATTTTATCCGCTGGCGCGCCGGCAGATCATCGCCGCCCGGCTGATGAGGGCCGGCCTTCCACCCCTGCTTGTTTCGGCGGAAGAAACACACCTGCTGCATCTCGTGCAGCGGGCCGATATGCTCCACGTTTCCGGCGGAGGATTCCTTACCGGTATGACCCGCAGCCGTCTTTGGGAAAACGCCCTCTTGCTGCGGCTTGCGCATATCCTCAACACGCCCTCCATTCTGACCGGACAGACCATCGGCGTCTTTAAATCCGCCGCCGACCGACGATTAGCAAGATGGGGGCTGCATCACTCCAAAACCATTTACCTGCGAGATAATGGCGGATCACAGCGGGATTTGATAGGAATTGGAATTGATGGTGAACATGTCCAGTCTTTTTATGACGACGCCTTGTTCTGCGATAAATGCTCGCCCGAGGAAATTAATGCGGCGATTTGCGAGGCTGGACTCGACCCGGCCAAGCCATTTGTCGCCGTCAATTATCACTACTGGGGCATGTCGCCCGAAATGAAAGAACGTGCCACAAAACGGTTTGCCGAACTTTGCAACCACACCTCGAAAACCCATGCGTTGCAGATACTCCTTCTGCCCATGGCCCCGTCAGACGAGGCCCCGCTCAAAACCCTGCAGCAACAGCTGACGGGATCGGCAGGCTTGCTTTCGTACGGCTACGATTTCCGACTTGCGCGAGGCGCCATTTCCAGCGCGGAATGGGTTTTCACCATGAAGCACCATCCCATAATTTTTGCGCAGGGCGAAGGCGTCCCGGTGGTATCGGTCTGTCTGGATGACTACTACTACCGGAAAAACAAAGGAGCTATGGCCAACTTTGGCCTCGAGAAATACTGCCTCGACAAGGACCTTTTCTTCTCAGCCGACGCCGAAAAGACCCTCTCGGAATTTAACAATCAACTGCCGTCTATGCGGGAAGAGATAACTCGGCGCCTTGAGAAATTCCAAGCACTCGAAAACGACATGCTCCCCGAATAAGGAACCGCTCGTATAAACACCGTCACCCCGGCGGCTGATCTCGTTTCGCTACCAGATAGTCGATGGCTTCTTCTATTTTGCATAGCTTTCCGGTGTTCGGATTCATGTATTTGGCGTACTCGATATAAGCAAAGTAGAACACCTCTTCCAAGGATCGGGTCTTCGTGCGCCGTTCGCATTTTACGCGGTCGTCCGTGAGCCCCCATCCTGCATAAAACGGCATGCCGAAGCACGACACCTCTTTGCCGCACATTAATGCCTCAAACCCCATCTGGGTGGTGACGCAGTAAACCTTATCAACATACTCCAGAAGACTGAGCGGACAGATCGGGTCGGTATAGGGATAAACATTCCCTTCGCGTTTCGTATGGGTGAAGTAGCCCTTACGCCCACCTCGAAACGCCTCCGGGTGCGTTTTAACAATAATATCTGCTTCCGGGTTTTCCCGGATCGCACACGCCAGCATCTCCTCAAAAGAGTCATCGGAGGCCAAGCCGAACGGGATTGAAAAATCCCGATAAGCCTGATCAATCACCAGAATTTTCGTCACTCCCGGACGGCCAATTTTTGGCTCATAAATCGGCGCCAAATTATATTTGGTAACCTTTGTCTCTCGGATTTTCTTCATCACATTCCGCGCGCGACTCAACTGAGTCTCGGACAACCTGATATCCGAATTCAAAAGGTTTTCAAGGCGCGAAGGATAACGAGCATCATAATAGACGCTGATATCGTCGATCAGCAGAGAAACGCCGGGTTCCGCAAAGGGCAAATCAATAGACCGCAGAAAGCCATCCTCCACGAATATTTTAGGCGTATTATACCTCACCGCATCTCTAAGCAGTATGTGCTTGAAGATATCAATACCTGATCCATAGAGATAAAAAAAATCGGCATTTCTACGGTCCCTGAATCGTGCCTTCTTGCCATTAAGCAAAACCGTAAAATTTTCCGGGCGTGAATTTATCTCAATGACGTTATTCCCCACATAGGCGCCACCTGCGCCCTCAAAGATCTGCTTAACGCAAAAGTCTCCGTTTGTATCCGTACGCAAAAGACGTTCAAAAGATGTGGCAAAGAGCTTCGCATATGCTGGAAGCACCCAATTCTGATAGATAAAAACCAGAGCTTTTCTCATTCCTCTAAATGCCCTCAACATTGAATTCGGCCCGATGGAGCCATAACATTACGCCCATCGTTAATAACGTAACCACGGAGATAATGCCCAGAAATACAAGAGTCATAAACGGGCCATTCGCCCACAATAAGACAGAAACAACATAAACCAACGCCGCACACGGAACCACTAAAGCGAACTTAAACCGGTTCTGTGCCAGCAAAAATCGACATATCACACTCAACAAAGCAACCGGCACCATCACAAACGCGAGCAGCCGGCTCCATAGCAGCAATGCTGCGCAAGGCTCTGAAATTCCATATAAAATAAACACTCCCAAGCGCGCCATAAACATAAACAAGACCGCAGAGCACACCGTCATCAGCAAAGTCGCAACCAACGTTTTCCCAAAAATCTGCAATTGGCTACGTGAAACCGAACGTTCCGCCACAACTTTAGGAAACATGGCCGCAATAAAGGCCTGAGGAACAAAGATGACCAGTCGGCCAATATTGGCAGCATACGAAAAAACAGCGGAGTCTTGGTCAAACAAATGTTTCACTAAAACCACGTCCGCAGTCATAAGCACCGAAAAGCCCAAAAGCACCGAAAAGCTACCGGCCATATACGTATGCACCCGGGGCAAAGCTTTACAAGAGACCTCATGCTTACGGAAAAACAGCATAAGGCTCACCGCTCCGACAAGAACCGCCACATAAAACCCTAGCCCATGAGCAAGCAGCCCCCATCCAGAATAAGTTGAAACAAAAAGAACCAATAAGCTGCCTGCCACCAGTCGAGTGCCCCACCCTAAAACGCTGGCAACGCTATAGCATTTGAAACGCTGCATCCCCATTAGTGCGCCATCAAAAACCGGGCGACAGAACAGGCCGACAACAATGGCAGCGAAGAGCCATACCGGAGCCCGCTCGTCTAAATGCAAAAAAACCGCAATATGTCGGGAAAAAGAGACAAAAATAAGCGCAACAAAAAGGCCGCTTACCAGCATCCGAACCGACCAAATACGCACTAACTTGGCAACATCTCCCTGATGTCCCTGCAAAATCAACAGACTAGAGTAACGATTTATGGTGGATGACACTACGCCGAGAGGAATCGTCAGGATACTCAACATCCCCAACAGACTGATCAGCTTAGCGTATTCATCTTCCGGCAAACACCGGCCCATTACCATTTGAAAAAGAAGGTTGGAGATATGAACGCATCCCATTCCGATTAACAGAACACTACTATCTTTCAGCAAGTCCCCGGGATTAAAGAATCTGAACAACGCTTTGATCATTTCTGGTTCCGCTTACTCACAACAAGCATACGCCCGGAAACCAACGATAACCCTGCCACGACAATTAAAATCAAAGGCTGCCGGTTCCGCGGACAGCGGAATTCAACGGTGTGCTCTCCAGGAGGAACGCTTACTCCCATACACAGGAAGTCAACCTTCAGTAGCGGTTGTTCCTTTCCATCAACAAAAACACGCCACCCCGCCTGGTATCGCTGAGAAAATCGTAAAATGGAATGGGTGTCCGCCTTAAGAGTCACCCGAGCATTTTTAGAAGTACAGCTCCCGGTCAATCCACGCACCCTCTCCCCGCCGACGGAATCCTTCAGGCCACAATCAGCACTGAGCAAAACTGTTTTTTGCGGATCATGCTGGGATGATGCCAATATACTGCACTGTTTTTCAACAGGCACAACCGTCCAGTTAGCGTAAAGCGCAAAGCGGGGAATGTGCCCCTTAAGTTCCAAGATGACATCCTGACGCGGTCCTCTTGCCGTTGGCACCTGAAATTCAAATACAGACTGAAAACGCTGCGCCAAATAAGGATTGGGCTTAATTTGCTCCAATATCGTCATGGGCGCCACGACATACCGCACGGAAGAAAGCTCCCATAAGCGCAACTGATTTCTGCCAACAACGCCTAAGAACGCCTTATACTCGGAAGGCATACGGTTCATCTGCCAGATATTAAATAGATTCATGCCGTGATACGACCGATCGATCGCCGACCACCGGTTATAAAGCCCTGCGGTATCAGTCAGAAAAACCCGCTCATTTCCCTGATGGTCCATAATAAACCGCTGTGCCGGATTGGTTTTTTTCAACCCCGTAATATCCAATGCTTCAAAGTAGTGCGAGGTTAACAACAGGCTGTCAATTGCCAGCAACAGAATAAGTGCGCGACCGGCCCATACAGTAAAAGCTCCTCCGCGCTTCCATCCGAGAAACACAGCAACCGCCGTTAAAAAAACCAAAGCAGCCGCATGAAACCAGGCCCCCGCCATCAGCTTCAGCAACAGGGTAGAATGAGAAGCAAATCCCCATGCGGTGAACCGGGACTCCCAAGCTCCTGAAAAAACTGATACTTTAATCCCCGAGACCACAAAGATCCCCCCGCAAACTAACGCGGCCGCCCACAATCCTTTGATCATTTTTTGGCGCCGCTCTGCCCGCAGGAACAGGTCCAACCCAAACGATGCCACTACAGCGAGACAGATCTGAAAGTTATCAAGCAATTTAATAGGAGCTCGAATGTTTCCCATCAAAGGGAGTTCATAAAACAGTTTATAGAGCGGAGAATATTTGCCGAAAGCCAACACAAACCCACAAAGACCGGCCAGGCTCCAAAAAAGGATCTGCGCCCCCTCCTCGCTTTTTCTGCTTCGAATCCCTGCATAGAAGCCAAAAACACCGAACAAAAATGGAATAATTCCAATATAATTGCTCGTCAGCTTAAAATTGCGGAACCCCTGTTTAGACGTCTTCCACTCGGCCGACTGTCCCAAACGTCCCCAATAAGGGCCGTCCGGGTTCCCAGTACTCCACCCGCTCCAACCCGAAGCAATCAGATCCGGCCATTCCGAAGGAACCATGCTCCACTGTGTTACATAATTCCAGCGCTCTTCGCCGGCCCCTTGAACTTGCGCCGCATTACGAATGTTCTGGTTGTATGACTTAACCATAGCCGGTCCGGCAAACAACAGAGAGACCACAGCAACCGGAATAAGCAAAGCGCTCCACCTTAGCGCATTTTTCGAATATCGCTGAATCAGCCTGAAAACCGCATAAGGACCGACAAACAATCCGGCCAACAACGCCACATCCTGCTGTTCCAACATCATCAACCCCACAGAGAGGCCGGCAAAAACAGCATACCCCACACTCTTTCGTACTGACTCTGCACGAACAGACTTCTCTATAAAGCAAAGGCTCAATACCGATAAAACCAGAACCTCCATCTTATAAACATGCCCGGCAGCCGACAGCGTAATCGAGTTAAGCCAAAAAGCGATCACTCCGCCAAATATTGACGCAGTCCAGCTCCGGCCCCACAGCCTGAGAAACCATACAAGAAAAAGAGAACCTAAAACCAACACCGTTGGATAAAAGCAGTCAGCAAATAAATGAAGGGGAAACAGCACGGCCAAGGAGTTAAACAGGCTGTAATTCGAAGAAGCCCCGCCCAGCACCGGATTGCTGTTAAAATATCCAAACAGAAGATCCAGCCCAAACCGCTTCCGAAAAGCCAGACCTCCAATATTCACATCTGATGCGGAAAAAATCAGGTTTTCTCCCCACACACAGCGGAACGTAAGAATCGCCAACACTACAAAGAAAATCAGACTAACCCCGAATCCAAGACGACCCTTCTTCACCGCAAATCCCCTCTATAACTTCATTAAATAAGTACGCGACTATGCCCTAAAAACTTACAAATTTAAAAGTCAAACCCGACCAAATGCTTACTCGGCCTTTTTCTTAAAAAACCGCAGGGTTGTGTGCGCCTGTCCAAAATGCTTCATCACGCCGTCCGCCTCATAATGCTTCATCAACGCCGTCTCTAATTCTGCCCGCCTGTCCGCGGAAACCTCAATCAGTGACGGGGATTCAATAGCAAGTCCATACCCGCTGAAGGCGGCCATCGGCTCATTTCCCTGACTCAAGATCTCCAGCAGCTTCGACTGATTCAACAAATGCATTTTTTCCGCCTGCTCATCGGACATTTCAGGATAGAAGCAAAATGGCCCCATCTCCATACCAGGCGGAACATCCCGTCCAGCCTCCACGGCTAAATATACATCCTGCGTTAAGAGCACACTCTCTTCAGGGCTGTTTGCCTGCACATAGGCGGCGGCCTCGCGCAACAGCATCAGGTCGCTCTTTTCTTTTCTTTCCCACCAGATACGGTCTCTGCCTCTGATGAACCAATCCTGGTTTATTGGTGATGAAAATGCCCCTGCCACAGAGACCAGCAAAAAGAACATCAGCACCCGTGGCACCCGTTCAACCTTCACTGAACTGATCAACGAGCCTGCTAGTGCCGCGCAAAAAACCGGGAATATAATCACTTGATAATCATCATATGGAAACGGCGCAAAAAAATGTACGGCGCTAACCGCAATGCCGCAGATCCACAAAAACGGGCGCATGCCCTTAAAGTCCGATGGCCCCGCATGTTTCTGCCTCAGCAACAGCCATAAAGTGAGCAGAACTAACAGAAAATAGGCGCGCACAAACCGAGAGACAAACCCGACTTTAAACAGCGCTCCGCCCCCTTCCCGCCCGGTGTGGTAGTCGAACAGAAAAAAACGAGTCTGCTCAAAGCTTCGCAACAGAAATGGGGCAAACGCCAACAACAAGGCAAACGCCCCGCCGATGCCGAACCAAATCCATCCCCGCTTAATCTCTCTTCTTTGCCATAACAACCAAAGCCCTGCCAGCGGCAAAATAATCCCAGCCGACAAGCGACACCCTGCAGATAATGCGAACAAAACCCCGGCACTGAAACAGCCCCACCAATGCTTATAAAAACTCAACAAATAAAATCCGGACAGCATGAGCAGCGAACAAAGCGCATACGTCTTCACCACCGTGGTAAAATAACTTTGATACACATTACAGCCCACCAGCAAAAAGGTGATCACCGCAACGGCGAGCCGGTTCCGGGAACTAATCCGACTTGCAAGCAATGCTGCTGCAAATGATGCGCTCAGACCCAAAAGTGCCGTAATTGCCCGTCCCCCGGCAACGCCCCACCGTTCAACCACCGGATAAAATGCACCATAAACAAACGGAAATACCGGACCCTGAGTAAAAGCAAAATCCTGGTATGGCATCTGGCCGGCGGCTACCAGCTTCGCGGCGTAAAGATACCACCCCTCGTCCTGGTTCAAGTTCCCATGCTCCAGGTTTATCAGCGACAAGCAGACAGCCAAAACCACAGCCCCGAGTCCGATCCATATACAAAAACGTTTTCTGCTCAAAAAACTCATCATAAACCCTCATTCACCCACTGCGACCTGCAATCAATACGGGATTGCAGAATATAGCCCTGCATGTTAGGTCTTTTCACTTACTTTCTCAGAAAACTTGAGAAATAAAACGGGCAACGGAGGAGCACCCATTGTATCTCAAACAAGTTGAATTGATCGGTTTTAAAAGTTTCGCGGAAAAAACACGCCTGAACTTTGAGCCTGGCATGACCGCCATTGTCGGCCCGAACGGCTGCGGCAAAAGTAACGTGTCCGACGCGATCCGCTGGGTACTGGGCGAAACACGCGTTAAGGCGATTCGTGGTGCTTCAATGGCCGATATGATTTTCAACGGCGCGGATACACATAAGGCGCTCAACATGGCCGAAGTCAGCCTGACCCTGGCCGACTGTGCGGAAAAACTCGGCGTGGAATACAACGAAGTCTGCATCACTCGCCGCGTCTTCCGTACCGGCGAAAGCGCTTATTTCCTCAATAAAAAACCGTGCCGCCTGAAAGACATTCACCGCCTGTTCATGGATACCGGCATCGGCACCAACTCCTACTCGATCATGGAGCAGGGAAAAATCGACCAGATCCTCAGCTCAAAACCGCAGGACCGCCGCGACGTGTTCGAAGAGGCGTCGGGCATCACGAAATACAAGGCCGACAAAAAAGAGGCGATGCGCAAACTCGAGCAGACCGAGGCCAACCTGTTGCGCCTCGAAGATGTGATCCGCGAAGTAAAACGGCAGATCATCTCGCTCCAACGCCAGGCCGCCAAGGCACGCCGCTACAAATCTCTGCAGGAAGAGGTGCGCGGACTCGATATCTACTTCACCCGAATCCAGCTCAAACTGATGAGCGAACAGCTCGGCCTGCTCGAAAATGCAATGCAGCAGCTCAATACCGAAATCGCGGCACTCCAGCAGCTGGTGGAAACCGAAGAGACCCGCGCCCAGGACATCCGCACACAGTTAGGCTCCATCGACCAATCCATCGCCGCGGCCATGGATGCATCGCTTAAGGCGCAGAGCGAACTCGACCGCGCGCGCCAGATGATTAAAATCAACCACGACCGGGTTGAAGAACTCAAATCGCTGGCAGTCCGCAATACGCGGGAAACCGAAGAGGCGCGCCGCCGTTTTGAAGAGCACCGCTACTCACTAGAAGAAATCAGCCAACGCATGCTTCTGGCCGATGAAGAACGCCTGCGCAGTGCAGAAGAACTGGCAACAGTCACTGAACACCAAAAAGAAGCCGAGCAGGAGTTCCATACTGGACGCGAGCTGCTCAACCAACTTCGCAACCAGTCAATGGCACTCGAAAGCGACGCGACCCATACGCGCAACGAGCTGAATGCACTCGACGCCAAACAGCGCGAATCCGTTCTCCGCAGGGAACGTTTAGCCGCCGAAAAAGGCGAGCTCGCACGCACCGTTGAATCCTTCATGCAACGCCAGGAGGAAATGGTGCATCGCGTCAAAGAACTGCGCGGACTCGTCGCCGGAAAAACGGAACTGATCAATCAGCTGCTCGGCGAGCAGAGTACGCGCGACGAACGCGCCACCGCGATGGAACGCGAAATTTTCGAAATGCAGAAAGAGGTTGCTGCCAAACGGGCCCAGTTTGAAATGCTGAGCTCCGACGAAGCCAGGCAGGAAGATTTTCCGCCCGGTGCCCGCGCCCTGCTCGGCGCTGAAGATGAAACGCTCGACACCTCTGCGGTAATCGGGCCGCTGGCCGAACAGCTGACCGCCGACGATACGTACCAGTCCGCCCTCGAGGCCGTTATCCGCCCTTGGATGGATGCGGTGGTCGTGGAATCCCAAAACGCGGCACGAAACCTGATCGCAGTAATCAACGAACAGGAGCTCGGCTCCGTCCGGCTGCTCAGCATCGCCGGACATCCTGCGACTGCTGCCGTTTCAAGTTCCATCGGATCGCCGCTGATTAATCATATTAAGTGCGACGAAAAAATCCGTCCACTGGCCGAACGGCTGCTTCACAATGTTTACGTTACCGAAACCGTGATTGAACTGCCGCCTGAAGTTCCGGCCGGCGCCATTTTTGTGGCCAGAAACGGCGCGGTCTTCAGTGGTCAAGGTGCGGCAGAACTCTGGCAACCGGAGGCGGGTGAAACTACGCCGCTTTCACGTTTCCATCTACGCGAACAGTTGCAGCAGGAGCTGGACCAGCTCGAATCGCAGATTCAGGCCAAATCCGAAGAGCTGGAAATCCTGCGCGCAGCCAAAGAGCAATTGCGTGACAACATTGCCCTGGCACGTCGGGAGATGGACGAATCCAAGCACCACCTCTCCGTACAGGAAGGCGAGAATCAGGTAATCACCCGCGAAACGCTACAGGCCCGCGAACGACTGGAAACCGTCAGCTTTGAACTGCAAACGCTGCAGGATGCAACCGACGAAGAGGTACAGGCCCGCGAAATTTTAGCCCAAAAAGTTGAAGAAACGCAAATGCGCCAGATTGAAGTCCGCAACCGGATTTCCCTGCAAACGGAAACCATGAACGAGGTCGAGGCCCGCCGCTCGACGGTGATGGCCGAAGTTTCCGAGCGGCGCATCGCACACGTTCAGAAAAATCAGCAGGTGGAAACACTAGCCCAGCAGAAAGCACAGCTCGAATCGCGCCTCTCTGAACTGGAAGCCCTGATCAACGATCGTACCACTGGAGTGGAAACATACACCCAACGCATCGACGAGCTGCAATCCTGCATAACAACACAACAGGAAAACCTCTCGGCCCTGCAAATTCAGGTTGATGATTCCACGCGCCATCTGGCCGTCGAAAAAGCGCGCCGCGAAGAGCACATGGCCCTGCTGATGCAGATTGAAGATACCTTGCGCGGTGTACGCCGCGAGCTGGAGGCCAAGCAGGCCCAGAAGTCGCAACAGAACGTTTCACAGGCTCAGCAGCAGATCCATTTTGAAAACGCGATCACCCGCATTACCTCGACCTACAACATCACCCTCGAACAGGTCGAAGAGGAACCGGAACCCGAATGGCCGGACGGTGAAGTGCCGCCACGCGAAGAACTCGAGCAGCGCGTGACTGAAATCCACGCAAAACTGGAGTCCATGGGCCCGGTCAACCTCGTTGCGATCGAAGAGCATGCGGAGCATGAAGAACGCTACGCCTTCCTGACGCAACAACAGAGTGATCTCAGCGCTGCCAAAGAACAGTTGCTCGACCTGATCCGCAAAATCAATGCGACCACAACGGAGATGTTCACCGATACGTTCAACAAGGTGAATGAAAACTTCCAGATGATGTTCGGCAAAATCTTCGGCGGTGGAACCGCTAAGCTGGTGATGGTTGACGAAGAGGACGTACTTGAGTCGGGCATCGACATCATCGCCCGACCGCCCGGCAAGAAAAACCAGAGCATCTCCCTGCTGTCTGGTGGCGAGCGCACGATGACCGCCGTCGCCCTGCTCTTCTCGCTGTTTATGGTAAAACCGTCGCCGTTCTGCGTGCTCGACGAAATCGATGCGGCGCTCGACGAGGCCAACATCGGCCGTTTCGTGACAACCGTTCAGGGTTTCCTCGAAAATACGCAGTTTGTGATTATCACCCACAGCAACAGAACGATTTCAGCGGCCGACACCATTTACGGCGTCACCATGCCGCGCAAAGGCGTATCCAGCGTCATCTCCATGAAATTCGCAGACTATGAACAGAACAAAGAGCTGCAGCAATGATGCGACTCCGCCGCATATTTTAGAATTGCGATTTCAGGTTACAGATTTTACGGTCTGCAACGCTAAAACTTTGAGGCTATCCCGAATGATGGAAGAACAAGACAATTTTTCACCTGATGTAATTTATATGCGCATGGCGTTGCACGAGGCGATGCGTGCGGCTGAAGCGGGAGAAGTGCCGGTCGGCGCGGTAATCGTTAAAGACGGTGAAGTGCTCGGCAAGGCACACAACCAGACGGAAACACTGCAGGACCCGACCGCGCACGCGGAGGTGCTGGCAATCACGCAGGCAGCGAATGCCGTCGGCAACTGGCGCCTGACCGACTGCACGCTGTATGTAACCAAAGAGCCCTGCCCGATGTGTGCAGGCGCCATCATTCTGGCGCGGATCCCTAGAGTGATCTGGGGCATAGACGATCCCAAGCGCGGAGGCGCTGCTTCTAAATTCACGATTTTAAACGACGGCGATTTGAATCATCGCCCTAAATATGAGTCAGGCCTGATGGAGGAAGAGTGTCGATACGTCATTCAGGATTTTTTCCGCCGCCGCCGGGCCGAAGCCAAAAAACGAAAGCTTAACGATGAATAAAACTGAGATTCTTGAACAGATTATTGCCCACCTGCAGGCGGATGTTGACTCCATGAAAAGGGCCGAGAAGCATTCGCACTCGGTGGCAACGGATAAAGAAAACCAGCCGAAAAGCAAATACGAAACATTGGCACTGGAATCCTCGTACCTGGCGCAGGTTCAATGCGACCGCGTCAACCAGATGGAAGCGATTCTGATGGCGTATCAGGCGTTGCGCGGTGAAGTGATTGAAAAAGGTGATATAATTCGCCTTTCTGCACTCGTCACCGTTGAAGAAACAGACCAGCCGCGCCAGCACTATTTCATCGGCCCGAAAACCGGCGGATGGGCCGGACTGGAGCTGGATGTGGACGACGAATGCGTAACCGTAATCACATCAGCCTCTCCAATCGGACAGGCCCTACTCGGCCACAAAGAAGGCGACACCCTGACCGTAAAAATCGGCTGGAATGAACGCACGCTGACAATCAGCGCCGTCTCTTAATATATTCCAGATACAGCGCCTCAACCTTGGCGCGCGCCCAAGGAGTCTTGCGCAGAAACTTAAGGCTGGATTTAATGCTGGGATCATAACTGAAGCAGCGGATCCGTATTCGCTCGCCCAGTTCATCCCAGCCATAATGTTCAACCAGTTCGTTGAGCATCTTTTCCAGGGTCACTCCGTGTAGCGGGTTATTGGGTTGTTTATCCGTCATAAAATCAGCCTTCCTCCTAATTAAGCTGCTGGATAGTAAAGCCCGCACAACAGCTACAAAAGAAAAACCGGCAGACATTAGCTACCGGTTCAGCAAACAAGTATAGACACCTGCACCTAATTACAGAAGTGGACTCGGGTCTTAAACCACGCACCGCCAAGTTTTAGTTATACCGCATAGCTCCGGTTTCGGTTGTTTTCCTCCCTCCTCCAGAGGAGGGAGGAAAAATCACGCCGCCAATTTAATGACTCCTTTATAAACTTCTTCTGGTGTTGCGCTCCCCAATGACTGATGAGGTCGCTTGAGGTTATAGCGCATAATATACGCCTCAATTCCTCGTTCAAGCGTCCATCCGTTTTCATATGAGTTGAGATACAAATCCTCATACTTCAGGCTCCGCCAGAACCGCTCGATCACGACGTTATCCAGCCAGCGTCCTTTCCCATCCATGCTGATGGTGACCTCCAGTTCTTTAAACTGCCCGATCCATTCATCGGACGTAAACTGACAGCCTTGATCCGTATTGAAGATTTCCGGTGTTGTACCCGCGAGCTCAACGGCCCGGTTCAATGTTCGCACGCAGAAGGCCGTGTCCAATGTGTTTGAAAGCTCCCAGGCGAGGATCTTTCGCGAATGCCAATCGATAATCGCAAACAGATACATAAAGCCTCGAGCCATCGGGATGTACGTAATGTCCGCGCTCCAGACCTGATTCGGGTGGTCGATTTTAAGCCCTTTAAGCCGATACGGATAAATTCCAGACCGTCCGCCGGGGATAGTGGTACGCTTGCGCGGATATACCGCGTCAATGCTCATTAATCTCATCAGGCGTTTTACTCGCCCTCGACTGATGTTGGGCCATTCCATGCGACGAAGATAGTCCCGCATTCTGCGGGCTCCAGCCGAGGCATCTTCCAGATGCAGTTTATCGATCTCCTTCATAATCCGAAGATTCTCTTCCGATTCACCCTTCGGAAGGTAATAGATCAGCGAACGAGAAATCCCCAGCAGATCACATTGTCTGCGCAAACTGATTTTTGATTTCTTCCTCACGAGTTGCGCCCTCTGCTGGGGATCCCCAGCTGTACGCACTTTTTTTCGAGCCAGTCCACCTCCATGGACAACTGACCCTCTTTGCGTTCCAATCGGGCCTTCTCCATTTCGACCTCCTTGTCAGGCGCGGCGTTCTTCCGCTCAAAGACTTCCGGAACCCGCTCTAAAAGTTCCTTTTTCCATGTGCCGACCTGTACAGGATGAATTTCAAATTTGGCTGCAATCTCGTTGATTGTGTTCAGCCCCTTGAGTGCCTCAAGAGCCACTCGGGCCTTGAACTCCGCTGAGTGCTTTCTTCTTTGTTTCTTCATAGCTCCTATCCTTTCATGTTCGGGAGCTATGCGCCAAAACTAACTTAACCGGTGGTCCAAATCCTCAAGTCCGCCTCTGAGCGTGCCTAAAGTGATTTTAAACAACAAACCTGGCCGTGGTTCCTCATTGTTTAAAGTTCGCAAGTGGTGTTTAATGTGCGCGTTCATAGCCATTAACCGAGAGTATAGAACATGACGAGGCACAAGCTAGTTTGCGGCATCGGAGTCTTTCTTTTGCTTATTTCCAATTTACTATTATACTATCGGCTACAGGTTGCGGGAAAAATAAAAACAATCCAGACCGCTTGGACCATAGGCGGAACGTATTGTTTCCAGCGTAAGGAACTATGAGCTGGCCAGCCGAAATCCAATTGAGCCACATTTGATATCACGCCCGGTTGCGGAAAAAGGGAAAGTTAGAATGAAAAAGAACTTTAGCATGTCCAAGTCACTCGCAGGAAAAGCATTGTTTTTCGCCGCTTTAATGCTGATTGCAGTTATTCTTACCAAGGGCTTCGTTACATACCGCCATGTCAAATCCCTGCTCAAGGAACAGACCTTAGAACAACTCGGCCAATATATCTCCGAGCGCTCAGTGATAGAAAAAAGACTCTTCGTCCTGATGGAAGATCTCAATATTGCCATGCGCAAAGAGTTTCTCGCCCGCCTTCAACGTCTTGGAGATGAAGATCCGCAAGAGTGGTTCGACCAGTGGATGGTCAAGATGGATGATGGAACCTACCGCATGAAAGAAGAAGCGTGGACGGGCATATCACATCAGGGAGTAATCACCGAAAGAGGACTTGGAGCGTTTATTCCACCCGGGGCACCCATAGAACCAAGACATCGTCGCTATTTGAAGGCGGGCTATGAGACCCTCAGCAAGTGGAGTAGCGCACTTGATGTACGCCTGACCGATTATTTTATTTTTGCCGACAACGGGCAGCTGGTCTCCTTCTTCCCGTCCATCAACTGGAGCAAAGACGTCGAGGCGGCGTTTGATGTTGTCAACTCGCAGTGGTGGTGGAGTCAGGACATGAAACACAACCCGGCGAGAGGCAATGCCTGGACCAGCCCGATAATGGAAGTGGGCGCACATGAACTGGTCGTCACCGGCCAGGTCCCTATTGATATCGACGGGAAACACGTTGGTGTGATGGGGGGAGACATCATGCTGACGGATCTCAGAAAGCGAACAATTAACACCGCCTTTGCCGGTGGATATAACCTTGTAATCACCAAGCAAGGCAATTTGCTTATCCATCCGGACAAAATGGAAGAAATCAATGCTAAGGACGGGCAGTTCCTGATTGATGAAGACGGGGACCCAGCCTTGAAAAGGATCTTTTCGTTAGTCAGCCGATCCAACCGCGACAGTCATGTTCTTGAGGATACAGAGGGAGGGTTCTTTCTTGCGTTCAGCACTATCGAAGGCCCGGACTTATATCTGATAACCGTCTACCATGAAGCGATTTTCAACTCGCAGGCACTGAGCGCATCCCAAGCGGCCCTGACCACTGAGGTCACGGCGCTTATCATCATACTTATTATTCTGTGGGGCATTATGAAATGGGGCATCCGCATCCCGCTAACGGTCCTTACAGAAATGACCGACAACTTTGCTCTCTGTTTCAATTCATCAGAAGATAGGCATAAAGAATTTGAACTAGAAATCTCCAAACTGGACAAATTGCGGGAACACAAAAACGAGATAGGATATCTCGCCAACGCATTCAGCAAAATGGGAAATGAACTGATTTGTTCCCATAAAGAGCTCTGCGAAGAAATAAACTCCCGCACCAAAGCGGAGGTGCGCACGGCAGAATTACGGCAGAAAACAATCTTTATCCAGACGGTCCTTGAAAACATTAAGGATGGTATCGTTGCCTGTGACGAGAAGGGAACCCTCACCATGTTTAACCGGGCGACCAAGGAGATGCATGGAATAAAACACCGGGAACTTCCTCCCGAGCAATGGGCCGAACATTACCACCTATATCTAGCGGACGGGCAGACGCTTATGAAAACAGAGGACGTTCCGCTCTACCGTGCTTTTCAGGGCGAACATGTGGAAAATGTGGAAATGGTAATAGCGACAAAAAATGACAAATCCCACACGGTTCTGGCCTCTGGACAGCCCCTGACCGATGAAGATGGCACGAAGATAGGTGCGATGGTTTCCTTGCATGATATCACCGAACAAAAACATACTGAACAGCAATTGCTCGCAGCTAAAGAGCAGGCTGAAGAGGCGAATCACGTCAAGTCCATCTTCCTGGCCAATATGTCCCACGAGATCCGCACCCCGATGAATGCGGTACTCGGATTTTCCGAGCTGCTACAGCAGACAGAACTAAACGAGAAGCAAGCTTCGTATATTAAAACACTCAGAACCGCCGGCAAAACGCTGCTCACCTTGATCAACAATATTCTCGATCTAACCAAAATCGAAGCCGGGGAACATAAACCGTCCTACTCCCCTGTCTCAATTAAGGCTTTAAGCGATGAAATAAAAGCCGTTTTCGAGCAGAGAGCCAAAACCCAGGGCTTGGAATTCGGCATCGAAATTGGCGAAGATGTGCCAAATACACTCATTCTGGATGCACTCAAAATCAGACAGATCCTGATAAACCTCGTTAGCAATGCCCTGAAGTTTACCCAGCAGGGCTATGTGAACGTGACGATCAATTCCACCGCAGTGGACAGCGATTCGTTCAGCCAGGTGACTTTGTATATTGACGTTCAAGATAGCGGCAGAGGCATTCCACGGGAATTACAGGACAAAATCTTCGACAGCTTTGTGCAGGCCCAAAAATCAAAAGAGAATTTAGGCGGGACAGGTCTGGGGCTGGCGATCTGCCGGCGACTGGTCGAAATGATGAATGGCACCATTACAGTCGAAGGCGACGTTGGTCGCGGTTCAACCTTTAAGATATGCCTGCATGACGTGGAAATTGCCGCAGGGCAAGTGACACAGCAAAGCAAACCGAAAAAGATCGATTTCGAGGCCGCCAAGATTCTGATTGCCGACGACATCGACTACAACCAGGAAATTCTGACCGCTTTTCTGGAGGATCATCCCTTCACGTTTGTCTATGCCGAGAACGGCGAGGAAGCCGTGAGCCAGGCCCGAAAACACCGCCCCGACCTGATTCTGCTCGACATGAAAATGCCGGTAATGGATGGCTACGAAGCCTCGGAAAAACTGAAAGCAGATGAGGAACTGAAAGATATCCCGATCATTGCGATCACGGCCTCCGCCCTCAAACAGGATGAAGATTATATATTGACCGTCTGTGATGGCTACCTGCGCAAACCCGTCGACAAGATCGACCTGATCCATGAGGTTCATCGATTTCTTCCAAAAGGCCGCATGGCAGAAAAAGTTACAGCCACCGAACCGAAAGAGGAAAACGTCGGTTCATCCGTCAGCGATCCTTCGGCCACTGCCGCAGATACGGAGCCGTTCAGTCTCCAAGATATTCAAAACGCTCACATTCTTTTGGTGGAGGATAACGAAATCAACCAGGAGTTGGCGATTGCGCTGCTCGAAAACGTGGTTGCCAGCATTTCCATAGCCGGCAACGGCCAGGAAGCGGTCGATAAGGTGAAGCAGCACGATTTTGACCTGGTGCTGATGGATCTGCAGATGCCGGTAATGGACGGGTTGGCTGCGACGCGCGCGATCCGTAAACTTGATAAACCCAACATCAATGCCTTGCCTATTCTGGCTATGAGCGCCGGCGACTGGGACCATGATAAGCCGGAATGCCTGAGCGCCGGAATAAATGATCATATAAACAAGCCTATCCAATCAGAGCACCTCTATTCGGTTATGTCAAAATGGCTGAAGCACTATGCCGAGCAAGTAGCCACAGCCCCGAAAGCAGAACCACAACCACAGGCAGAACAAGATATGCTCACAATACCCGGGGTAAATGTTGACGCAGCGTTGCAACGCATCGGCGGAAACAAAAAGCTATACCTAAAGCTTATAAATAAATTCCACGATCATCATCGTGATGCGGTCGCCCAGATTCAGGAGAACCTCTCTGCCGGCAAACGGGAAGACGCTGTCCGAATTGCACATACCGTCAAAGGGCTGGCGGGTACGATGGGCGCGGAAGACCTCCAAGGGAAATCGGCGGAACTGGAGTCAATTCTGGGGCAAGAAGATCAGGACCCCGGCGAAGCACTCAATACATTCGGCGAGACACTGATAACCGTGCTCGATGCCCTGATTGGATTCCTTGGCCAAACGCAAAATAACAGTGAGCAGCAACCGCAACTCGTCGCCTCGCAAAAGGAGACGGATTTTTTGAAAACTCAACTCGATGAGCTGAAAGAACCCTTGCGACAAAGCAGACCGATCCC
>JBHORO010000002.1:0-69626 GCA_042566005.1 Verrucomicrobiota bacterium
AACCCGCCGCTTTGATGAGTTTGCTCAGTTGGTGCGTCATCCGCACTACCTGCAATTTTTGAACGCGGATGCATTGCTTTTGCGGGAGCTGGATCAATATCAGCAAGAGCATCTGCCGCTTTATTTTGAGTCGAAGGCCGACCTGTCATTAAATTTGGCAAATGCCGTAAATCGTACGTTGGAACTGTTGGCTCTATTTAAGGATAGGCCTTTGAGCGCGGCTTTGCCGGATGCGCTGCAGGTTATCTATAATGAAAAGGACGGCGGGAGTAAGGAGTTTTCTGACGCGGCGGCTAAGGTGATGGAGCTGCTGGATTCGTTCGCTTTTTTGGAGAAGCAGCTTCGGGCGAAAACGGGGGAAGTGGTTTCTCTGTTTTTGCGGATGCTTAAAAATCTTCGCCTGTACGAACCGCGCCAGCAGACGGCGCTCGACCTGCTCGGTTGGGCGGAGCTGGCATGGGAGGATGCGTCGCTGTTGTTGCTGGCCGGGATGCATGAGGGTGCCGTGCCGGAATCGGTGACTGGCGACCTGTTTCTGCCCGACAGTGCCCGTGCGGCACTGGGTCTACGCGATAACCGCTATCTGTTGGGGCGTGATATTTATCTGATGCAGAGTCTGCTCGCATCGCGTCCGGAAGGGCGGTGTGTGTGTTATATCAGCCGCACTAACCGAAGCGGTGATCCGCAAAAGCCGTCGCGCCTGCTGTTTCAGTGTACGGATGCAGAGTTGCCGTCGCGCGCTTTGCAGTTGTTTGGCGAATGCGCACCGCGCGTGGTGCAAGGAGAGGGCGGGGTTGAGTGGAAGCTGCGCCCGCCGGTTGTTGAGCATAAGCCGAAGGTTTCGGTGACCAGCTTTAAGGAGTATCTCTCCTGCCCGTTCCGCTACTATCTAAACCGTGTGCTGGGTATGGGCAACGTGATTGATCCGCGCAAGCAGGAGATGGACGCGCGCGATTTTGGAAATGTGATTCATCATGCGTTGGAACGATTTGCGCTGGAAGGCCCGAAAACGAGTCAGGACCCTGCCGAGATCGCCGCTTTTGTGGTCGAGGCGGCTGATAAGGAAATGCGCGCGCTATACGGGGTGGCCCGCTCGGCGGCGCTGATTATTCAGCAGGATGTAGTGCATCAGCGGCTGAAAAAATTTGCCGAGGTGCAGGCCGGGCTGACGGCCGACGGTTGGAGTATCGAACATGCGGAATACAGGGTTGAAGATCATCGCATGTTCCCCGGATTTAAGCTGACGGGGATTATTGACCGTATCGATCGCCATGAGGATGGGCGCGTACGGGTGATTGATTACAAGACATTTGATAAAGACTATCGGCCGGAGCCGAGGCACTTGCACAAAGCCCGACAGGCACAAAAAATAACCCCAAACAAACACAACACCCTTATTTTCAAACTGTTAGCTTATATACACACCACAACAACCAGGCACGTACCCCAGAAAACAGTGCCAAAAGTTATTAACAACACCTGTTAACAACCATCACTTTTCAACAGGTTACAAATAAGGAACTTTTAAAGTCAAGAGCGGGCCTCAAAAGAGTCCGCTTGGAATAGATAGCGCCCTGCTACGCTTTGGTAGACGTGATCTTTTTGATCCAGAGACTCAGGATGGAAATGTCGGGCGGGTTGACCCCGGAAATACGAGCTGCCTGCCCCAGGTTTTCCGGCTGAATATGAGTAAGTTTTTCAGCGGCCTCATAGCGCAGCGCTTTGATATCGTGATAACTGATTCCGGCAGGAATTTTTACATTATCCATTGCAGCAGCCTTACGTACATTTTCAAGCTCCCGCTTAACATACCCCTCATATTTGACTCGAATCTCGACCTGCTCTAACACCTCCGGATGAAGGTCAGCCTGATCAGACAGAGAGGAATAACTGTTTTCCGGGCGACGCAATAACTGCGCGAGCGAATGCTGCCCCTGATACGTTTTATTCAGGCGTTCAATCTCCGCATCAATCATCACTTCAAAGCGATCCACCTCTCCCAGGACCGCCGGGAAAAGAATCCCGAGATCCGCCGCACGCTCTTTCAAACGAAAACGAGCGTTATCCTGACGGAGCAGCAAACGATATTCCGCGCGCGAGGTGAACATGCGGTACGGCTCATCCGTCCCCTTAGTCACCAGATCATCGATCAAAACACCGATATATGCCTCATCACGCCCCAGCACGAAATCAGTCAAACCCAGCACCTTACGTGCCGCATTCACTCCAGCCACAAACCCCTGGCCAGCAGCCTCTTCATAACCGGTCGTACCATTCACCTGGCCCGCCATAAAGAGCCCCTCCACCTTTTTACTCTGCAGCGAGTGGAAGAGTTGCGTCGGATCAAAGAAATCATATTCAATCGCATAGGCCGGACGAATAAACACCGCGCGCTCAAACCCGGAAATCGAACGCACCATTTGCTCCTGAACATCAATCGGCAACGAACAGGAGGTTCCATTCGGATAAATGCGCACATTATTACGCCCCTCCGGCTCCACAAACACGTGGTGCGCCGACTTACTGCGGAATTTAACAATCTTATCCTCAATAGAAGGGCAGTAGCGAACCCCCGTTCCCTCAACCAGACCCCCATAAAGAGAACTCAAATGCAGATTATCCTCAATAATCTGATGCGTATCCTCATTCGTATGGGTCAAATAACAGGGAATCTGGGCATATCCCGGCGCCCATGGGCGCAACGGATCACCGGAGTGTTCTACGTGGAACATCCCGGAACCAAAATGACGTAGCGAACCCTGTTCCACGTGGAACAATTCGCCCTCATCTTGCCTCTCGATGTTCCACGTGGAACACGCGACCTCGTAGTCGCGGCGTGCATCACGGGAAAAGAAGGGTGGGGGAGTATCGCCCGGCTGAATCTGCATGCCGGAATAATCAATCGAATCACGATGAATACGTGGAGGGGTACCTGTCTTAAGGCGCTCAGTAGTAATACCTAATGCCATTAAAGATGAGGTCAAATCTTCGCACGACTCCTCGCCGGCGCGACCTTCACGGATCACATCCCGACCAATCAGAATGCGGCCCCGCAAAAACGTGCCGCTAGTAATCACCACCGTCTTGCCAGCCACCGCACCGGCCCCGCGCATTTTGACCCCGCGCAGCTGACCGTTTTCAGTCCAAACCCCAACCACCATATCCTGATGGATATCCAGATTATCCTGACTACGAAGAACTTGCTGAATGCGAAGCGGAAATTCAACCTTATCGCACTGCGCACGGTGTGCCTGCACCGCCGGCCCCTTGCGGGTGTTGATCGTGCGATACTGAATACCCGTATAGTCGCTATTGCGCGGCAATTCACCACCCAGGGCGTCCAATTCACACACGATGTGTGATTTGGCAATCCCTCCAATGGACGGGTTACAGGACAGGCGCCCGATAGTTTCTTTAGAAATACTTACCAGCAGGGTGGATACACCCAAACGTGCCGCGGCGAGCGCAGCCTCATAACCGGCATGGCCACCACCGACCACGATCACATCATACTGCTTCTTGAGTTGCATGAATGCGCTCCAGATTCTAAGCCAGCGTCGTCTCTTTCAATTTCTGATCGAGGTCAAACTCGAAGAGAGCATCCAGACACTCATCTAACACACCTTCCATAACACGATCCAATTTATAGAGCGTCAGGTTAATGCGATGATCCGTCAGGCGATTCTGCGGATAGTTATACGTGCGGATTTTTTCAGAGCGGTCACCGGTACCAACCTGCAACTTACGAGCATCCGCCTGTTTTGCAGCTGCTTCAGACTGAACATGATCCAGCAATTTAGCACGCAACATGCGCATACATTTGTCGCGGTTTTTATGCTGCGAACGCTCATCCTGACACTGAACCACCACACCAGTAGGGACATGGGTGATACGCACAGCCGAGTCAGTAGTATTCACATGCTGACCGCCCGCACCGGATGCGCGGTAAGTATCGATCTTAAGATCACTGTTATTGATCTCAATATCCACATCTTCCGCCTCAGCCAATACAGCGACCGTTGCCGCCGAAGTATGAACACGCCCCTGGGTTTCTGTAACCGGGACACGCTGCACGCGGTGCGTACCGCTCTCATACTTCATTTTCTTGTAAACATCTTCACCCTCAAGCGAGAAAACAACTTCCTTATAACCACCTGATTCAGAATCACTTACATCCATCACAGAGAGTTTCCATCCCTGCGCTTCAGCATAGCGGCTATACATACGGTAAAGATCACCAGCAAAAATAGCGGCCTCATCGCCACCGGTTCCGGCCCGGATTTCGATGATCACGTTTTTACTGTCCATCGGATCCGGCGGAATCAGGGCAATCATGACGGCGCGCTCAGCCTCGGGAAGTTTTTCCTCGGCCTCATCGAGCTCCATCTGCGCCATCTCACGGAGTTCATTGTCGGAATCGGCATCATCAAGAATCATCCGACTCTCTTCCTTCGTATTAACCAGGCTGATAAAATTACGCGCAATTGTTACGAGTTTCTTCGTGTGAGAATACTCCACCATCAACTCGCGCAACTTATTCGGATTACCCGCTACTTCAGGAGAGGACATCTGTGTTTCCAACTCCGTCTGGCGCGCCACCATTTTATCGAGATATGCCTGATCAATCATCGCCTTAAAACTCCGCCTAAAAAAACCTCTATATAAGCACCCCGCCCAGCCGTTACTAAAAACAGGGGAGGGGGATAAAAAAAATCAGGCCAGCTTGCGGCTGGCCTGACCTTCATCTGCACAAAACTATTTGCGCGCGAATTTTGCGTAACGCTTCTGGAAGCGTTCAACACGACCTTCCGTGTCAAGCAGTCGGCTCTCGCCCGTAAAGAACGGATGGCAGCCAGAGCATGTATTCACATGCATCTCTTTTTTCGTTGAGCGCGTGTTCAGCTCGTTACCGCACGCACATTTAACCACAGCGTCGGTGTATTCCGGATGAATATCTTTTTTTCATTACTAAAACCTCTATTTTTCCTGCAAATTCTCAAGAGCGTGAGAAACAACCATATTTTCAGACGTAGAGCAAGCGATTTGTGTAATCAATTCCGCCGCAAAAACCAAGCCCTTTCTCGGATCGCTTCTATTATAAGAAAAGCTCCCTCAAAAAAACCAGCTGCTGTAACTAAGGTGAAACCGCGCTTTTTCAGGGGAGATTATTAGCACAAGAATGGAAAGGGCGCGAAGAGAAAAACAGATTTCACTCGGAGCCATTAAAACACCGGGCCGGTTAAGATGATAAATACAGCCCCCTGTGACACATCGCCACGTTGCGACCTCGCGTGACATGCCTATTTAAATAGTTAAGGGGAGATAAGGGTTAATCTTGAAGCTTGTCCGCTTGTGACTAATATGTCGGAATGGCAGCTAAAAAAGATCAACAGGCAAAATCGGGTATTCATGAAATCTGCGGGATTATTTTTATCGCGCTCTGCATTATCGCATTTTTCGCAGTATTTTCGTATCACCCCGACGATATCAGTATTTTCAAAAACCCGCCCAATAGTCCGGCGCTTAACCTAATCGGTCCGGTAGGGGCATGGAGCTCGTTCCTTTTTTTCATCCTGTTCGGCATCTCGGCGTATCTGTTACCGCCGTTTTTGCTGGTCGCCGGATTGATCGGGCTCTTTAAATCCGAACTGAAGCTCTGGCCGCGTGTCAGCTGGTTTTTCGTGGCGCTTTTTTTCACTGAGCACACTCTTGGACCTCAATCCCGAAGGCTTTGCAGGCCTGCAGGAAAAACTGAACCTGAGCAGCCCGGGCGGAGTGATCGGCTACACGCTGGCACAACGCACGCTCGGTCTGTGGATCGGAAAGTTCGGAGCAGGGGTGATCGCCTTCACCACCCTGCTGGTTTCTTTGGTCTACGTGACGAATATTTACCCGACGTCCATTTTCCAGTTTTTCAGCCATCGCTTTAAAGCCACGCGCGACGAAAACCTGAAGGCCAAAGAGCAGGCCGAAAAAGAACGTAAAAAATGGGAACGGGAACAGAAACGACTCGAACGCGAAGCCAAACGCGAAGCGCGCGAACGCCGTAAACAGGAGAAATTGGATGCAGCAGCTGCGGCCGCTGATAAAGAGGACGACCTGTTCGAGGTTTCTAATATTCAGCCGAAAAAGAAGGCTGTGCGCAAACCCAAACCTTCCGCTCTCCAGGAAGGTGAAGCGGCAATTGCTGAAGTAAAAACAGAAGCACCGGTCAGCGCCTTCCCGAAAGCAGAAGGCGAGAGCAAATGGGAACTGCCGGACGTTTCCATTCTGGATGAAATTCCGCCGATGACTAAATTCGGAGAAGGGGACGACACCAGCGGAATGGCGCAGACCCTGCAGAAGACCCTCAACGACTTCGGCGTCGACGCGACTGTTACCAATGTACAGATCGGCCCGGTTGTTACCAGCTACGAAGTCAAGCCGGCGGCTGGCGTACGTGTCGAAAAAATCAAAAACCTGACCAACAACATTGCCTTGGCGATGAAAGCCCGCAGCATCCGCGTGCAGGCCCCGATCCCGGGGCGCGACGTAGTGGGCGTCGAAATCCCGAACTCCAAAAGCGCGGCCGTTTTTGCGCGCCAGTTGATTGAGTCTGATGATTTTGACAGCTCTAAAATGGCGCTTCCGCTGAACCTCGGACAGGACGTCGGCGGAAATAACCTGATCGTCGATATGGCGAAAATGCCGCACCTGCTGATTGCGGGGGCAACCGGCGCCGGTAAAACCGTCTGTATGAACTCACTGCTGTCCGGCCTGCTGATGACGCGTACACCGGATGAACTGCGCCTGATGCTGGTTGACCCGAAGATCGTGGAGTTCCAAGCCTACAACGATCTGCCGCACCTCGTGGTTCCGGTAATTACCGACCCGAAAAAAGTAGCGCTCGGTCTGCGCTGGGCAATCAAAGAGATGGAGTCGCGCTACAAAATGTTCGCCAAAGTCGGCGCGCGTAACATTGAAAGTTTCAACAACCGCCCGAAACCGAAGCAGGGCGATATGTTCGGCAACGACGAAACGGCGGGCGGTATTCCGGAAACGGTTCCGTACATCGTCATCGTGATCGACGAGCTGGCGGATATCATGGCGGTTGCACAGGCGGATATCGAAACCGGCATTGCACGTCTGGCCCAGCTCTCCCGTGCGACCGGCATTCACATGATCATCGCGACCCAGCGTCCGTCGGTGAATGTGATCACGGGTACCATCAAAGCCAACCTGCCGGCACGTATCGCCTTCCAGGTCGCGCAGCGTGTGGACAGCCGCACGATTCTCGATTCCATGGGAGCCGAACAGCTGCTCGGCCGCGGGGATATGCTGTATGCACCGCCGGGCGGCAGTAAAACGATTCGTGCCCAGGGCTCGCTCACAACCGACGAAGAAATTTTCCGCGTCTGCGAATTCTGGAAAGAGCAGGGCAAACCGACCTTTATCCAGGAGGTACAACAGAAAATGGACGGCTCCGCTCCGGTTGAGCTTCCGGAAGTGGAGGGCGATGAAGACAGCGAACTGCTGGAACAAGCCATTGAGGTTCTGCGCCAGACCAAGCGCGCGTCCATTTCCTCACTGCAGCGTCGCCTGCGAATCGGTTATAACCGCGCGGCCCGCCTGATGGATGTGTTGGAAGAACGCGGTATTGTCGGCCCGGCCACAGACACCGGCCCGCGCGAAATCCTGATTGATTTTGATGGTGAAATTCCGCAAAACCCGAATGAAGAAACCCCAGTGGATATGATGGAGTAATATGGGCGATTTAACGTTAGGTTCAAAACTGCGCGCAGCGCGCGAAATTAAAGGGGTGGATGTCAGCACCGCGGCGGAGAAGACCAAGATTCTGCCGCAGATGATCCGCGAGCTGGAGGAAGATGACTTCCACCGTATCGCCGCACCCATTTACGCCAAAGGCTTCATTCGCACTTACAGCGATTATCTCGGTATTGATCCGCAACCGCTGATTGAGGAGTACATGCAGAAGCACAATCTGGGACAGGATCTTAAAAGCACCACCGAAAAAAAGGTGGCGAAAAAGGCGAAAGCCAAAGTGCCGCCACTGAGTGAACTGCTCCCTGAAATCGACTTCAAAAACCTGCAGGTTAATCCGGCGCTTTTGACCAAAGTCGGAATAGGACTGGGCGTTGTAATTGCACTGGTTGTGCTGATCAGCCTGATCGGAAAATGCAGCTCTGACAAATCGAAAACCGCCATCAACGAAGAACAAACGGTCGAGCAAATCATCGCGGAACCGCAAGATGTCTATTTAATTAAACCCGGCGTAATGGAGGCCAAATAATGAATCTACCAAACAAACTTACCGTCAGCCGTTTGTACATGACCGCACTGATGGTTTTCTTCCTCAGTGTCCACATTCAGTATTCGTACCTTGTAGCCTTCCTGCTGTTCGTGCTGGCCGCCATCACCGATTGGCTCGACGGACACCTGGCGCGCACTAAATACGGGGTCAGCGACTTCGGCAAACTGATGGATCCGCTGGCCGACAAGGTCCTGACCTCTGCTGCCTTCATTGCCTTCGTGCAGCTTGGAATGGTTCCGGCCTGGTTCGCGGTGATCATCGTAACGCGCGAATTTATGGTTACCGGCCTGCGCCTGCTCGTTGCCGGACGCGGAACTGTGATGCCAGCCGGCATCTGGGGTAAACTCAAGACGATCTTCCAGATGATCGCAATTTCACTAGGCCTGCTGATTCTCGGACTGGGCGACTGCGGGGTAGAGAGCAACGCAATTGCCGAATTCATCACAGGGTCCATCATGTGGCTGGCAATGATCTTCACCGTGGTCTCCGGTGTGGAGTATTTCTGGAAATACCGCGAAGAGTTCATGCACGGAGCCTAAGCTGTGGGAGTCGAGGTAAACTATTCCGTCCGTAAGCGCGGCCAGCAGTGCGAAGCCTGCGCCCGAGAATTTGAAGATGGCGAGAAAATCCACTCTCGCCTGATCTTCGAAAACGGCGAATATATGCGCCTCGACTACTGCAAAGCGTGCAAGTCACAGCAAAATGTCGACACCACACTCAGCTCCTGGACTACCGTGTACATCCCTCCGCCGTCCCCCAAAGAGGAGGCGCTTAAAAAGGAGAATGCGGAATCCCTCCTGCGCAAGCTGATCGACGACAACACGCGGGACCACACCAACGCAATCTACATCCTGGCCATCATGCTCGAACGCAAAAAACTAGTAATTGAGCGGGATGTGCAAACCAAGGAAAACGGTAAAAAGCTGCGTATTTACGAGCACAAGAAAACGGGCGAAACTTTCCTGATCACCGACCCGGATCTCAAACTGAACGAACTCGAACACGTACAGGAAGAGGTCGTCAACCTGCTCGGCGGGCCGCAAAAACTAAAGAAAAACCACCAATAAACACCAATGAAAACGAATCCGAAAATTCGTGTGATTTCGTGGTTTTTAATTAAGGATCTGACCAATGGGAACCGAGATAGAGCGTAAGTTTCTGCTTAAAAATGATAGCTGGCGGGAAGGGGTTGTCGGCATTGAAATATGCCAAGGCTACGCCCAACTTCCCAACGGAGTTTTCCGCGTCCGTATCTACGGCGAAAAAGCCTTTCTGACCGTCAAAGGCAAACTCGAAGGGTTATCCCGCGCCGAGTTCGAATATGAGATTCCAGTCGAAGATGCACGCGGCATGCTCGAAACCGTCTGCGAAAAACCCTACATCCAGAAACGGAGATTTTTGGTCGAGTTTGATCAAAAAACATGGGAAATAGATGAGTTCTTTGGCGAAAACGACGGATTATTGCTCGCGGAGCTGGAATTAGACTCCGAAAATGAAAACGTCAACCTTCCCGACTGGGCCGGCGCAGAGGTCACCGACGACTTCCGCTACTACAACTCCAACCTCGTCAAAAATCCCTACTGCAATTGGAAAGAATAGGTTAGGGCACTCGTCGAAAAGCGAACCATCCCAAGGCACAAAAAAACCATGAAGCGCGATAGGCACTTCATGGTTTTTTTTCAGACAGGATAACAGGATCTACAAAACGATCCTGTTGATCCCGTTCTTAACTTACGCTTGGCGCTTGTTACGTTTGCGTTCGTTTTCCGTCAGGAATTTTTTGCGCATACGCACGTTCAGCGGCGTCACTTCAACGAGTTCGTCTGCCGCGATGTATTCCAGCGCCTGCTCAAGGCTCATTTTAGTGGCCGGCTGGATTTTCATCGCTCTGTCAGTACCAGAAGAACGTACGTTCGTCAGCTGCTTGGCTTTCTGAATGTTCACGTTCAGATCGCTGTCGAGACAGTGCTCACCAACAATCATACCTTCGTAACACTCCATGCCCGGATCAATGAAGAACTCACCGCGCTGCTGCAAACCGTCGATCGCGAAGGCCACGGCCGGGCCGTTGGCAATACTGATCATTACACCATTGTTGCGCTGCGCGACTTCGCCCTTATACGGCTCGTAGTGCAGGTAACGGTGCGCCACAATACCTTCGCCGGCTGTAGCCGTCATGATCTTGCTTCGCAGGCCGATCATACCGCGGGTCGGAATGTTGAATGTCAGCATTTTGCGAACACCGAGCTGCTCCATGTTGACCATTTCACCCTTACGAGCACCGACAAGTTCGATCACTTTACCAGCAGATGCATCCGGTACATCGACGTTCAGGATTTCAATTGGCTCTTCTTTCTTGCCGTGGTTTTCACGGAAGATCACCTGCGGCGGAGCTACAGACAATTCGTAACCCTCACGACGCATCGTTTCGATCAGGATCGAGAGGTGCAATACACCGCGACCGCTAACTTTAAACGACTCACCGTTCATGTCTTCAACACGCAACGCTACGTCGCGCTCCGTCTCTTTGAACAGGCGGTCACTCAAGTGACGGCTGGTTACAAATTTACCTTCCTTACCGAAGAACGGAGAGTCGTTGATGCGGAAAATCATGGAAAGAGTCGGCTCATCAAGTTTGATCAGCGGAAGTGCTTCCGGGTGTTCCGCGTCCGTTACGGTGTCACCGATGTCGATGCCGGTAATACCGCAGATTGCGCACAAATCACCGCAATGGATCTGCTGTGCTTCTTCGCGCTTAATGCCTTCAAACGTGTACAGGTTTTTGACTTTAACCATTTCTTTTGTGCCATCGCGTTTGATGATCACAAGCGGCTTGTTGATGTCGAGTGTACCGCGACGAACGCGTCCGATACCGATCCGACCAACGTAGTCATTGTAGTCCAGCGTCGTTACCTGCATCTGAACCGGGCCTTCATCCTGCGGCGGAGCCGGAATGTTTTCGAGAACGGCATCCAGCAGCGGGATCACGTTTTCGCGCGGATCATCCAGCTCTTTAGCAGCCCAACCGTTTTTAGCGGAAGCGTAGATCACCGGGAATTCCAGCTGATCGTCGTTCGCATCGAGTTCCACAAACAGGTCGAAAATTTTGTCCAAAACGTAATCCGGCCGCGCATCCGGTTTGTCGATCTTGTTGATCACCACCATCGGCTTCAGGTTCAGCTCCAGGGCCTTATCGAGTACGAAACGTGTCTGCGGCATCGGACCTTCGGCTGCATCAACTACCAGCAGTACGCCGTCGGCCATGTTCAATACACGTTCAACCTGACCACCGAAGTCGCTGTGACCCGGTGTATCGAGAATGTTGATCTTCACGTTGTTGTAATCGATACTGATGTTTTTGGCCAGAATCGTAATCCCGCGCTCACGCTCGAGATCGTTACTGTCCATAAAGCGTTCCTGCATCTGACTTTCGTCGCGGAACAGCTTCGCCTGTTTCAAAATCTCATCAACCAGCGTTGTTTTGCCGTGGTCGACGTGTGCAATAATCGCAATATTTCTTAATTCGCGCATAAATGCCTCTTAGCCGCATTCGCGGCAGTTATCTGTTGTCTGTTACTGGTTATCAGGAAAACCGGTAGTCCAGAACACTCATTCTGACAACCAATAACAGATAACCGTTAACCGTCACCAGCTCTGCAAGTGACTCATTCATAAAAAATTAACGGCGCACCATAGGCGGTGCGCCGGCGTTTGGCGAGAACGGAATTCAAATAATAAACGGCTCTCAAACGGAACATGAAGAGCATCAAATCAGGTAAGAATTCACTCCTTCTTTCTCCATACTCTTCATACCCGCAATCTTCTTAAGATTCCCACGGCGGGGTTTCCGGGAGCAGGGCGGTGAAGGCGTCGATCAGCTCCTGCTGATATTCCGATGTGAATTCACCGGAGATGAAGCGGTCGTAATCCTCTTCAAAGAAACGCTGCCAGCTCGCGTTTTCGTGGCCCGGCAGGATCGGGTAGAACCAGATGCCGGTTTCCTGCGCGGCGTACATGTCGCCCAGCGCATCGCCCATCATAATCGCGCATTTCGGATCGTAGTGATCTTTCATCGCCCAGTTGAGTGATTCGGTTTTTGTTCCGATCGACGCACCGGCAATGATGTCGACGTAGCGGCTCAACCCGTGCAGATTCCACTCCGCCACCAGCGTATCGTCCATCGTCTGCGATACGACCAGGGCATCAGAGGAGCCATGGATCTTCTTGAGGGCTTTGAGTGCATAATCGAACGGCGGGATCGGGTCCATTTCGTCGGTCGATTTGTTGACCGCCAGACTCCACTGCAAAATACGCAACAGCTCCAGGTCCGGATGCTTTTCGAGGTAAGTGGCGAGCGTTGAGTTACTCAGCGCCTCTCCGGAATTGACCCACTCGTGAAACGCGGTTGTATCCGGCAGCTCAATCTCAGAATCCTTAACCAGCGGATGTGTTTTCAGGCGATCAAAGAAGCGCAGCAGGTTGGCAAAGCGGTTCAGGCCGCGGGTTACCGAATAGAGCCAGACAAACTTCACGCAGTCGAAGACCGCCTCTTCAATGTCCTGAAAATCCCAATGTTTAACGATCAACGGCGCAAAATGACGAAGCTGCTTCTCCTCCATTGTATCGAACATACACCCGTCCGAATCAATACCCACCAGCGTAGTATGTTTCGGCTGGAAATTAACCAGATCCTCTTTAGTAAAAACGTCCATAAAAACCTCGTGTTTGATGTGCCCCGCACTAATACAGGAAAGAAAGTGGAAATACAAGAAACACCAAAGCTCAAAGAAAGCAGGAATCCCGATTCTACGCAGGACCGGGTGGAACCGGTCCCTCCATTCTGTAGATGCGGCCGATGACCGCATTGTTGTGCGGCTACCTTTTAAGTACGTGCTCGCCGAGCGCGCTTTTTGTAGGCCTGGTCCCCGACCGGGCGCTGAGCGGGCAATATACAACTAAATGATTAAACCGCACACATCGTCTGTTCCGACTTGGGCACAACCAAGTTTATGCATCATAAGTACTGGCCGCCGTATCGCCGCCGCGGCCGGTCCAGTTAGTATGGAAAAACTCGCCGCGCGGTTTATCGGTCCGCTCATAGGTGTGCGCGCCAAAGTAATCGCGCTGCGCCTGCAACAGATTTGCCGGCAGGTTTTCCGTGCGGTAACCGTCGAAATAAGCCAATGCCGCTGAAATCGCCGGAACGGGAATTCCATTCGTCACCGCCGCCGCTACTACTCGACGCCAGCCGCTCTGTGCTTTTTCCAGCGCATCCCGGAAAAACGGATCCAGCACCAGGTTACTCAGCTCCGGATTGGTGTCGAACGCCTCTTTGATCTTACTGAGGAAGGCCGAACGAATAATGCAGCCGCCACGCCACATCAGGGCGATACTGCCGTAGTTCAACTCCCAGTTGTACTCATTCGCCGCCGCACGCATCATCTGGTAGCCCTGTGCGTAAGAGATAATTTTGGACGCGTACAGCGCCTGCTTCAAATCCTCGAGAATCTGTGCCTTATCGCCATCAAAGGTTTTAGCCGGAGCGTTAAGCACCTTGGCTGCTTCCACGCGCTCATCTTTCAGGGCAGAGATACAGCGGCTGAATACCGCCTCGGCGATCACAGAAACCGGCTGACCAAGATCCAGCGCGATCTGAGCTGTCCATTTGCCGGTACCTTTCTGGCCGGCTTTATCCAGCACTTGATCGACCACGGCTTTTCCGTTTTCATCTTTGTAGGCCAAAATTTCAGCGGTGATCTCAATCAGGTAGGAGTCCAATACTCCGGTATTCCATTCACTGAACACTTCCTGCATCTCTTCATTAGAGAGACCAAGTACATCGCGCATGAACTGATAGATCTCGCAGATCATCTGCATGTCGCCGTACTCAATACCGTTGTGCACCATTTTCACAAAATGACCAGAACCGGAACTGCCTACCCAGTCGCAACAAGGCTCGCCGTCGGAAGTCTGTGCGGAAATCTTCTGGAAGATCGGTTTAATCGCGGCCCAAGCCTTCAAGGAACCACCCGGCATGAGAGAGGGGCCGAGCAGGGCGCCTTCTTCACCACCGGAAACCCCGCTGCCAACATAGTGCAGCCCGCTGCTTTCAACGGTGTCCACCCGGCGCGAGGTATCATTAAAGTTAGAGTTACCACCGTCGATAATGATATCGCCCGGCTCGAGCAACGGAGTCAGTTGATCAATCAGAGCATCCACGGCAGGGCCGGCTTTAACCATCACCATCACCTTGCGCGGCACGGAAAGACTGGAAACCAGTTCTTCAAGGCTGTAGCAACCGACAATATTTTTGTCTTTCGCGCGGCCGTTAACAAATTTATCAACCTTTTCGGTCGTGCGGTTATAGCAGGAGACGGCGAACCCTTTAGATTCCATATTCAGAATCAGGTTTTCGCCCATTACCGCTAAGCCTATCACACCAATATCAGACTTCATTTTGTTCTCCATTCGGTTCACGCATTTAACGCGAAATCTCTTTCAAAAGCAAAGTGCATATGATTAATTACCCCAATTGTTACCAAATCAGTATCATTAAATGCAAGCTTCTCAGTAAAAATAAGATTCGGTAGAGTACGCTCACTATGAAAACAGATAAATTGATCAAAAACGGACGTATCATCGACCCGGCCACCGGGCGCGATGAAATTACAGACCTTTTCATCTCTAACGGTAAAATCGCAGCGGTTCCGGCAGAAATTCCGGCCGCCGCGGAAATCATCGATGCCAGCGGCAAAATTGTTTGCCCGGGTTTTATTGATGTACACGTGCATTTGCGCGAACCGGGCGGTGAGGCTCAGGAAACCATCGAAAGCGGCAGCCGCGCCTGCGCCAAAGGCGGATTCACAGCTATTGTTTCCATGCCGAACACCACCCCGGTTACCGACACCCCGGAAGTTGTTAAACTGATCAAACAAAAGGGTGACGAAGCCGGCTACATTAAAATCCTGCCTTCCGCCTCCTTCACTAAAGGCCGCGCAGGCGAAGAGCTGACCGATTTGAAAGCACTAAAAGAGGCGGGAACGGTGGTCTACACAGACGACGGTTCCACGACGCCGGAAACACTCGTGATGGAAGCGGCAATGAAAGAGGCGGCTGCGCTCGGCATGAAAATTATGGACCACGCCCAGGATCCGCATGCGGAGAAAAAAGGGTGCATGCACGAAGGCGAATACAGCGAAAAATTCAACCTGCCGGGCATTTCCTGGATGGCTGAATATGCAATGGTACAGCGCGACATCAACCTTTCAAAAATGACCGGTTGCCCGGTGCACATCCAGCACATCACCTCCGGTAAAGCGATCAACCTGATCCGCGAATCGCAGAAAAACGGTATAAAAGTGACCTGCGAAGTCACCCCGCATCACATTGCGTTGTGCGACGCCGATATCGATCCGGAAAACGCCAACTTCAAAATGAACCCGCCATTGCGTTCCGCTTGGGATAAAGAGCAGTTGATTGCCGGCGTTCTGGACGGAACCGCGTCTATGTTCGCCACCGATCACGCGCCGCACCTGACGGAGAAAAAAGCGCTCGGTTTTGAAAAAGGGCCTTTCGGAATCATCGGTGCGGAAACGGCTATTGGTGTGACTTACACCGAGCTGGTGGCGACCGGAAAAATGGATCTGATGACCTGGGTGAAGCGCTGGACCGTCGGCCCGGCCGAATTCATCGATATGGAAACTCCATCACTGGAACCGGGCAAGGCCGCGGATGTGGTCATTATTGATACCGAAAACGATTGGACGGTTACAGAAGAGGACACCGTTTCTAAGGGCAAAAACACACCATTCCTTGGCCAGAAACTCAAAGGCCGCGCAGTTCAGACGATCTGTAACGGCAAAACGACGTGGGCGGAATAACCACGGGATAGGTTTTTAATGGAGCGTTTTGCTTTGTCTTTCCGACTAAGTGAAACGCTCCATTCCTTTTATTGCGCGACGGTTTCTTCGAGAATACGTTCGAAATATGCCATCGTCTTTTCAGAGGGGAAGCGGGTTTCAATAATTTGCCTCGCCTTATGAGCCATATTCTCTCGCAGCTCTTCATCGCTCAGCAACCACTCGATACACTCAACCATCAACTCAGGCGTATCTGCCACAAAGCAGTTGTTCCCGTTTTCCGCCGGCAGACCGTGCATCCCCAGAGACGTTGAAACCACCGGCAAACCGGAAACCATCGCCTCCAAACATTTGGTCCGCGATCCCGCCCCCAAACGAACCGGACAGACAAATACCTGGGCCATTTTGCGGTACGGACGCAAGTCATCCACGCGGCCGGTTACCTTAATACGCTCATCATGACGGGCCATACGGCGCAGTCTTTCCGGGGGTGCTTCACCGACAATATAAAACTGAAGTATCGGGTTTTTGCGGCGCAGTTCCGGCCAAATACGGGTTATGAACCACTCAGCAGCATCTTCGTTGGCGACATCGCCAAAGAATCCGGTCATCAGAATAATCTGTTCCCTGGAGATATCCTGCCCAGCATCCAACGGCTCAACATCCACACCAGCCGGAACAATGGAAATATTCAAGTCGGGGGAATATTTAAGCAGGTCGTATTTATCCTCTGAGGTCAACGTCAACAGGCGGTCTGCGCAACTGTAAACCTCAAATTCATACTGAGAAATGGTCTGGGTTTGGATCCAGCTTTTAAAGCGCAACCCCATTGAAAGCTCTTTGGTGTGCACATAGTTATCAAAGATGGAAGTCAGGCAGCGGTGACAGGAGATGATTTTATGAACCGCCGGCAGGTAGGGGTTCCGATACAGGTACTGACCCATCTCGGAAAACTCGGCGATGACCAGATCGTATTTATGCCGCTCCACCATCTCACCGACATAACGCATCATACGCCGCGAATAGTGGTGCAGAAAAATAGCCGGAATAGCATTGAAATAGTTAGCAACACGCCGATACCGGTGCCGGGATGGCGCCTGCAGGGTCTGCATCTCAAAGAGTATCTCCTTCAGAGACTGAACAAACGGGCGCTCATCTTTACTGACCAAAGTAGCCAAGCCGACTTCATGCCCGCGATCTACCAAGTACTTGATTCGCTCATAAACCAGGCGGTGCCCCCCAGCCACTTCGGAGTGCGGCAATCGATGAGATAGAAACAGAATTCTCATTTAAGAACCTTTTTTGGTGACCTCTTTGATGATTTCCTGCAGTTCCTCAACAGAAATATCCTCAAGAGTGAGCCCTTGCTCCTCAATCCGCTTTTCGATCTTCTCACAGAGCTCAGTCAAATACTCATGGGTCTCTTCACTTCCCATAAAAATATTATAATCAGCGCCTTGCGTAATCCGAGTGTGGCCGTCTTTCGTGTCCTGGCCCACGCCTAAAATGCGGATAATTTTTTTCTTATTCTGCTTCATAAAAAGGAAGGCTGAAATTTTTTCATTTCAGCCCTTGCATTTAAAACGAAAACCCGTATCTTCACCCACCTACCTGCCCCATGGTGTAATGGTAGCACGACTGATTCTGGTTCAGTTCGTCAAGGTTCGAGTCCTTGTGGGGCAACCACTTCCTTTCTTTCTTTTTTCTGCATTTACGCCACACGAATCGGCATAATCACGTACAAGAAAGGAACGTTCGATTTAATCACTCCCGGACTCAATTCGTCCGTCAGCTCGAAGTAAACCTCATCGCTTTCCAGGTGTTTCAACGGATCCATTACGAACACCGGGTTAAACGCAATAGTGATCTCCGGGCCGTCATACTTGATCGGCAGCGTTTCACGCGCTTCACCCACCTCAGGCGTATTCGTTACCAGCTCCAGCTGATTTTCGCCGAAGGAGAGCTTCACAGACGATGTCTGAGCGTCAGAAAGCAGTGATACACGTTTCAGCGCCGTCAGCAGCACATCACGGTCAATAGCCACACGCTGCTCGCTGTGCGCCGGAATCACCTGGCGGAAGTTCGGATACGTACCTTCAATCAATTTTGAGATAATCAGGATGTTGGAGAATTCGAAGGAGACCTGCGTTTCAGTGGAACTGATTTTCAGCTCGTTCTCTTCACCCAACGTTTTGATCAACTCATTTACCGTTTTAGTCGGGATCACGAAGTTGGATTCTGCCGCAACCGGGAAGTTCACTTCCTGCTCAATCAAAGCCAAACGGCGACCATCCGTTGAAACGATCGTCAGGTGACCTTCTTTGAAGGAGAGCAGAGAACCATTCAGAATGTAGCGAGATTCGTCCGTAGAGGCCGCGTAGCTCGTTTTCTGGAGCATCTCCTTAAAGACACTCTGATCGAGCGTATAAGCCGCTGTAGAGTCAAATACGGGCAATGGCGGGAAATCCTCTTCCGGAAGACCTACCAATTTAAAGAACGCCGCTCCTGAGCTGATCGATGCCACGTTGTTAACGTCCACATCAATTTCAATCTGCGGATTCGGCATTTCACGACAAATGCTGAACAGACGACGTGCCGGCAGGGTCGTTGCACCCGCTTCAGTGATATCTGCTTCAACCGAAGTTTTAACACTGACTTCCAAATCGGTAGTCATCAGGGAAAGTGTATCACCCTCTGCTTGTATAAGCACATTAGATAAAATCGGTAGAGTGGTCCGCTGACCGACAATGGACTGAACTTTTTGTAACGCTTCAAGGATAACTGCTTTTTCTACCAGTAACTTCATCAATGCTCCTCCACATAATTAACAAGACGTACTACTAAGAATGAATTAGTTAGTTAAAATACTCTTATTATTATAGGCTGTAAATAACACAATTAAACAGGGTTTTATCAGCATAATACCCTCGCTTTGAGTGTGTTATAAATGTGGATAACCCTGTTAATTGTCACAGGATAACCCGTGGACAATCTGAATAACTCCCACTTGTTAAAAACCTCATCATTTCATTAACAATTCATTCACCAGTTATTCACAGCTTCCGTTAATAAATTGTTACGCCGTTGTGCCCCGTTTTTTGTTCGTGGCGTCTCCGTGAGCGGTATTGGTTAAACCTGAAATGTGGAGGGAGAAACGCCCGTCTGCACATCTCCCGTTTACAGATTGTTCCCGGTTCGGCCGGCCTTCGCAGAGCTTTGGCGTGAAGACTTCTCGATATGATTAGTGCGCTCTTGTATCTATTTGCGCTCGACTGATTTTGAGCTGAATACCGCGGCTTAAACCGTAATGGCGACGGAACATCGAGCTTCCGGACAATAAAAAAGACCCGCATATAGCGGGCCTCTGAATTCAACGATGTGCACTTTTATTGTGCAGGCAGCTTCTTGTCGATCTTCTGCTTAAGCACACCGATCGTCTGGCGCAGTGAATCGTCGGCCTCTATTTTGCCGCTTACGCTGTTGTAGGCGTGCAACACTGTTGCGTGGTTGCGTCCACCGAAGGACTCCCCGATTACCGGCAGCGAGTGCTCGGTCATGCTGCGGGTGAGATACATCGCAATCTGGCGCGGCCAGGCGATATTCTTCGGACGCTTTTTGCTGAGGATGTCAGCGACGCCGATGCTGAAGTGATCTGCGACGATACGCTGGATTGATTCGACAGTAACCTCCATCGCCTGTTCCTGATCGAGTGTGTCCTTCAGCAGGTGCTCGATGCCCGTGCGGTCAATTTCGCGGCCCATCAGGGATACGTAGGATGCCACGCGGATCAGGGCGCCTTCCAGACGACGGATGTTGGCAGAGATACGTTCAGCCAGGAATACCATCAGTTCGTCCGGCAACTTCAGATTCATGTCTTCCGCTTTTTGGCGGATAATCGCAATACGCGTCTCGATATCCGGAATCTGTAGCTCGGTGACCAGTCCCCACTCGAAGCGGGAGATCAGGCGTTCCTGAAGCTGTGAAAGCTCACTCGCCGGACGGTCGCATGTCAGAATGATCTGCTTGTGGTTATTGTGCAGTGCGTTAAAGGTGTGGAAGAACTCCTCCTGCATCTGCTGTTTACCGATCAGAAAGTGAACGTCGTCCAGCAACAGCACGTCCACATTGCGGTATTTGTTACGGAACTTAGTGAGTGTCCGTTTCTGCAGTGCGTCGATGTATTCATTAATGAATGTTTCACAGGACAGGTAGCGCACCTTTTTGCTGCTGTTGCTGGAAACCACATGGTTACCGATCGCCTGCATCAGGTGGGTTTTACCCAGACCGGTGCTTCCGTAGATAAAGAGCGGGTTGTACGCCTTGGACGGCGATTGCGCTACCGCCATCGCGGCTGCATGCGAAAAGCTGTTGGACGGACCGATAATGAAATCGTTGAAGGTATAGGATTCTTTGAGGTTGCTGTTATTCGCGTTTTTAGTGACCTCTTTTTTGGCCTTCGTTTTGCGCGGCGCTTTTTCCGGTTTCGGCTCCTGGCTGTCGGGCGCGTCGACGGAAAGAGTGATATCGTAAGTCTCACCGGAAACGGTGGTCAGTGCATTACGGATCAACGGAATGTAATTTTCCTCGAGCCAAGACATGTAGAAATCGTTTTCGACGCTCAGATAGAACGTGTTTCCCTCAAAAGATTTGAAGCTGATTACTGCAATCCAGCGTTCATAAATATCCTTAGAGAGGATGTCGTGCAGGCGTTTACAGGTGTCCTGCCAGAGTTTAGTTGCTTGTTTTTTATCCATTAGTCCCAAAGCCGATTCAAAAAAAAAAGTTATTAACAGGTTGTTAACAATGCTTGCAGTTTGTTCGCCGCTCGCAGAGACGGTTTCTAGAGCATCGTCCGGACGCCCTCAAGATATTTTTAGGCTCTGGAAAGAGAAAAATCTAAAAGCACAAGATGTGGTTTTTAAGGTGATCAAAAGCACAATATATGATTGAAAAAAGGGGCCTATTAAATGAAGGTTTCTACTTGATTTGTGCGCTGTAATAATCATTGCACCTGCAATGCAAAAAATGAAGGAAGCGGGTATGACTGATCGTTCGTTAACAGGGAATATTTTACTTTACGGGGACGATTATTCGCTTCCAGAAATACGCTGGATTACGGGATTTTACGTAACCGATCCGACGTTATTGCTTGTCAATAAAGGGGATCTGCATCTGATCGTTTCGCCGCTCGAAAAGGGACGCGCGCTCAAAGAGTCACGTAACGCAAAGGTGTGGACGCTCGAGGAATTAGGGATCGAAAAAGAAAACTGCCGCGCGTTGGCAGAATGGTTGCCGGCCGTGATGAAAAAATTCCGGATCCGTTCCATCGATGCACCTTTCAATACGCCCTTTGGAGTGACTGAAATTCTTCGCGCGGCTGACATTAAGGTGAAGCTCGTTAAAGGTGCGTTCTGCCCGGAACGGGAAATGAAAACCGAGACTGAATTTAAGGCGATCCAAAAGTCGCAGCGCGCGACGGCTAAAGCGATGAAATGCGCCTTCTCTATAATAGAGAAGAGTACTATCGATGAAAAAGGACGGCTGATGCTCGATGGAAAGCCGCTTACTTCCGAACGTGTGCGCGCGGCGATTAATCATCAGCTGCTCGACGAAGGTTGCGTCGGTAAAGATACGATTGTGGCCGGTGGCCGCCAGGCGGCTGATCCGCATAACCGCGGCAGCGGCGTGCTCAAAGCGGGCGAGGCGATCGTGATCGACATTTTTCCGCGCGACGAAAAGAGCGGTTATTTCGGCGATATGACTCGTACGGTCTGTAAAGGAGAGCCGTCCGCCGAGCTGCTCTCCTTATATAACGCGGTTTTGAAAGCCCAGAAGGCCGCGCTTCAAGCGGTGAAGGCCGGCGTGACCGGCGATGCGGTTCATAAGACGGCACAGCGCGTGTTTGACGAGCTGGGTTACAAAACCGATTTGAGCAAACCGGAGCCGGAGGGCTTCATCCATGGCACCGGGCATGGTGTAGGGCTGGAAGTTCACGAAGCCCCGCGTGTCAGCTTGAAAGCGCCAAAACTGAAGGCGGGCAACATCATCACCATTGAGCCGGGACTCTATTACCCGGAATTGGGAGGCGTGCGGATCGAAGATACAGTTTATGTGACCGAGGACGGCTTCAGATTCACGGCCACCTGTCCGAAGAAGTTTGTAATTCTCTAAGTTGCGGCCTGAAAAGAGAGGTGCTACAATTGCGAGCAGGTAATAAGGGTGTTATATGAAACGTATTTTGGTGATAGACGACGAGCCCGAGATTCGGGAACTACTGAAAGATAAGCTTGAGCGTAGTGGCTACGAAGTCGCAATCGCTTCAAATGGGAGTGAGGGTGTTAAGATCTTCCGCAAGAATCCGGCCGATCTGATTGTTACCGATATCATCATGCCGGAGAAAGAGGGGGTCGAAGTCATTCAGGAAATGCAGAGTGAATACCCGAATGTAAAAATCATCGCCATATCCGGCGGCGGGCAGCACACCTCGATGCAGTTCTGTTTGAAGCTCGCAAAATCACTCGGTGCTGTGCACACCTTCACTAAACCATTCAGACTGGCTGATATCGTGGAGGTTATCCGCAACGAGATCGGCGAGTAAAAGTTAGCCGTCAGCGGTTGGTTAAAATAAAAATCCGTTACCAGGGATTCCCGGCAACGGATTTTTCGTTTTCCGCGCTAAGCCGTCAGGGCGCGGAGATATTTTAGAAGATCTGTGATGAGAGGCGGAGCGTTTCCTTGTTCGATTGGTTATAAGTCAATATCCGGCCAAATTCTTTGGATGTTCTGTGCAACGGAAGAAAAAGCCTCTTTGGTTGCATCGTCCATCCGGTCCCAGTAAGACCGCTTGGTTTTCTGCATTTCCATTCCGAATGCGCCAAGGAACTCGGAGTTCGTGGTCCAGGTAACCTCTCTGAAAAGGAAGTCCAGCTTCCGGGCAGCGGTTGCCAGGCCATCTTCTTTCAGGCAATCAATGAGATGTGAAAACGGGTTATGAGGCTTATTTTTTTCCATGTTATTCATTCTGTCGGGCGTTATCGTTTCAACTAATGCTGTGGCATATCAAGATACCCATATGGGAACCGACCTTAAGTGTTATTGCCAGCTTTCAGCGCCGCGCCTGCCAGTGATTCACGCATCTCAATGTAACTTCCTGACACTACTGACGGCGGGGTTCGGGCGGGCTCAGGCGATTGGTCCGGGTTAAGTTTTCTTTCTGGAAACCTTTCGTTTGTTTTTGTCCCAAAAACTCAAACCTTCTTCAAAGCAAGTACCTTCCAGATCCTCGGCCTTCATCAAAAAGAACTCTTTCGCATCTTTTACGCCTTTATTGTAGGCGAAAGGAGCGAGCTCCTTGAAAAAATAGTCCAATAGAAAGTCCGCCTGCATTTCGCTGATGTCGACCTCTAGTTCCTCGCCTAAATAACGTTGGATAGAGCAGACAGCATCTCTTTTTTCTTCGTGTGATAGATTAATTGGCACAGCATCAGTCCTTTCTCTCGGATTGTTCGATTAATGCATAATTAAATATGCCAAGAAGAGTAATCATGCCAGCTATAAGGCAGGTCTTATGGATATGCTTCTTCATAGAAGAGGGAGAGATATAAAGAAGGTCGTTCCTTCGGTTTCAGAAGTCGAGAACCATACTTTTCCCTTCAGGTACCGCTCCCCGAAAAGCTTCATGCTATACGTTCCAATTCCCCGACCTTTTCCCTTTGTGGAGAATGACCTTTTAAAGAGCTGAGTTTGTGTGGAGCGCGGCATGAAACCGGGGTTGTGGACACCGAAGACTCCGGATGAGTCATCTCGAAAATAGCTGATTGAAATAGCCTCGCCCTGCGAGGACGCTTCTACCGCGTTTTTCACCATGTTGAACAAAACGCGATGCAAGAGCGTACGATCCGTTGAGATGACAAAGTCATGACACTGCTCACCTTGAAGAATGCGTCTGTCGCGCCACATATTGGTCGACATGCGGATAAGCTCTTCGACTAACGTCATAGAACTGACGCGGTTCTCAATTTGCAGCGCCAGTTCTCCATCTTCTGCTTGCAGGAGCTTCTTTTGGATCGTGATTTGCGCGATAAGCTCTTTGCTTGCCTCCTTGATCATGTCGATGGATTTGCCGGTGTCGTCTGGGAGGATTGAAGTCTCAAGGATTTCGGAAAAACCTACGATCGTCATGAGAATGTTGTTCACATCGTGAAAGAAGGTTTGTTCAAGGGCATGCCGTCGTTTGCGGTCGCTAATGTCCAGAAGACTTAAGATTGTGAATTTCCTGTTTTCAAGTGTGTATGGTGATGCCCGCACTGTGAATTCATAGGATTTACCATTGGCTGTAAGGATTCTGCACTCATTTAAAACAGTGGTTCCTGTATCCTGGGACTGAAAGATGGCCTGCCTGACACCGCACCAACGGCACGATTCGTTTGTTCCGCACCCGCCCGGCGATTGGCTGGCATGGATGCAATTGACCATCTCGCCATGTCGTGTGCCTAGTATTTCTGCGCCAGAGGGAAGGCTTAGCGAGTCGCGCGCCTTCTTGTTCTCAAACACGATCTGACGTTCCTTGTTCAGAATAAGCAGAATGCACGGGATAGCCTCTGTCAAATGAACGAGTAGTGCGGACTGCATAAGAAGTTTAGCATCCCGCGAAACGCTTTCTGAATCGGCCCTTTCATCGGGGGCGAACATGGATTCCTGTAGATTGCTCATCTGTTTCTCCTTTCGCCCGACGTGTGATCAGATTCCGATTATCTGTATTCTGGAAACAGGGTGCTTTCTTCAAAATTGATTCGTTTTGTCAAAATCAAGTATACCTCAATAAATTCTTCTTTGAAATCGGTTCCATGCTCGCCACCTACATGTTTTTCGAAGAATGCCGATATTGTTTTAGTAACGTTGCTCATATCGTCGGCAAACAAGTCCAACGTATGCTTCAAGTCATCGCGCTCCTTAGCCATTTCCCAAAGGACGGGATAGAGTTCATCATCCTCCTTCTTCAAATGAGCGAGTAATGCTGCTTTTGCATCAAGAAGCTTCTTTTGGCCTTCTTCAGATGTAACGCCGAGGATTGCTATATCGCGGAACAGCTCTGAAAGTTCGGCGTGATCCAATTTTAGATTTTCAATTAATTCTGGCATTTTTATATCTCCTTTCTGAAGAGGGTGCTTTTTATAAACTTACGTTTGAAAACCCCAGAACGTTACGCTGAACAGCGCTGCACACAAACTCCATCTTATTAACCGGTGTGTCGACCGTATGCTCCACGCGATGGTCAGGAATATTGTTTAATTTCGACATCATATCCGGCGCTGTTTAACTCTCTGACTAATTCTGTTTCCATCCATCCCTTAATCTCTTCTTTGGGGCGATGGGTGTTTCGTTCTGCGGGTTGGCTGCTGGGTGAAAAATGGACCGAAAACGCGCGGTTTGGCTGTCGGGCTTTGGCCTTGACGTTTTGCGTAAATACCGTAAATTAACGACGTTTATCAACTGCGCGGTTTGGATGAAGTGGGTCTGTGGCCCGCTTTTTTATTTATGTGGCGTAGGGGTAAATTTGGACAACTTAACATTCTAACATTCTAACAACTGAATACGGAGGGCCGCATCATGATGAATGAGTTGCAGTCGGTAATTGAATATTTGCAGCAGGAGCGTGGCGTTGATCGTGAAGTGATCATCGAGGCGATCGAGTCTGCACTGGAAAACGCTTCCCGCAAAACGGATGAATTGGAAGACGTGCGAGTAGCTATTGATCGCAAAACACTTGCGCTCAAAGCTTATGTTCAAAAGAAAGTCGTACTCCCTCCGGCTATTCGTGAAGATGAAATCGGCCTGAAAGATGCCAAGCGCATCGACCCGACGGCTGAAATCGGTGATGAAGTGGAAGTGGAAGCAGATCGCCGCGTCCTGGCCGCATTGGGCCGCATTTCCGCCCAGACCGCAAAGCAGACGATTATGCAGAAACTGCGCGCGGCGGAAAAAGAGAAGATTTTCGATGAGTACAAGGACAGCGAAGGCGATATCGTTATGGGTACCGTGCGTCGCTTTGAGCGTAACGATGTGATCGTTGAGCTGGAGTTCGGCGAAGCGGTGATGCCGTCTAAAGAACGCATCGTTACGGAAGACTACGAGCAGGGCGAACGCATCCGCGCTTACGTGCTGGCGGTTAAAAACAAAGTATCCGGTCCGGAAATTGTCCTCTCCCGTTCTCACCCCAATTTTGTGCGTCGCCTGTTTGAACTGGAAGCTTCCGAGATTGCGGACGGCACGGTTGAAATTATGGCGATTGCCCGCGAGGCTGGTTTCCGCACGAAGATGGCGGTTCAGTGTCACGATGAGCATGTGGATCCGGTGGGTGCCTGCGTAGGCATGCGCGGTATGCGCGTTAAAAACATTGTGCGCGAGCTCAACGGCGAAAAAGTGGATATCGTTCGCTGGAGCGACAATATCAAAACCCTGGTCACTAATGCACTCGCCCCGGCTAAGCTGAGCGAAGTGAATGTGGACGAGGCAACCCGCACGGTTACGGTTCTGGTGGAAGCGGATCAGCTTTCCCTCGCGATCGGTAAACGTGGGCAGAACGCGCGCCTGACAGCGAAACTGACGGGCTGGCGTGTGGACATCCAGAAGAAAGAACATCTGGAAGAACTCGACTTCGAACAGCAGATCGAGCGTGCGGTGGAAACGCTCGCGGCGCTGGACGGTGTCGGCTATGACAACGCGGAGAAATTGGTATTTGCCGGCTTCCTCTCTATGGAAGGCATCATGGCGGCTGACATCAGCGACCTGGCTGAAATTGAAGGGTTCACCGCAGAAGAAGCACAGCAGACATGGAAAGCTGTGGAAAAAGCATACGAAAAAGAACACGGCAAGATTGAATTCTAATTGAAGGCGGGCGGATTTTCCGTCCTCGCCCTGCAAGCTGCGGCGAGACAGGGCACCCCTTTAAAAATATGAGTCAGGCTAACGCCGATAATGTTCCACCACATAACGATAGAAGATACTAATGAGAGTTTACGAACTGGCAAAAGAATGCGACGTCTCCAATAAGGAGCTGCTGGAGATCCTCGAGGACCTCGGGATTGAAGCAACATCACACTCGTCATCGCTGACAGCGGATCAAGTCCGCGCGGTCCGCGATGACCTCGGTTTGCTGCCTGGCCAACACCAGGCGACCGAAAAAATCGACATGACTGAAGAAGCGGCCGCAGAGGAAACGCAGGAAGAAGAAGCTGAAGAAGCGCCGGCTGAAGAACCGGTTGCCGAGGAAGCGCCTGCGCAAGAAGAGAAAAGCAATGTGGTCGATATTAAAGGCCCGCTGACCGTCCGCGAACTGGGCGAAGTGCTGGATGTGAAGCCGAACAAGCTGATCGTTGATTTGATGAAACGCAGCGTTATGGCTTCGATCAATCATTTGGTTGATGCGAAAACTGCGCGTGAAATCGCCGTAGAGCACGGCTTTGAGCTGTATAAAGAGCCGAAACCGGAACCGGTTAAAAAAGCGGCTCCGGCGGCGACAGCGGATGCGGCTTCGAAAAAGGCTAAGAAAAAGAAGAAGGCCAAGAAGAAGAGTGCGCCGGGCGAAAAGCACGAACTGGAAGCTGGCGAAGAGATTCGCCCGCCGATGGTGGCATTCCTCGGTCACGTCGATCACGGTAAAACGTCTCTGCTCGACTACATCCGTAAAACGCGCGTTGTTTCCGGCGAGGCCGGCGGCATTACGCAGCACATCGGTGCTTACACGGTTGAAGCGGGTGGCGGCAAAATCACATTCCTGGATACGCCAGGTCACTCTGCATTCGAGAAAATGCGTGAGCGCGGTGCCCATCTGACGGATATCATGATTCTGGTGATCGCAGCGGACGACGGCATTATGCCGCAGACCAAAGAGGCGATTAAGCACGCCCTGAGCGCGGAAACCACAATCATTGTTGCAATCAACAAAATCGACTTGCCGGCGGCGGATCCGCTGAAAGTGCGCACACAGCTTCAGGAGCAGGGTCTTGCTCCGGAGGATTGGGGCGGCGATATCGGCGTGGTTGAAGTGAGCGCGGCGACGGGTCAGGGTATTGACGAGCTGCTCGAGCGCATCAATCTTGAGGCGGAAATGATGGAGCTGACAGCTAGACCGAGCGCGAAAGCACACGGTTATGTGGTGGAAGCTCAGATGGAGCCGGGCATGGGTCCGACGGCCAACTTCATTGTCCGTGACGGTACGCTGAAGGTCGGTGACGGCCTGGTTTGCGGTATGCATTACGGCAAAGTTAAATCGCTGATGGATGAAACCGGAGCGCGTGTTAAAAGCGCGGGTCCGTCTACGGCGGTTAAGGTGCTGGGTATGAATACGGTTCCGGATCCGCGCGAGCCGTGGAAAGCGGTTAAGAACGACCGTGAAGCCCGTAAGCTGGCAGAAGAGTTTGAGCAGACACAGAAGGATCAGGCAGAAGAAGCTGCGGCGGGCACTAAGTTGTCTCTGGACGATCTGTTTTCACAGGCCGGCCTGACGGAAGTCAAAGAGCTGCCGGTGGTGATCAAGGCGGACGTACAGGGTTCTGTGGAAGCGATTCGCTACAACCTTGAGGCGATTGAGTCTGACAAGGTTAAGCTGAAAATCATCGACGCTTCCGTGGGTAACGTTTCCAATAAGGACGTGATCAAGGCGAGTGCGGGTAACGCGATTGTCCTCGGTTTCCACACGGGTATCGAAGCGGGCGTGAACAAGGTGATTAAGAAAGAGGGCGTGGAAGTTCGTCTGTACAGCATCATTTACGAGCTGATCGACGAAGTGGCCGCGGCGATGAAAGGTCTGCTCGAGCCGGAGCTGGTTGAAGAGAGCCTCGGTAAAGCAGAAGTTCGCGCAACCTTCCCGTACGGCAAGCGCGGCCGCGTGGCCGGCTGTCTGGTTCAGGAAGGCCGCATGACTTCCGATGCGCGCGTGCGTGTTATCCGCAAGCGCGACACGATCTACGAAGGTTCTGTTGTCTCGTTGCGCCGCTACAAGGATCAGGTCAAAGAAGTACCGGCCGGTCAGGAGTGCGGTGTGCAGTTTGATCGTTTCGACAACATTGCTGAAGGCGACATCATTGAAGCCTACAAAGTCAACAAGGTTGAACAGGAACTGTAACCCAATCAAGCCGTCTGCCCCTGTGCGGGGTGGATGGCTTTTTATTTTTATTTATGAGTAATCGACTGACACGTGTAAACGAGCTGCTCAAGCGCGAGATCGCTGAAGATATCATGCGCTTGCAGCCGCCGGAATTTTCCATGGCCAGCGTCACTGTGACGCGCGTGGATGTGAGCCCGAACCTGCGTTCGGCAACGGTGTTTGTTTCGGTCTTCAACGAAGACGAAGAAACGACAACGGCCATCGTCCGCTACCTCAACAAAAACCGCGCGAACATCCAGAAAATGGTCTGTAGCCGCGTGAAACTGAAATATACGGCAAAACTCTCTTTCAAAGGGGATACTTCGCTGGTGGAAGGAGACAGCGTGCTGAACCTGTTGGCGGATATGGAAGATTCACAGCCGGAAGTGTTCGGCAAGAAAGAGAAGAAGGACGAGGACAAAGATGGGGTATAATCGTCGCCGCAAACCTAAAGAGCCGGATCCGGTAAACGGAATTCTGCTGGTGGATAAGCCGACCGAGTGGACTTCCCACGATGTCGTTGCCAAAATCCGTAACCATTTTAAATTCAACAAAGTCGGCCATGGCGGAACACTCGATCCGCTGGCGACCGGTCTGCTGATTATCCTGATCGGTAAAGGCACCAAGCTCTCGCAGCATGTAATGGCGGCGATCAAGGAGTACGAAGGTACGATCCATCTCGGACACGTAACCGACAGCCAGGACCGCGACGGCCAGTTGCTCGAAGAGAACGACGCTTCCGGCATCACGCAGGAAATGTTCGAGGCCGAAATGGAAAACTTCAAAGGCGATATCCAGCAGATCCCGCCGATGGTTTCCGCGATCAAAAAGAACGGTACTGCGCTCTACAAACTCGCCCGCAAAGGCGAGGTGATTGAACGCGAGCCGCGCGACTGCACGATCTATGATTACAAGCTGAAGCGTTTCGAGAACCCGCTGGCGGATGTCAAAGTCTGCTGTTCCAAAGGAACGTATATCCGCACACTGGCGCACGATATCGGTGCGAACCTCGGCTGCGGAGCTTGTCTCGACGAATTGCGCCGTACGGCTTCCGGTAAATTCCGGATTGAGGATGCGTTGACGCTGGAAGAGATCCTTGAGTACGACCGCGACACGATTGGCGAAAAGATGATCCATATGGCGGATCTGACACCTGACGATTTGAAGGACTAACGATGAACGTTCTGCACCAGTACGAACAGCCGAAGGATTGCCCGATTGTGATTGCGGCTGGTTGTTTTGACGGTGTGCATCTCGGTCATCAGGCTGTCATCGGCGAAGCAGTCAAGCAGGCGAAAGAGCAGGGGGGGGAAGCGTGGGTTATGACCTTCGATCCTCACCCGGCCCGCGTGCTGAATCCGAATACGGCGCCGCCGTTGCTGAGTTCGCAGACAACACTGTTTCGTCATTTTGAAGAGCTGGGAGTTTCCGGTGTCTTTCTGGTTCCCTTTACGCGGGAATTTATCAGTATGCTGCCGGAAGAGTTCGCAACTGATCTGGTAAAACGCATTCCGAAGCTCGCCGGATTTGTGACGGGTACGGACTGGTGTTTCGGACGTCGTGCGGCCGGGAATGTGACGCTGTTGCGTGAACTCTGGCAGGAGCGCGGCATCCGTGTAACCGGTGTTGAAGCAGTGAACTATGACGGCGAGCGGATTTCCAGTACGCGGATTCGTCATGCGATTTTGGCGGGCGAATTGAAAACCGCCGCCCGCTTGCTTAATCGACCTTTCAGCGTTTTCGGTAAAGTGGTACACGGTCGCGAAGTCGGCCGTAAGCTCGGATTTCCGACGGCCAATATCGAGGTGCAGAACGAGGTTGAGCCGCCGCCCGGTATTTATGCCGTAAAGGCGCTGCTGGACGGGACGCTATATCCGGCCGCCGCGTATATCGGCAGTCGCAAGACCTTTCATAACATCGGCGATGAGCGTGTGCTGGAGGTGTATCTGCTCGATTTTGACGGTCAGATTTATGACCATGAAGTCGAAGTTCTGTTCGTTGAAAAAATTCGTGAAGACACCGCCTTCGAATCGGTCGAGGCACTCAAAGAGCAGATCGCCATCGATATCGCTCAAATTCGTAAAATTCTGTAAATCGGCTCGTCGCTGATCTAAAAAAAATTTATTACATCAGAACCAATTTTTATCTAGGGAGGATTAGACATGGCATATGATTTAACTGGCAAAATTAAACTGATTCAGGACGCTCAGACGTTTTCCAGCGGCTTCACCAAGCGTGAAGTGGTTGTGACTGTTGAGGACGGTAAGTTTCCGCAGGATATCAACCTGGAGTTTCTGCAGGATAAAGTGGGTCTGCTCGATACGGTAGCGATCGGTCAGGAAGTGAAGGTTTCTTTCGACATTCGCGGTCGCGAATACAATGGCCGTTACTTCAACAACCTCGTCGGCTGGAAAATCGAAGCGGGTGCCGGCGCGTCGGCTGGCGATGACATGCCGCCGCTTTCGGATGCCGATGTTCCGGCAGATATCGATGACGACGGAGACGTGATCCCGTTTTAATCGGTCTGTTTAGTCTGTGTATAAGCCCGCTGGTTTCAGCGGGCTTTTTTCATATCTGGAGGGTGGGGCTCCTGCTGAACCGGTAGCCATCTTGTGCGTTGGGTTATCACGCAAAGAGGGGGATCAACCAGGCAGAGAGGCCGTCGAGCGCCATTTGGGTGCCGATGGTCATAACAATCAACCCAGTTAAGCGAACCAGTGCGCCCAGAATATTGAACTGCAGCAGAAGAGAGCTGATCTGGCGGCTTAGCCGCATGATGCAATAGTTGATACCTATCGCCAGCAGAACGGAAAGCGCCGGGGAGAGCAGGCCGTTTTTGGCGCGTATGGCGATACAGGCGGCAATGGTGGCCGGCCCGGCAATCATTGGGCAGGCGAGGGGGACCAGGGCGATATCCTCAAAGCTGTTTTTTACCTCCTGCTCAAAAAAGATCCCGCGGCGCAGGGCGTTGAATCCCACCCAGCAGAGAATCACGCCGCCGGCCAGTCGGAGCGAATGAATTTCGACGTGGAAAATCGAGCGCAGGACAAAGCTTCCGAAAATCATGGAGCAGAGCAGGACGCCTAAAGCCACAAGACTCGATTTAGCGGTGACGGCGCGGAATTCCTCTCGTCTTTGATCGGTCGAGAGAACCGATAAGATGGAAACCTTGCTGATGGGATTAATAAGTGCCAGCAGGTAAAGAGTGGTAACGAAGGTCTGAATCAGGAACTCTTTCATATCGCGCCCTCCGACTCTGTTTTAACCATAAAGAGTCCATTGTGAACAAACCATTAATTGATTTTACGCGGCACGCAGCATTCCAGAATATTCCCGTGAGAAAGGCCCCGCGGTATGGATTTTATGTGACCGCTTTTGTGCTCGTAGAATGACCGTTTAATTAAAGCGTTTTTGCGGTACCCTGAAGCTGAGTAAGCGGGAGATGCTATGAACCGGGCTGGGCAATTATGTGTGTTGATTCTGTGTGCTGTCGTGCTTGCCGCCTGCGGCACGTATCAGGGGATTCCTTCGCATGGCGGGGGAATGCGTTTTACCGAAGAGCAACGGTTACTCTCCTCTTCCATGAGCCGGGCGGTCGGTAAGCTGGATCTCAGCTCCTGTAAGGGAAAACGGGTTCAGTTGATCGTGCAAAGCATGGAAACATCCGGCGGAGGCTGGAGCGAGCCCGCCGGATTGACCTCGCTCGGCGTGCGCACGGAAACCGATGATTATTCGGTGGAGGTGGAGTCCGAGCTCAAGCCTGCTTATAAACCTGCGCCTGTGCGCACCTCAAAGGATGTGGTTTATTTGCAGGCCGTTGTTTCAATGAAAGCCCGGACGGACGGTGTGGCGCTGGTAAAGGAACAGCCGGATGTGGAGCTCCATATTCTGGTGGATGTATTGGGAACCAATCGCAGCACGTCGGACTATCTGTTGGTTGTTAAAGATAAACTGCGCGCCTCCTGCGAGCTGACCTATTATCTGATCGATACTCGGAGCCGGGAGGTTCTTGCGGAGCCGGTTCAGGTGCGCGGGGCGGTTGAGTATATCGAAAGCCGCATCCTGTTCAGCACCTACAGCAAAGTGACTTATAAGTACGATTAAGCGAAAAGATCCGCTGGCGGGGTCGACGTTTGTTCAAAGGCGAGATCCGCAGGAAGGTTTTTCAATTGCGAGGCCGCAACGGCCAGTTCGTCGCAGCGTTCATTTTCGGGGTGGCCGCTGTGGCCTTTTACCCAGTGGAAATCAACGCTGTGCTTATCGCACAGATCGAGCAGCTCTTTCCAGAGATCCGGATTTTTCGCTGCTTTGGTAGGGGAGAGCTGCCAGCCTTTGGAACGCCAGCGTTTGGCCCAGCCCTGTTTGATGGCATCCACTACATATTTGGAGTCGCTTGTCAGAGCTACCGTGCTCGGGCGTTTCAGCGCGCGTAACCCTTCGATGCAGGCCAGCAGCTCCATCCGGTTATTCGTGGTTTTACGGAATCCGCCGGAGAGCTCTTTGCGGTGCTTTCCGGAAATGAGTACGGTGCCGTAGCCGCCCGGACCCGGATTACCACTGCACGCGCCGTCTGTATAGATTTCGATCGTCTCGCTCAAGGATTAGAGGCCTTGATAGACGATCTGGCTGGAGGGGTCAGGATTGGTCCCGCAGCCTTTGCATCGGTGGCATGCACTGCTGGTGCAGCCGGATTCTTCGTCATCGTCCCAAGGCAGGGTGTTGTTGTCGAAGCGCTTCACTTTGCCTTTGCGCTCGAGCGTTTCCATCATCGGTTCGAGTGCTTCCGGTTCCATGTCAAATTTTTGGCAGAGTGCGCGCAGGGAGATGAATCCCATTTCGTGCACATAGTCGTCGATCTGTTTTAAAATCATCTTAATAATCCTCGCGGTTGACTTTCACGCAGACGAGCTTGGCCACCTCTTTGGCGATAGCGTAGCGCGCGTCGCCGACGCCGATAATCATATTGGCGTTGCCGTCGTCGTTTTTGATGACGTTAATCATAACGCCGCAGAAAATGCCCAGTTCGCGTGTTTTTTTGTCGGGATTGCCGGTCACCAGCGCCTGATCGCCTTCAACGCATTGGTTGAGGCTGGCACACGGGTTCGGGCAGCAGCAGTGTCTGCGTCGGAACCCGAATGGGAAAAACTTTTTGCGGCCGTGTCCGTGGCCCTTTCCGTGTCGTCCTCTACCTTGCCCTAGCATCATGGTTACTCCCTTTAAATTTAGTCGAACGTAATGCGTTTGCCGGCGGCTTTCAACGCCACATAGAAAATAATGCCGGTCAGCGTCAGAATGGCCAGCCACATAAGCGATTGGCCCGGGTGGGCCGCGAAGGTTGCGAGCTGGTAGAAGAGGGTGCTGACGACCCAGGCGATGCCGCACATGTAAAATGCGGAGAAGGTCATCCACTTCCAGTTAATCTCGCGCGCGATGGCCGCCAGGGTGGCGCCGCACGGAACGTAGAGCAGGATGAAGATCAGGTAAGCCAGTACGGAGGGGGAGTCTTTGAAGTAGCGCTTGAAGGCCCAGCGCTGAGACTCGTCGGCAATGTCCTCTGCCTCGCCTTTGGCAAAAAGGGCCGCCAGTCCTTCCGGAATCACGGCGAAGGATTCTTTGATGCCGCTCCACAGTTCGCGGGGACCGTAGCTCGCGGAGGTGACTGCGTCCGGTTGCTCTTCGGCATCGACCTGTGTGTAGAGTGAGTCGAGTGTGGCGATAACCGCTTCCTTGGCGAAGACGCCGGATACCAGTCCGACCACGGCCGGCCAGTTTTCTTTGTCCATGCCCATCGGCTCAAAGATGGGGAGCATTTTGCGGCTGGCCTCACTGACGAGCGAGTTCTGCGGTTCGTCGCTGCTGATGCGACCGTCGACGGTTACAGACATGACGATCTGCAACAGGGCGACGATTACGACGATGGCTTTACCGGCGCGCCAAATGAAGTCTTTCAGACGGGTCCAGGTATCGTGCAGGATCACGCTGAAGGGCGGCATATGGTAGGGCGGCAACTCCATTACATAGCTGGAAACCTCGCCCGGAAATAGCGTGTTTTTGAAGAGCAGGCCCGAGAGAACCGCCACCAGTACCCCGATCAGGTACATGCCGAATACGACGTGGCTACGGTGTTGCGGGAAGAAGAGCACTGCAAACAGGGTGTAGACCGGCAGGCGGGCGCCGCAGGACATGAACGGGTTCAGCAGGATCGTCAGAATCTGGTCGCGTTTCCGTTCGAGGGTACGTGCCGCCAGAATGGCCGGAACATTACAGCCGAAGCCGACGAGCATCGGAATGAACGCTTTGCCCGGCAGGCCGATCGTGCGCAGCATACGATCCATTACAAAGGCCGCGCGCGACATGTAACCGGAGCCTTCCAGCAGGGACAGGCAGAGGAAGATGAAGAATACCGGCGGAATAAAGGTGGAGATCATCTGAATGCCGCTGCCTAGTCCGTCAGCGAGCAGCAGGGTCAGAAACTCGGGCGCATGCCAGTGTTCCAGCAGGGAGCGGAGCCCATCCACAAAAATGGCGCCGGTAAACCCGTCGAAGAAATCGATGAACGGGCCGCCGACCTGAATCGTCAGCCAGAATACGAAATACATCACCAGCAGGAAAATCGGAATGCTGAGCTGGCGGCTGAGTACAATCCGGTCGACCAGATCCGACATGGTCTGACGGAACTCCGCGTTGCGTTTAACCACATCGCGGGCCAGGCCGTGAATGAAGCCGTAGCGTCCGTCGGCGATCACCAAGTCGGCGTCTTCACCTGTGTGTTTGTTGATGTGTTTGCACTCGTCGCGCACCTCTTCTTTGAGCGCGCCTTTGGTCAGCTGGATTGCGAGCTCGTCCTGTTCCAGCAGCTTGACCGCCAGCCAGCGTTTATCTACACCGGCGATGTGGGCGGCGCTGCTCGCCGCCTGCTCGAGGCGTTCAACGGATTCCTCGATTTCATGGTTATAGCTGACTTTGGTCTGAGGGATGTGGTGAGTATTCGCCACGTTCTCAACGGCCAGACGCAACTCCTCCATGCCTTCACCGCGGGCGGCACTGACGGGGATGACCGGGCAATCGAGATGTTTTGCCAGATGCTCAATTTCTATGTGGAGCTTGCGCCGTTCGGCCGCATCCATTTTGTTGAGCGCGACGACCATCGGCACTTTCATTTCCAGCAGCTGGGTGGTCAGGTAGAGGTTGCGCTCCAGATTGGTAGCATCGACGACGTTGATCACGACATCCGGCTTTTCATTCAGGATGTATTCGCGGGAGACGCGTTCATCGGCAGAGTAGACCGAAAAGGAATAGATGCCCGGCAGGTCGATCGCATCATAATGAACGTCGCGGAAGGTGTAATCCCCCTCCAGCCGCTCCACTGTTACGCCCGGCCAATTGCCTACTTTATGTTTGGACCCGGTGATGCGGTTAAACAGCGTAGTTTTTCCGCAGTTCGGGTTGCCCGTGAGTGCTACCGTTAAATTTTTCATATATCCCTCGTGTGTATAGCCTGATCTTTGTACGTGAGCCCCAGGCGGCTATCAAGATCTAATCTAAATAAAAATGGGACAAAATATCAGTTTCTGTTTTCCGGGCCGCAGCTGACGCGGTACATAAGGGGAATGCAGTTGAGGTTTTAACAGGTCTGTTGCTTATGGAGGTTTAATCATGCCGCGTAAAACTCTGCCCAAATGGGTGATCAATCTTTTTTTCTGTGTGGGCCTGTTCTCGGCGATCTGCATTCGGGCGTTGACTATTATTAATCACTATAGTCCGCGCTGGGCGAGCTATGCCTGGCGCACGGCGGTGATCGGCTATATCTTTTTCTTTGGCTATCGGTTCTATATAGCCAATAAGCGCCGTAAAACGGTGGTGGATTCCGGGCTCGTGGAAGAGGTGGAAAAATGCACCGGGCTACGGGGGGAAAGGCAGGCTGAGCTGTTGTATATCCTTAACTCGATCCGAAAATCAAAAGAGATCTATAACTACGCATTTATATTCATTCTTAGCATTGTCGCCATCGGGATAGACTTTTGGCTCAATTAAAATGCGATAAAAAACTATGACGCAACCCGCTGGAAAACAGGGGGTTGTGGTTTTTGAAAATCGGATGGTCGAAAAAAGATTTTCAATCGGTTGACAAACCCCGCGATTTGCGTACTATGTCGGCTCTTTCCACGAGGTGGCCAGATAGCTCAGTCGGTAGAGCAGGGGATTGAAAATCCCCGTGTCCCCGGTTCGATTCCGGGTCTGGCCACCATTTTTTTTACCCTTTTCTTATCCCTTCCCGGCGCGCTTTGGCTTGCGCTTTTTCTGTTAAAGAGCTTGCAAGTTTTGACTTTTATTGTCTCTCAAGCATTGATCTGTAGTGCTTGGCGGTTTATCATGCTCGCCAAGGAAGAGGGGTTGATGTGGTGGCGGGCAGTTGCCGGCTGAGCCTTTCTTGAGTCGGGGTGCTGATGAAATATTTATTCACCATTTTGGTGGGCTGTTTGGTTCTTTTTGTATCTTCCGTTTCCGGGGCGGAGTTGGTGGAGCTAACTGAGCAGGAGCGTGCTTGGGTTGAGGCTCATCCTGAGATTCGGGTTGGGGTGGATGCCGATTTTCCCCCTTATGAATTTATAGATGAAAGCGGCCAGTATGCCGGGATCGCTTCCGATTACATAAGGTTGCTCGAAGAGCGGGTGGGGATAAAGTTCCGAGTTGAGGATGGCCGTTCGTGGGCTGGGGTTATGGAAGGGGCTCGGGCGAAAACTATTGATATTTTGCCTGCGATTAAAAAAACGCCGGATCGCTCCAAATACCTGAATTTCACAAAGCCGTACCAAAAGGCCACTTTCGTTATCGTGACGCGGGATGATGCTGCTTTGGCTCGCACTCTGGCTGATTTGACTAGCCGGACGGTGGCGCTGGTGAAGGATTATGCTATTTCGGAGGTGGTGCTTCAGCGTCAACCGGATCTTCGTGTGCATCCGGTTAATACGGTGGTGGAGGGGTTGCAGGCGGTTGCTACGGGTGATGCGGATGCTATGGTGGGTCATCACGGTACGCTTGCTTACCAGATCCGGCAGTATAGCATCCTTGGTTTAAAGGTAACTCCCTTGTCTGAAATGCCGATAACGGGCCTTGCGATGGGTGTGAGAGATGACTGGCCTGAATTAGTGGCAATTCTCGATAAGGCGTTGGCCTCTATAACGCCTGCGGAGCAACGGCAAATTCGGCAACGCTGGATCGGTATCGACGTTCCTGCGAGGGACTCTGGGGTTGTGTTGACGGAAGAAGAGCGCAATTGGTTGACGGAGCACCCTTTAATTCGTGTTGCCGCAGACCTGGGGTGGCCGCCGATCGAATTCATATCGAAGGATGGAGAGTTTTCGGGGATTTCTGCAGATTACCTCAAAAAGCTGGAAGATCTCCTCGGGGTGAAGTTTGAGCCGGCTCGTGATGTCAGTTGGCCGGAGGCTGTGGCTAAGGTCAAAGACCATGAGCTTGATATGTTTTCATCATTATGCCGGACGCCTGAGCGGGAAGAGCATTTCAAGTTTACTACTTCGTATATCTCGGTTCCGACGGTGATTTTCGCCGGCCCGAAGGTTTCTTATCTGGGGGGGCTTAAGGCGCTGCGGGGTAGGCGGGTTGCCGTTTGTGCTGGTTATGCAGAAGAGGAGTTTTTGCGGCTCCATCATCCGGAAATTAAGCTGGTGCGCGTTGCTGATGCCGAGGAGGCATTGCGGTTGCTGGACCGGGAGGGGGTTTACGCCTATGTGGGGAATGTGCTTGTTGGAAGTTATTATCTGACAAAGCACAACTACACAAGCATCCGTGTGGTAGGGGAGACTCCTTATTCCTATGATCAGGCTTTTGTTGTACGAAACGACTGGCAGATACTGGTCGATATTTTGCAGAAGGCGCTGGATGCCATTCCTGAGGCGGAGCACGAGGCTATTCATCAGCGCTGGGTTTCTGTCCGCTATGAGTACGGTTTTAATTACGTCGTTTATTGGCGCGTCCTTGCCATATTTTTCGGGGTGCTGACCATTTTCCTTTGCTGGATTTTCAGTCTGAGGCGTGAAATCGAGCTTCGCAAGGTGGCCGAGTCCGAGATGCAGAAAGCAAAAGAGGCGGCCGAGGTTGCTAATAAGTCGAAGAGCGAATTCCTGGCTAACATGTCGCACGAGATTCGCACCCCCATGAATGTGATTGTCGGGATGGGGCATTTGATTGAAGAAACTGATTTGAGTCCCAAGCAGCTAAATTACATAGGGAAGATCAGAGCGGCTGCGCACTCCTTGTTGGGGGTTATTAACGACATTTTGGATTGCTCAAAAGCCGAGGCCGGCAAGCTTGAGATTGAGCAGGTGGAGTTTTCGCTGGATGAGATTATTGATAACGCCATTGAGCTTAATGGGATGTTAGCATCCGGGAAGGGGGTGGAGCTGCTTGCCGATATAGATCGGGATATTCCGCAATGCGTTATTGGGGACCCTCTGAGGGTATCTCAGATTATTAACAACCTGATGAGTAATGCCGTTAAGTTTACCCAGCAAGGTGACGTGTTGCTTTCGGCGAAAGTGGTGGAGCGAAACGCGGATCAGGTAAGGATTGAGCTTTCCGTTCACGATACGGGCATCGGAATGGCGCCGGCTGTTAAGGGTAAGTTGTTTGAACCTTTTGTGCAGGCGGATGGAACCGTGACTCGCAGATTTGGAGGTACCGGGCTTGGGTTGACAATATGCCGGCAGTTGTCTGAGTTGATGGGGGGAGCGATAGGGGTTGAAACCGAACTCGGCAAGGGTAGCACCTTTAGTGTTCAGCTTCCGTTTGGTGTCGGCAGTGCTGAGGGTGCCGGTGGGTTTTATATTGATCCTGATTTGTTGGGCCGTCGCGTTTTGGTGGCGAATGATAATGCTGATGCCCGGCAGATTATTATGGGTATTTTGCAATCCATGAGTTTCGAGGTTGAGAGCGTTGAAACGGGCGAGGCGGCGCTGGAGCGATTGCGCGAAGCGGAGCGGGAGGGCTCTGGGTTTGATGTGATAATACTTGATTGGGTGATGCCGGGTATGGATGGCATCGAGGCTGGGAGACGTATCCTTGAGGAGAACCTTTCGGTTGCGCCCAAGCTGCTTATGGTTAGCGCATTTGGTCGGGAGGAGATTAGGTCGCAGGCGGAAGCCGCCGGGTTTGACGGCTTTTTGGAAAAGCCTGTGCGCCCGTCGATTCTGTTTGATGCGTTGATGTCTGCTTTTGGGCGGGGAACGATGTCATCCAGAAGAAGAGAGCGCGTTACAATTCCTCACCTTGCAGGTGTAAAGCTGCTGCTTGTGGAGGATAATGAGATCAATCAGGAGGTTTCGATCGGGTTGCTGAAAAAAACCGGCGCGGAGGTGGTCGTTGCCAGTGATGGCAGAGAGGCGCTGGAAAAGGTGCGGGAAGGCAACTTCGATTTAGTGTTAATGGATATTCAGATGCCGGTCATGGACGGGCTCTCCGCCACGCGCGCGATTCGCAAGCTTCCTGTTGCTGGCGTGGCTGATTTGCCCATTATCGCCATGACGGCCCATGCCATGATCGGGGATCGGGAGAAAAGTCTTGAGGCGGGGATGAACGACCATTTGACGAAGCCTGTCAATCCGCGTGAGTTTTATCGGACATTGGCGGAGTGGCTACCTTTAGTGCAGGTAGGGGCGAGTTTGGAACGGGACCAGCGGCCAGTGATTGCGATCCCGCCTATCGCGGGGGTTGATATTGCGCTGGGGCTGGATTACCTGGATGGGGATGAAAGGCTTTTCTGTAAAACTCTTCGTAGATTCGCGGCCAGATATGCGGATGCAGAAGAGTATGTGCGTACTAAACTCCAGGATGGAGATAGGGAGGAGGCCATTCGGCGGGCTCATTCGGTAAAGGGTCTGGTCGCAACGCTTGGGGCAAGCGAGTTGCGGGCAGCGGCAGAGGAGCTGGAGATGAAGTTGCGCAGTGGCGAGGCGGATGTAGAGGAGTTTATCGCTCGTTTTGGGGAGCTTAATAAGCAGCTGTGCGCGTCGATTTCAGAGTTGTTGCCTGACGTCGACTAAAGGCCTGCGGTCCTCGTTTCTTGAGGGTTGTGCGTGAGGATACGGTTAGTTGCAAATTTTTAAGCAGACAGGCTTGACCGTTAGGTGCGCATTAGCTACTTTATGCGCCTTCCTAATTGAGGAGCGGGTGTAGTTCAATGGTAGAACCCCAGCCTTCCAAGCTGGTCGCGTGGGTTCGATTCCCATCACCCGCTCCATTTTTTAGGACGCTTTGCATAAGTGCTGAGGCAGGGTTTAAAATGACTCAAAAAAATGAGTAATTTCCTCTTGCAAAAAAATCAGCGATGATTATCTTATGCGTTCCTTTGCGGGGGTGTAGCTCAATTGGTTAGAGCGCCAGCCTGTCACGCTGGAGGTTGCGGGTTCGAGTCCCGTCATCCTCGCCACTTTTTTAAAGTGGACCGCAAAGCGGTAAATTAGAGCACGACAAGTGCTCTTTTTTTATGCCCGGACGTGGCGATTTTTAACGCAGATCCGGGTTTTTATGAAAGTGCCTTTTTTCTGCGTCCCTGTGCCTCTGCGTTAATTTTATATCTATTTGATGATTTTGACTGCGGTTCCGTAGGCCAGCAGTTCTGCGGCGCTTCCGATGACGCTTGTGGTCATGTAGCGCACGTTGACGATTGCGTCGGCTCCCATTTCCGTGGCTTGCTCGATCATGCGTCGGGTGGCGGTTTCGCGCGCGCGATTCATCATTTGGGTGTATTCCTTCAGCTCTCCGCCCAGGATCAGCCGCACGAGGGCTGAGAGGTCTTTTCCGAGCCAGATGGCGAAGACGGTGTGTCCGCGAACCAGTCCGAGGCTGTCGATGATTTCACGGTTGGGAATGGTGCAGGTGTTCAGCAGCAGGATATCCGGGGTGGATTCGCCCGGTTCCGGTTCGGGCAGTCCGGCTTGGGACTGTTCTTTGGCGAGTGTCAGCAGAACGAGCAGCATGCCGCCTATCAGCAGGAATGCGGCGATGCGCAGCCACCACGGGGTGACGGGGTCTTCGACGGCAACCACGTACCAAGGGATGCCGGCAAACAGGGATGTGAAGAATCCGATGACGAAGGCCAGCGAGCCGATTTGTTGAAGTGTTTTCATAACCCCTCCTTTTGTTGTCCTTCTTCGACTCGAGCATCCTGTGTTTACTGAATTTGGGCAATAAAAAAGGCACCGGGCGGAAAGCCGGGTGCCTTTTTGTTTTGGGTCTTGCGATTGGCGCAGATTGGCCGATTCGCAAGTTCAACGGTGCTTGTGCTTATTTTGCGTTGCCCTGTTTGGCGAGCAGTTTGCTTTTGTTGGACAGCGCCATCGGTGCGATGAAGGAGTCTTTATATTCGTCAGCAACTTTCTGGTATTCAGCTGCGGCTGCTTCCAGGTCGCCGAGTGCTTCGAGGCAGGCGGCCTGGCCGTAGGCGGCGATGGCTGCCATGTCGTGCTTGCCGTGTTTTTTCAGGAACTTGTTGTAAGTTGCCTGGGCTGTTTCGTAGTCGCCTTTGTTGTAGGCGGAGCGGGCGAGTGCCAGCAGGGCGCCCGGGGCGGCGGAGGTGTTGGCGTGCTTGTCGACGATGACCTGCAGCTCTTCGCTGCTGTTGGCGGTCATCAACAGGTGGCCAGCCTCGGCGTTTTTCTGTGCGCGTTTCGTGTTCAGGAAGGTGGTTATGGCGAACACGGCGATCAGGGCGGTCGCTGTGTACCCGATCATGTTTCCGTGTTTTTTGAAGAAGTTGAGGACTTCTTTAACTTCGTGTGTTTCCAGTTCGTGCTGGGCTACCATCTCTTCGTGCGTTTTGTGTTCTTCGGTCATCTAAACTCCTTGGATAAAAAGCTTCAGTAATGTGCGGTCTTGCGGGTCAAAATTCAAGATTGGAATTCTTGAAGGATTTTTTCTGCAATTTCTGTCGGCTTAAGTCCGTCTGTCATTACTTGAAAGGGGATGGACTCGTACAGCGGGCGGCGCTGCTCAAAAAGGGCGCGCACTTGTTTTTCTTTGTTGCCGGCCAGTAGCGGGCGTGCTGTGCAGGAGGCGACGCGGCGGATGATTTCCTCGGGCTTTCCCATCAGGCAGGCGACCAGTCCGGTGGTATCAAGCGCGGCGATGTTGTCGGGGTTGAGTACGATGCCGCCGCCGGTGGATATGATCAGTCCGGATGTCTGGGCCAGCTCTTTGGCGAGTGCGCCTTCCAGTTTGCGGAAGTGGGGCTCGCCGTCAGTGGCAAAGATGTCATTGATGGTCCGGCCTTCGCGCTCTTCAATGATGGCGTCCATGTCCACAAATCGCATGCCGGTCTGCTTGGCGAGCAGTTTGCCGATGGTGGTTTTGCCGGTGGCCATAAAGCCGACGAGGATAATGTTTTTCTTTTCCATGTGATTTTTCTCACGCAACGGCGCGAGGATTGCAAAGTTAATGATGGGCTGAGTTTAGCGTCATTGTTGCTTTGCGTTCAATTTTATCAGCCCACAAAAAAACGCGGTCAAAAGACCGCGTTTGAAGCATTAACCGTTAGTGGTTAAGCGCTGAGTTTTGCCGGATGGCGCAACAACTGGCGAATTTCCATGTTGTTCAGTCTTTCAACTGCTGCAGCATCCATGCCCAGTTTTACCAGGCGCGCTTTCTGTGTACGTACGCGGCGAGCTTTCTCGCGAGCACATTTAATCGGACGGCGCACTGGCTTCTTACGAAATTTTCTTCTAACACCCATTGTTCTTCTCCTGCCAATAAAATCATTTTTTCCAAAAGAGCGGGCTAAACTACCGAACCCGTTCCATCAACGCAACCCTTAAATTTCTCTTATTTTGCGTCGTTTGTGGGGGTTGCGGATTTATTCGGTAAAGGTGCTTCCGCCGATGAATTCACGGAGCAGGGAGCTGCTCGGTACTTCATCGTGCGAGGCGACGAGGAAGTTTGAGAGAAAATCCTGCAGGCGGCGTGCCTCGGCGTATTGGTGGTGGCAGGGCTTTGCTTGTGCAAGCAGCGGCTCGGCGAAGGGCTTCAGTACGGCGAGTTCATATTCGAGGGCTGTGTTGAAGGCGATGTCGGCCTCCTGTTGGTACGGAAAGATCCAGTGGTTTTCGCCGCTCCGGACTTTGTGCCACATATCCAGCGTGTCGAGGCAGGTGTGGCCGCGCGTAAAGTTGTCGCGGATCATCCGTCGGATTAGCCGGTTGTCGGTGGTGGAGATGCGGTTGTTGCGGTCGAGGTTCAGCTGCATGAGCGCGCTGACGTAGATTTTGAAGATGTGGCTGCGCGGCAGTGCTTCGCTGGAGCGCGGGTTGAGTCCGTGTATTCCTTCTATAATAAGGATGCTGTCTTTTTCGACTTTGGCGGTCTTGCCGGTAAACTCGCGGCGTCCGCTCTGGAAATTGAAGCTGGGCAATTCAACCTGTTCGCCTTTTTCGAGTAGCTTCATGTGCTGGTGCATCAGCGCGAGGTCGACCGCGTCGATATGTTCAAAGTCGTGCGAGCCGTTGCTGGTGTGCGGTGTTTGCTCGCGGTTAACGAAATAGTCGTCCATTGAAATGGCCTGGGTGCGGATGCCGTTAGCCTGCAGTTGAATGGCCAGGCGCCGCGCGAAAGTGGTTTTGCCGGAGGAGGACGGGCCGGCGATCATGATCCACTTGAGGTGCTTGCGTTTGCGGGCGATGGCATCGGCGACACGTACGATCCGTTTTTCCTGAAACGCCTCGCAGACTTGGATGAACTCTTTGATGCCGTGTCGGGCGATGATGTTGTTCAGGTCGCCGACGGTGCGTACGCGTACCGCGCGGCCCCAGAGTTTGTGCTCTTTGAAAATCTGGAAGAGGTGCGGGGCGGGATCGAAGGGCGGATAGTCGCACATGTCGCTTGGTTTGGGGAAGCGGATCACGAAGCCGGTTTCGTGGGGTTCCAGTTTGAAGCAGCTCAGTTTGGCGGTGTCGGTGGCGATCGGGACATGGGCCAGATCCATGAATTTGCCGCATTCGTAAACGGCCACGCGTGACGGGTTGCGGTAGCGCAGCAGGTTGAGCTTGTCGGTCAAGCCGCGCGAATCGAAATAATCGCACGCTTCCTGATAGGAGATCTTTTTGCGGCGGATCGGCAGGGCCAGTTCGGCGATCGAGCGCATTTCGGTTTCCAGTTTTTTTACAAAATCCGGCTCGAGCGGAGGTCCGCCGTCTTGGTCGAAGGAGCAGTAGAGGCCGAGGGATAGCGAGTGTTCGACCGCAAAGCTGGCTTTCGGGTAGAGGTTGTTGACCGCTTTGGCGAGCAGCAGGGTGATGGAGTGGCGGTAGATGTGTTGGCCGTGGCTGTCGCGGAAGGTGACGTATTTCAGGTGGCAGTCGGTTTCGATGGGGTAGTCGAGCGTCATCAGTTCATTATTAATGAGGACGCCCATGACCGGCGCGGCTGGATTTTCCAGTTCGGGGTGTTCGATTAGTAGCTTTTGCGGGGTAATGCCGACTTGGTGCTTGATGGTGATTCCGTTTTCGAGTTCGATCTGAATCAGGCTTCTGCTCATTCAATAGCTCCCTTTGCGCTCTACGGAATCAATATAACAAGATTGCATTCTCTGTCGGGGAAAATAAGATTAAAAAGTTTAGGGGCTGTGTTGATTTGCTCGGCCGGGAGAATCTATGGAAAAACTCGATCAGAATTTGAAGAAGGAACTGTTGACGTGGCACGAGAAGTTGTTCGCCCGTTCGGTTCGTCGTAAGGAGAAGCTGCAGCGCTTGAAGGAGTCGCTCGGTTCGATCTGTAATCAGCGGTGTCTGTTGATCAGTGGCGGTGACGCTATGATCGCGCGTAATCTGCGTCAGAATGGAACGGTCTGGGAGGTGCTCGGCATTAATGAAAAGGCGGTGACGGGGCTGCGTCAGATTTTGGATGATGAGGTTAAGCAGTTCGCTGAGCTGCCGCTGCCGTATGAGGACAATTCGTTCGATACGCTGATCATTGCTGATGCGCTGGAGTGCGTTCCGCAGGATTATGACTTCATTAAGGATTGTCATCGCGTGCTGAAGTCGGACGGCCGATTGATTATTACCGTTGGCTGCATGCGCAGTTTCGGAGTGATCCGCGGGTTGAATCAGCTGGTGGGGCAGCGTGATGAGCAGGCGGGGCGCTTGCGGCCTGGTTACGCGAGTCGTCAGTTGTTTGATATTTTAAAGGACGGGTTTGATGTGCCGGGGATTACGCGCTATTCCGGGTTTTTCAGCGCGTTTGCCGGCGTGTTTGCGTCGTTGGCTGCCCGGTTGGTGGTGGCGCCGTGCTATGAAATTCCGCCGGAGCAGGTGGATCAGTATTTGTTTTATAAGTACCGTCATTTGAATGTGTTGGTCGGGGTGGGGTATGCATTTATGTTGTTGGCGGCCGGGCTTGATAAAATCAGCGGGTTTCTGCCGAGATATAATCTGATTGCCAAAACCAAGCCGCGTACTTGGCGTTCGCGCAAGGTCCCGGTACTGGCAGACGGCCGCTCCATCGCCGAGGCCGCGCTCAATACAAAGATCGGTACGGCTGTTGAGTTTTAGGGAAAGTCTCCGGGCTTTTTACGGTGCGGATTAATTCCGCCATAAACGGTTGACACGTCGTGCAAAAGTGATACTGTGTCTGGCCTTTTGACATTAGGGATAAAGAGTATTTGTGAGGTAAGAAAATGAAACGTACATATCAGCCATCTAGAATTAAACGTGCGCGTAAACACGGTTTCCGCAAACGTATGGGTACTGCTGACGGTCGCGCAATTTTGAAGCGTCGCCGCCAGAAGGGCCGCAAAAAACTGACGGTCTAACCGTCGGGAAATTATGACCGGCGGCCTTGATAAACCAACCGGGCCAAACCGGAAGCTTTCGCGCGACCAGCGCTTAACCCGTTCGGCTCTGTTTAGAGAAACCTATGCGCAGAACCACTCGTGGGTTGGGCGTTATATGGTTTTATGGGTTCGCGAAGGTGAAGATGCTTCACTGCGCCTCGGCGTGGTGAGCAGCAAGCGAGTGGGGGGCGCTGTTCAACGGAACCGCGCCCGTCGCCGTATACGGGAGGCGTGGCGTCGGCTGCGCCCTCATTTTTCGGGCGATGTTGATGTCGTCTTTGTGTGTCGCGGCTACCTGTTGCGCGCACCGTGGGAAAAAGTGGTCAAAGAGATGCTTTGGCTGGCTGAGCAGGCGGGACTGATTGCGAAAGAGGACAAGAAGGCCGCTCGCGAGGCTGTGCTAGAGCAGCATCAGTAATGGAAAAGTTTCTGATAACTTTGATTCGATTCTACCAGCGCGCGGTTTCCCCTTACCTTGGGCGCAACTGCCGATTTTATCCCACCTGTTCTGCCTATTCCATTCAGGCGCTGAAACAGCACGGCTCTCTTAAAGGGCTGAGGCTGGCGTTGCGGCGCGTTCTGAAATGTCACCCTTTTCATGCTGGCGGTGTTGACCTTGTGCCGCCTGTCAGTAGTTTCGACCGTTCTAAGCAAATAGAGGAAGTGCTTTATGAATAAGAAAGATTTGCCGTTTATTATCCCGTTGATCATCCTGGCTGTTGCCTGGGGCCCTATTTACAGCAAGTTCTTGAAGAAAGAGCAGCCGGCAGCGGAAATCGTTCAGGCTCCGGCGGCTAAGCCTGTCGCCGGCGAAACCGAGCTGAAAGCTCGGGTGGAGAAAACAACGGAAGCTGTTGCGGAAGTGAAAGCGGTTGTTGCGGAGAATGCGGAAGAGATCGTGCTCGAAAACGACAAGCTCGTGCTGACGCTCTCCTCGGCGGGCGGTTCCGTTGTGAGCGCGGTGCTGAAAGATTATTCGACGGAAAACAAGGAAGACAGCGCGTCAGTTGCCTTCAGTTTTGCGGATCAGCCGGCTTTGGCCTATGCGGGTATGAACGAACTGTCTGCGGCGCAGGTTCTGGCAGCTCAGAAAATCGATGAGAAAACTGTGCTCTTCACCAAAACACTTTCCAGTGGCCTGACGTTCAGCCGTCGTATCGAACTCGGCGATGCGTATGCCGTCGAGGTGAAAGACCAGGTAATGAACCCGACCGATGCTCCGGTGGTAATGCCGGCCCTGAAGGTGGGCACGGGTCTGATGTTGGACAACAGCAAAGGCAAGCAGATGCGTGGCATTTCCCTGCTGGGTGCCGACAGCCGCGTTTCCGGCGATTTGAAATACTGGGGCCGCAAATTGCACAAGCTCTACAAGCTGGGCGGTAATGCGGACCGCATCGATGTGGCTCCGGAGAAGGTGATGAGCGGCACCGTTGACTGGGTTTCCGCCAAGAACAAATTTTTCACACAGATCATCGTTCCGCACGGTGGCATTGCGCAGCAGTTTTATGTGCAGGCTAACAAAGAGCCGGGGAAAAAAGGCAAGACGGTTTCCGTTGCTTCCAGCGTAGAAATGGCCGGCGGCGAGCTGGGCATTAAAGAGTCTCGCGATTACGCCTACACGTACTACGTGGGTCCGAAAGACTACGGCATTCTGGAAGCTTCCGGTTATGCAATGGAAGATGTGATGGAGTTCCGTACGATTGGATTTTGGCGCGGTATGAACTTTGTGATGGAACCGGCGCGTAAATTCCTGCGTTGGCTTTTGGTTCGCATCCACGCGCTGATCCCGAATTATGGTGTGGCGATCATTCTGCTGACGCTGATTGTGCGCGGCATTTTCTGGCCGCTGACGCATAAGAGTACGGAAAGCATGAAGCGCATGTCTGAGATTCAGCCGAAGGTCAAAGAGCTGCAGGCCAAGTATGCGAACAATCCGCAGGTAATGCAGCAGGAAACCATGAAGCTCTACAAAGAGAATAAGGTCAATCCGGCGGCGGGTTGTCTGCCGATGTTCATTCAGATTCCGGTATTCTTCGCACTCTACACGGTGTTGCGTTCTGCGATCGAATTGCGCTTTTCCGAGTTCCTGTGGATTGCTGACTTGAGTGAGCCGGAAAACCTGTTCGCGGGCATGATTCCGTTTGTCGGCTCTCTGAACATTTTGCCGCTGCTGATGACGGCTACGATGGTGCTGCAGCAGCACATGACTCCGTCTTCCGCTGACCCGCAGCAGAAACAGATGATGACAATCATGCCGTTGATGATGCTCTTCATCTTCTACACCATGCCGTCCGGCCTGACACTCTACTGGACAACGAGCAACGTAGTGATGATTGTTCAGCTCCTGTTCCGTCGCCTCAAAGAGAAAAAGGCGAAAGCCTAAAGCGGGCAGGGTATGAAAAAAGCGGCGTGTAATGCGCCGCTTTTTTTGTGTCTGGATGGGGTGGGGTTTTAGTCGGGAATATCCGGAATGCCGTCGTAGGGATTAGCTTCATTTTCGCTGATTGCTTTTTCAAGCGCGTCGCGTAGCAGGTGGAGTCCGGTGGCGGGAATAATGATGGTGTCGCGTCGGCCTTTGACGTCTTCAGTGATGCGGAGGAAGCGTCCGCGGGGGTTTTCTTTTAAATCCAAAAAGAACTGTTTGCGTTCGACCTGTATCCGTTCGCTCAAGATGGTGTCGTTCATGTATCCCCCTTTTCCCCGTGTATGGATGTTGTTAGCCGCGGAATGGCAGAAAGTTATAGATAAATTGTAAGAATGTCAAATTTGTACGTCTTTTTTGTGATTGGGGTCGGGTGCGGTTTAATAATGAACTGGCGCGAGAACTCGTTAGTCGATATGAATAACGCATGATGAATACGGAAAAACATACTACGGAGATTCGGCGCGTAACTTTTGTCGGGCTGGGCATGAACTTGGCGCTGAGTGCAGTGAAGGGCGCGGCGGGTGTATTGGCCTCCAGTCAGGCGCTGGTCGCGGATGCGGTGCACAGTCTGTCGGATTGCGTAACGGATATTGCCGTGCTTGTAGGGGCGAACTACTGGTCGGCGCCGGCGGATGAACACCACCCGTATGGGCACGCGCGGATACAGACCTTGATCAGCTTTTTCATCGGCTTGGCTCTGGCGGCCGCGGCGGTCAGTATCGGCTGGCATGCGGTGACGACGATCGCTGGCGAAAAGGCGCATATTCCCGGCTGGGCCGCATTCTGGGCTGCGATTTTGTCGATCTTGGTGAAAGAGGCGTTGTATCGGGTAACGGCCCGGATTGCTAAAAGAGTGCGCAGCAGTGCGCTGATGGCCAATGCGTGGCATCACCGTTCGGATGCGATGAGTTCGATTCCGGTGGCGGTGGCGGTGATGTTGGGTCAGTGGTCAGATGCGTTCGTTTTTGCCGATAAGGTGGCCGCGGTGTTGGTTTGTACGATGTTGTTGAAGGCGGCGTGGAGTATTTCGTGGCCGTGTCTGCAGGAGCTGATGGAGTCCAGCGCGAGCCAGGAGGTGTGCGCGGCATTGACTGAGTCGGCGTATCAGGTGGATGGGGTGCGCGAAATTCATAAATTGCGCACGCGCCGGATCGGTAACGGTCTGCTGGTTGACCTGCATGTACTGGTGGATCCGCAGATGAGCGTGCGCGACGGGCATGAAATCGCCAAAGAGGTGCGCGCTGTTTTGCTGCAGGCCGACATGGATGTGGTTGATACGCTGGTGCATCTGGAACCTTTCGATGAGCAGACCCGTCAGCTCGATCCGCACGGTTGTTGATGGCCGGTAACTATTTGATTGTCAGGGGGCTGAAAGAGGATTAAAACGTGCTCCTTTTTAACGTGGTTTTTGTGAGGGCATGGCCGTGGTAGGTGAGAACGGATTGATGGAACGCTGGACGAGTGACCGGTCGCGTGAGCTGTATGGCGTTCGCAACTGGGGCGCTGGCTATTTTGATGTTTCTGATGCGGGTGAAGTTCAGGTTTTGCCGCGCGGCAAAAACGGCGGCCCGAGTGTCAGCCTGATGGAGATAGTTTCCGGGCTGGAGGAGCGCGGTTTGAATATGCCGGTGCTCTTGCGTATCGAAAATATTCTCGATGCACGTATCAAGCGGTTGCATGAGGCATTTGGCCGGGCGATCAAAGATGCGGGCTATCAGAACGTGTACCGTGGTGTGTATCCGATCAAGGTGAACCAGCAGGAGCAGGTGGTTGAAGAGATTGCCCGTTATGGTTCGATTTATCATCACGGCCTCGAGGCCGGCAGTAAGGCTGAGCTGATTGCCGCCATCTCTTTTATGAAAGATCCGGAAGCCTACGTGATCTGTAATGGCTATAAGGACGAGGAATTTGTCGACCTTGGCCTGTTGGCGCTCAAGATGGGTGTGCGCTGTGTGTTTGTGATTGAGAGCATGCAGGAGCTTCCGCTGATTTTGGCGCGTGCGGAGGTGTTGCAGGTCCGCCCGATTTTGGGCGTGCGCATGAAGCTCGCCAGCCGCGCGGGCGGACGCTGGACAGAGTCCGGCGGCGATCAGAGCGTCTTCGGTCTGAACACGGCGCAGGTTATCGATGTGGTCGACACGCTCCGTGAAAAGGAGATGCTGGATTGCCTGAAGTTGCTGCACTATCACTTGGGCTCGCAGATCCCGAACATTCGCGATATCCGCGCGGCCGTGACTGAAGCGACGCGTATCTATTCCGGTCTCGTGCAGGAGGGCGCGGCGATGGGAGTGCTCGATCTCGGCGGCGGCCTGGCAGTCGATTACGACGGCTCGCATTCCAATTTTGCCGGAAGCCGTAACTACTCGGTGGATGAGTATGCCTCGGACATTATTGAGGTGGTTAAAAAGACGCTCGATGAGGCGGATGTTCCGCATCCCGTGATTGTAACCGAATCCGGGCGCGCGACGGTGGCTTACTATTCCGTGCTGCTTTTCAATATTCTCGATGTCAGCAGGTTTGAGAGTCATCCGCCACCCGAAAAGCTGCCGGATGATGCGCCGGAATATCTGCAGAACCTATTTGCGATTCCGCAGGGTATGACCACGAAGAATGTGCAGGAGTGCTACAACGACGCGATTTATTACCGCGACGAGATTCGCCAGCTGTTTAAGCACGGCAACATCAACCTGCGCGACCGCGCGCTGGGCGAGCAGATGTTCTGGCATATCATGATGCGCGTGAAGGGGCTGATTCGTCAGATGAAATACGTGCCAGACGAGTTTGCCGGGCTGGATAAAAAGCTGGCGGATATCTATTACGGTAACTTCAGCGTGTTCCAGTCGTTGCCGGACGCGTGGGCGATCGATCAGCTTTTCCCGATCATGCCGATCCACCGGCTGAACGAAACCCCGAACCGTCAGGGTATTATTGCGGATATCACCTGTGATTGTGACGGCAAGATTGACCGCTTTATTGACCTGCACAATGTGGCCGACACATTGGCGCTGCACGAGCTTCGCCCGGATGAGGAGTATTACCTCGGCGTATTTTTGGTCGGTGCATATCAGGAGACGCTGGGCGACCTGCACAACCTGCTGGGTGATACGAACGTGGTGAGTGTACGGATTGACGATGACGGCTCGATTCATTACGAGCGCGAGATCGAAGGGGATTCGGTTGAGGATGTGTTGTCGTATGTCGAGTACCAGCCCAAGTCGATTATCCATCGTATCCGCCGGATGGCGGAGACGGCGGTGTAATCCGGCCGGATTTCGGCTAAAGAACGTCGCGCGGTGATGGCGGCTTATGAAAACGGCCTGCGCGGGTATACCTATTTTGAACGATAGTTTTGATGGGCATTTCGCCCGTTGAGGAGAGTAAAATGGCAAAAGTGTTGATTGTTGGTGCGGGCGGCGTGAGCCGCGTGGTGGTACATAAATGCGCGGCGTTGCCGGATGTGTTTGAAGAGATTATGTTGGCGAGCCGAACGAAGTCTAAATGCGACGCGATCGCCGCGGAACTGGACCGTCCGATTCGGACTGCGCAGGTAGATGCGGACAATGTGCCGGAGCTGGTGGCGCTGATTAAGGAGTTCGGTCCGGACATGGTGCTGAATGTGGCGCTGCCGTATCAGGATCTGCACATTATGGACGCCTGCCTGGAAACGGGAGTGCACTATCTCGACACGGCAAACTATGAGCCGCTTGATACTGCCAAGTTTGAATACAAATGGCAGTGGGCATATCAGGATCGTTTTAAAGAAGCCGGCCTCATGGCACTGCTCGGCTCCGGTTTTGATCCGGGCGTGACGTCTGTGTTCTGTACTTACATCCAAAAGCACTATCTCGACGAAATTCACTACATCGACATCATTGACTGTAATGCCGGTGATCACGGTCTGCCGTTCGCAACCAACTTTAACCCCGAGATCAATATCCGCGAAATCACGGCCAAGGGCCGCTACTGGGAAAAGGGCGAGTGGATTGAGACGGACCCGCTTTCGGTTAAACAGGAGTTTGAGCTGCCGGAAGAGCTCGGCACGATGAACATCTACCTGATGTACCACGAAGAGCTGGAGTCGCTGGCTAAACACATTCCGGGCCTGAAACGCGCGCGTTTCTGGATGAGTTTTGGCGACAGCTATCTGAAGCACCTCGAAGTGCTCCAGAACGTCGGCATGACCCGGATTGATGAAGTGGAGTTCCAAGGTCAGAAGATTGTGCCGATCCAGTTCCTGAAAGCATTGTTGCCGGATCCGGCCAGCCTCGGTCCGCGGACCAAAGGGAAGACCTGCATCGGTTGCAAAGTGACCGGCCTGAAAGATGGGGTTGAGAAAACCTTCTACATCTACAACACGTGCGATCATCAGGAGTGCTACAAAGAGACTAATTCTCAGGCGATCTCCTACACCACCGGCGTGCCGGCCATGATTGGCGCGAAGATGATGATGGAGGGCAAATGGATGGGCGAAGGCGTATTCAACATTGAGCAGATGGATCCCGATCCGTTCATGGATGATCTCAACACATACGGCCTGCCCTGGAAAGTGGTGGAGCTTTAAACCTGCATAAATATTGAATACCTGCGAAGGCGGCCGAAATGGGCCGTCTTTTTTTGTAACCAAACGCAGGCGGCCAGCGACTAATGTCGATCGGGCTTGGCGGTGCCTCGGTTTTGCCTGTTGTAGGCGGATCACATCGTTTAAGCTTATGCATCCAGATGATCTTTTGTTGAAGTTATATTAAGGGTGGGTTGACTGTGATTTTTTTTAGAAAAACGCTGGTTCCGGTTTCTGTTATCTTAATGGCGGTATCTGCTGTTGGTGCCCAGGATGCGATAACGAAGGCGACGACTCAAAAACGTAAGCCGAAAGCCTATAAAGTTTGGCGCGCGGATAATCGAATTGATGAGTTTGTGAACGCGAAACTTAAGCAGCTGGGCATTCCGCCGTCGGAGCGTTGCACAGATGAGGTGTTTGTGCGCCGGGCTTATCTGGATGTGATTGGAACGCTTCCTCGCCCGAGAGAGGTGACGGATTTCCTGTATGACTCGCGGGCGGATAAAAGAAACCTGCTGATCGAGGAGCTGCTGGGGCGGGACGAGTTCGCAGATTACTGGACGCTGAAGTGGTGCGACCTGCTGCGGGTTAAATCTGAATTTCCGAGCAACCTTTGGCCGAACGCAGTGCAGGCCTATCAGCGTTGGCTGCAAACTTCCATTAAAAACAACAAGCCGTACGACCAGTTTGTACGGGAACTGCTCACTTCCTGCGGCAGTAACTTCCGGGTGGCACCGGTGAATTTTTATCGAGCCGTACCGAACCGCAAACCGATAGGCCTGTGCCAGACCGCCGCGTTGACCTTTATGGGAATTCGTCCGGATGGATTGAGCAAGGAGCAGTGGCTCGGCATGACGCCCTTTTTCGCGAGTATAGGCTTTAAAAAGACCGCCGAGTGGAAAGAGGAGATTGTCTTCTGCGATCCGTCCAAAAAGGCGCTGGACCCGAAAACAAAGCAGCCGATTACCCCGACTTTTCCTGACGGGAAAACCGTCAATCTGACCCCCATGGACGATCCGCGTGTCGTTTTTGCCGATTGGTTGATTTCGGCCGAAAACCCGTGGTTCGCGCAGAACATTGTTAACCGCGTGTGGTATTGGCTCTTGGGCCGCGGCCTTATTAATGAGCCGGATGATGTGCGCCCGGATAACCCGCCGCAAAATCCGGAGCTGCTGGATTATCTGGCCGAGGAGTTGATCAAAAACGATTACGATCTCCGCCATATTTACCGCCTGATTCTGAACTCGGAGACTTATCAGCGTTCCGCGGTTTACAACAGTGAGAACCTGACGGACGAAGTTAATTTTTCACATTACCTGGTGCGCCGGCTGGATGCAGAGGTGCTGATCGATGCGATCTGTCAGATTACGGGCACCACTGAGTCCTATTCGAGTGCCATCCCGGAGCCTTTCACCTGGATTCCGGACAGGGAGCGTTCGATTAAACTGGCTGACGGCAGCATTACCAGTTCGTTTCTGGAGCTGTACGGCCGCCCGCCGCGTGATACCGGCTATGAGCTGGAGCGTAATAATACTCCCTCTCCGGCGCAAAAGCTGCACTTGCTTAACTCCAGTCATATTCAGAAAAAATTGCAGGCGGCCATGAAGCGTTTGCTGTCGGCTGATGGAAACGGCGGGAAGAAAAAGGGGTGGGTGAGTCCGGCCGAAATCATTGACCGGGCGTATCTCGCCATACTGTCCCGTTATCCGACCGAAGAGGAGCAGGAGCTTGCACTGGGTTACATGTTGGACAGCGGCTTGAAGAGGTGGGCTGCAGCGAACGATCTGATATGGGCGCTGATCAATACCAAAGAATTTGCTTACAGACACTAGGCAGGAGAAGATATGACTCAAATTAATGTAGATCACCGCGGGATAAATATTTCACGGCGCGACGCTATCCGGTACGGGCTGGCCGGAGCGGCCGGGTTGGGCTTAACGGACCCCTTATCCCAGAGTGCTAAGGCGGTTCCGCGCGCAGGAAAAGCCAAAGCGGTGATTCAGATCTGGATGTGGGGCGGACCTTCACACCTGGATACTTTCGACCCGAAGCCGGGGGCGGGCTCTGACTATTGCGGCCCGTACACCAGTCCGATCGAAACCAATGTGCCGGGTATTCGCATCTGTGAAAAGCTTCCGCTACTGGCACAGCAGGCGGACAAATATTCAATTATCCGCAGCATGACCCACGGCGTGAATGCCCACGAAACCGCATCCTATATGACTCAAACCGGCCGCCCGGCGGGTACGGGTCAGGTCTTTCCGTGTGCGGGGGCGGTGGTTTCGCTCTTTAAGGGTTACGACGCCGGCTATAAGGGGCTGATCCCGCCCTATGTTGTGCTGACGAAGCCGCAGGGCCGTTTTTCTGAGGCTGGTTTTATGGGGTTGCGTTACAAGCCTTTTGCCACGGGCGGTGATCCGTCGAAAAAGATATTTGAGGTTGAGGGGATTGTTGCGAAGGGGATTACGGAGAAGCGTCAGCACAGCCGTCGTGAGTTGCTTCATAAGCTCGAGACTTTTGGGAAGCGAATGGATGGGAATCCGCGGTTTGCCAAAATGGATGCCTGTGAAGAACAGGCGTATGACCTGATCCTCGGTGATGCCGGCAAAGTTTTTGATCTTTCGCAGGAGGATGCGGAGCTGCGTAATCGATATGGCCGCAACAAGTTTGGTCAATCCTGCTTGCTTGCGCGGCGACTGGTGGAGCGTGGCGTTCCCTATGTGACGATCAATTACAACGGCTGGGATACGCATAAAAAACATTTTGAGGAGATGCAGCGCAAGTTGCCGGAACTGGATAAAGGTTTTGCGACCTTGCTGCAGGACTTGTCGGACCGCGGGCTGTTGGATAGCACGATCGTCTGGTGGGGAGGTGAGTTCGGGCGCGGCCCGAAAATTCAGTGGGACGCACCCTGGAATGGCGGACGCAGCCATTACGGCCAATGCTTCAGCCATGTTTTGGCTGGCGGCGGATTTAAAGGCGGCCAGGTTGTCGGTGCTTCTGATGACAAGGGAATGGAAGTGGCTGAGCGCCCGGTTTACCCGTGCGACCTGATCGGCAGTATTTATGAGCAGATGGGCATCGACCGTTCGGCGCGCCTCCCGCACCCGCAGAATCTGGATGTGCGTGTGAGTCCGACTTCCGATGAGAATGTGAAATCAGGCGGCTTGTTGAAGGAAATCATGTCATGAAAATGAGATTCCGTAATCTTTTGTTTGTGGGCGCGCTTGCGGCAGCCATCAGTGGTTGGGCAGAAGCTCCTCATCTCGGTTATGTTTTTCCGGCGGGCGGCGAGCGTGGCACAACGTTTGAGGTAACCGTCGGCGGCCAGTTTCTGGAGTCAGCCGATGAGATTGTCGTGACGGGCGATGGAGTAGAGGCTCGTGTCATTAATTATCGCAAGATCCTAACCCGCCGGGAGATTCGTCAGGCTAAGCGCCGGATAAGGACTTTTGAAGCGAAAATGGAGGATGCGTCCGAGAGGAAGAGAGAGAGAATGCGGAAGCAGGTGGAAAAAAACGAGGCCCTGCTTGCCATGCAGGATCCCGACCGGCTTCAGAAAAAACTGCCAAAGGACAAGGCCGCCGAGGAGATGAAAAGGCAGTTGAACCCTCAGCTTTCCGAGCGACTGGTATTGGAAGTGACCATCGCGGCCGATGCGTTGGATGGTGAGCGTGAGCTGCGCATTCAGACGCCGGGCGGTGTATCTAATCCTATTTTTTTCCACGTCGGTAATTTGAACGAGGCTTCGGAGCTGGAGCCGAATGATGATCACCATGCGGTTGATCTGCAGGAGGTTGAACTGCCAGTTTTGATTAACGGGCAGATTATGCCGGGCGATATTGATCATTTCCGGTTTGAGGCCAAGAAAGGGGACCAGCTGGTGGTCGATGTGAGTGCCAGAAAACTGATTCCCTATTTGGCCGATGCCGTGCCCGGCTGGTTTCAGGCGACGCTGGCCCTGTTCGATGAGGAGGGCAATGAGGTAGCCTTCGCGGATGATTACAAATTTAACCCGGACCCGGTTCTCTTTTACGATGTGCCTGAGGATGGCCGTTACATCCTGGAGATTCGCGATTCGATTTATCGTGGGCGCGAGGATTTTGTGTATCGGGTTTCGGTGGGGAAACTACCATTTATCACCAGCATTTTCCCGCTCGGCGGCCAAAAGGGTTCAAGTGTGGAGATCGCATTGCGCGGCCGAAATCTGCCGAGAGAGAGCATTTCCGGTCAGTTGGCTGAAAGTGATGTGCGGGTGAAGCAGCTTTCGGTCAAAAAGGGCGGAATCCGTTCGAACCCGGTCTCTTTTGTGGTTGGGGATACGCCGGAATTGCTGGAAGTCGAGCCGAACGAAAAGGTGGGCGCTCTTCAGCAGCTCAAGTTGCCGGTGGTCGTTAACGGCCGCATTCAGCAGGCGGGTGACCGGGATGTCTTCAGTTTTACTGGCCGTAAAGGGGATTCCGTTTCTCTGGAAGTGCACGCCCGTCGCCTTAATTCGCCGCTCGATTCCGTTATCAGGTTGTATGATGCCCAGTGGAATGAGCTGGGATCGAATGACGATTTTGTGGATAAGACCGCGGGCCTGATGACACATCATGCGGACTCTTACTTGTTTAAAAAACTGCCGGCCGACGGCACCTATTATGTAGTGCTCGCGGACACGCAGCATCACGGCGGAGAGGAGTATGCCTATCGTTTACGCATCGCTGCGTCTCAGCCCGACTTTGCACTTCGGCTTCATCCCTCCGGTGTGAATATTGCCCCGGGTGGATCAGCTACGTTTACGGCCCATGCGCTCCGTAAGGATGGCTTTGACGGCGAAATCAAAATTCTGGCGGACGAATTGTCGAGCGGGTTCGTTATGAGTAAGGCGGTTATTCCGGCCGGGGTAGACAGGGTGCGCTTTACGATTACAGCTCCAGAGCGTTCGGTCGGGGCCGGGATCAAGCCACGATTGAGCGGTATGGCCCGGATTCAAGGGGAAACGGTGGTGCGTGAAGCTCTGGCGGTTGACGATCAGATGCAGGCATTTTTGTATCGTCACCTTGTTCCTGCCGATGAATTGATTCTGGTGGAGGCCGAGGAGCCGCCGCTCATTTTTGAGGCCAACTTGCCGAGCTCGGGGGTTGTGGAATTGCCGCTTGGCGAAGAGGTCTCCATTCCAATTGATGTCTATTGGAATAGACGTTATTTTAACTCAGTCAAGCTGATGTTGGACAGCCCGCCCGAAGGGATTTCCCTCGTCAAAGGGGATATCGAAAGTGGTGTCGGATGGGGCAAGATTGTGTTGAAGGCCACCGCACCGCTTAAGCCCGGATTCATGGACAACCTGATCCTGAAAGCGGAACTGATAAAAGGTAAAAAGAAAACCGTCTGTTCATCGCCTGCGCTCCCGATTCGGGTGGTTGAAGGCTCCAAATAAATCAGTCAAATTTATACTAAAACAAAGGGAAAAATTGTGCAGAAAGCTAAAAAAATGAGCACTGGGGATGTTGCCGTTCGAACGGTTGATTTTGTGTCGCACCAGGAACATGTACTGAATGTTTCCGGGGATAATGGTGATGCGATGCAGGAGGTGTTGCGTGATGTCGCTGATGAGCTCAATGCGCAAATCATCGGGCAGTTTACCTTTGCCGGGTGTGATCATTTCGATACCGCAGGCCCGCTTGATTGGCCCTTTTCATGGCTGCAGGGCGATGCCTGCAAAAAAGGCGAGATGACCTCCATGCAGGCCGTAGCGGTTTCCGGCGTTGATCTTCAGCCCATTAAGCTGAATGGCCAGACGGTCGGTTATTTCTATGAAGACGAACATGCGCGCTATTGTCGTCTGGCCGGGCTGCAGCCTGGGGATGCTGACGCTTCCCGCGAAGCGCAGACTCGATCCCTTTTTGAACGTATGGCCAATGCATTGAAGCAGTGCGATATGAAATTTGCCGACACCGTCCGCACGTGGCTCTATCTGGACCAGCTGCTGGATTGGTACGACGAGTTCAATGCGGTCCGTACACAGTTTTTCGAGGAGCATGGCGTCTTCGATAAAATGGTGCCGGCCAGCACCGGTATCGGTGCGTGCAATCCGCAGGGCGCTGCGATTACGGCCGACCTGCTGGCGATTGTTCCGAAATCTGACGCGGTTACTATTCAGGCGGTTGAGTCTCCCTTGCAGGAGTCGGCTATGGATTACCGCAGCTCCTTCAGTCGCGCGGCAGAAGTTGGCTTCCCGACGCACCGTACGATCTATATTTCCGGTACAGCGAGCATTGAGCCTAAAGGTGAAACCGTACACCTTGACGATTCGGAAGCGCAGATTGCGCTTACGATGGAGGTAGTCAAAGCGTTGCTGAACTCCCGGGATATGGATTGGAGCGACGTTACCCGCGGGATCGCTTACTTCAAGAATTCTAATGATCTGAAGATCTACCAGGAGTTCTGCGAAAAACACGACATCCCGGAATTTCCGCTCGCGATTTCTCACGCGGATGTCTGCCGTCACAATCTCCTCTTCGAGATCGAGATCGACGCCACAAAGGCAAAATAGGCGAGGGGTAACCTTCGGTCATCAGGGCGCGCTCATTGAGCGCGCCTTTTTTATAGTTGCCGGGTGAGAGCATTGCAGGCCCGATGAGAGCATCGGGCGTTGCTTAGGAAAGGCGTGTTTTGAAGTCCGCGTAGCTGAACTCGCGCACGATTTCCAGTTCGTTGGCTTCAGCCTCATACAGCGTAATCGCCGGATGCTGTACCCCGTTGAACATGGTCGATTTTACCATGGAGTAGATCGCCATATCCTCAAACATCAGTCGGTCGCCCGCCTTCAACGGGGTGTCGAATGAATAATCGCCGATCACATCACCCGCCAGGCAGGTATGGCCGCCGAGGCGGTAGGTGTGGCTCTTTTCGCCTTCTTCGCCGGCGCGTAATCCTTCTGCAGGGACCAAGTGGCCAGGGCAGCGGCATAGCCGCGGGCGGTAGGGCATCTCTAAAACGTCGGGCATGTGCGCGGCAGCGGACGCGTCGATGATCGCGATGTCCATGCCGTTGCTTTTCAGATCCATGACCGAGGTCACCAGTACGCCGGCATTCAATGCGACTGCTTCGCCGGGCTCGAGGTAGACTTGAACCCCGTATTTGTCCTGAAATTCCGAGACTAAGCGGCAGAGTCGGTCGATGTCGTAATCCGGTCGCGTGATGTGGTGGCCTCCGCCGAAATTGAACCACTCCAGCTGCGGGATCAGGTGACCGAATTTTTCCTCGACCGCGGCGAGTGTGGTTTCCAGGTCGTCGGAATCCTGCTCGCAGAGCGTATGGAAATGGAGCCCGGAAATGCCGTCGAGCGACTGACCTTCGAAATCCTTCAGCGGAATGCCGAGCCGTGAGTTCGGGGCACACGGATCGTAAATAGGGGTATCGCCGGTCGAGTGCTCCGGATTGATGCGCAGGCCGCATTTGATCTTCTTGCCGGAGGCCTCGATCAGCGGTTTGAATTTGTTCCACTGAGCAAACGAGTTGAAGAGAATGTCGTTGCAGGTTTCGAGCAGGTCGCGGATGTCGGTCTCGCTGTAGGCGGCCGCAAAGGCGTGGACCTCGCCGCCGAACTCTTCACGCCCCATGCGCGCTTCCCACGGTGAGCTGGCGCAGGTGCCGTCGAGATACTGCATGACCAGCGGTGCCACCTTCCACATCGAAAATGATTTGGTCGCCAGCAGAATTTTGCAGCCAGTGCGGTCCTTCACGCTTTTCAGTAGCTTCAGGTTTTCTTCCAGCTTGCGGCGATCGACCGCAAAGTAGGGTGTCGGATATTCATTCGGTTTCATGGCAGGTAACTCTAATTTGGTTTGATGAAAAGGCAAGCGGCGAGATTTGTATAATGAATTTGACATATAATGACTATGTTATATAAGTGCGTTTAAATTTTGGAGGTATTGGGATGATTGAACGGGCAAAGAAATATTTTCACGGGGCGGAGGGATATAACTGCGCGCAGGCGGTGCTGGCGGCTTTTGACGCGCCGATGGAGCAAGTGCTGGCGGCCAAAGCCTTTGGCGGGGGGCGCGCACCGGAGGGGTTGTGCGGCGCTTTTCATGCGGCTAAGGAATTGGTCGGCGAGGAGGCGTTCGCCGGGATGACTTCTGAAATGGCTGAGGCGGCTGGGGGTCTGAGCTGTCGCGAGATTCGTCCGTTGGGCAAACTGAGCTGTCGCGACTGCGTGGTGCTGGCGGCGGAATTGACAAAAGAGACGTTGGGCTAATGAACCCCGAGCAGAAAGCGCTTATTCTGAAAACACTTTCGCATCCGGTGCGCCTGCAGATTCTGCGGGTACTGATGGACGGACCGTCGTGCGTGCAGGAGGCGAATGAGGTGTTTGACGGGCTGTCGCAGCCGAATCTGTCGCAGCATTTGAGCGCGCTTAAAAAGTGCGGGGTGGTGGATTGTCGTGTTGAGGGCAAAAAGCGCTGCTATTTTATCTGCCGCCCGACGCTAGTGCAGGGCTTGGTGACATTGTTGGAGCAGGAGCATGAATATCGCATTTGTCCAAAACTGAAGGATGTGGGTGCATGAAATACGATTACGACCTGATTTGCATTGGCCTTGGTCCGGCCGGGATGGCGGTTTCCATTATGGGTTCCGAGATGGGGCTGAGGGTTTGCGCGATCGAAAAGCACAAGATCGGCGGCGAGTGTATGAATTGCGGCTGTATTCCGAGCAAAGCGCTGTTGCGGATGGCTCAGTTTCGCCAGAACGTGGAAAAGCTGCCGCTGATGCAGCTGGCTGAGTTGCCGTTGCCTGCTCCGCAGAAGGAGCTGTTCGGCAAAATTCAGGGCGACCTCAAATTCATTAATGAAAAGAAGACGCTCAAGATGTTCGATAAGGTCGATCTGATCCTCGGCGAGGCGGCGGAATTTGTGGATGCGCACACCGTCAAGGCGGGCGATCGTACGGTAACGGCCAAGCGTATCTTTATCGCCACCGGAACGAAGCCCCAGCTTTTGCCGGTACCGGGCCTGGCGACGATTCCGGATCTGCTGACAAACGAAAACCTTTTCACACTCGATGAGGTGCCGGAGAGTTTGATTGTGCTGGGTGGCGGCGCGATTGCGGCTGAGATGGCACAGGCCTTCCAGCGCCTTGGTTCTAAAGTGACCATGATCCAGCGCTCGCCGCATATTCTGTCGAAAAACGATCCTGAGGCCGCGGCAGTGGTTGAGGAGTCGCTACGCCAAGAGGGCGTGGACCTGAGGACCGGCACGACGCTTAAAAGCGTGGCGCGGGTTGATGGGGGCGTGCAGGTGACGACCGATAAGGATGAGCAGCTCACCGCGCAACGCATTTTGGCGGCGACGGGTCGTTCGATGAATTTTGACGCGCTTAAGTTGCAGCATGCCGGAGTTGTAACCGGCAGGCGTGGTGAAATCACGGTGAACAAACATCTGCAGACTTCGCGGAAACATATTTATGCCGTGGGCGACTGCAACGGGTATTACCTCTTCTCGCATGCGGCAATGCATCAGGGAATGATTGCGCTGATGAATTCGATGATGCCGCTGAAGATGGACTTCCGCAAATTTGCGGTGCCGGCCACGATCTTCACCGAGCCGCAGGCCTCTTTCGTGGGGTTGAGCGAGAAAGAGCTGAAAGAGAAGGGCATTCGCTACGAAACCCACATTTCCCGCTACGAAGATTATGGCGCGGCGATCGCGGAAGAGGTAAAAGAGGGGTTTGTGAAAGTGTTCTGTTCCTCACTTGGAAAGATTTACGGTGCCGTAATCGTCGGCGAAGGTTCCGGCGAGATGATTAATGAGTGGGCGCTGGCAGTGCAGAAAAAGGTGCGCATGCATGAAGTCATGATGTTGCAGCACTCGTTCCCGACGATGGGGTTTTTAAGCAAGCGCGTAGCCGAAAACTGGATGATGGCGAAGATGAAAAATCCAGTACTGAAGGCTATGTGCAAAATGATGTTTTAAATGAAGGAGAAAAGCATGGCTAATACGAAAGAGATGATGGCGGAAATTCAGGGCAACATGGTCAAACTGGGCAAAAAGCACCCGAAGCTGACCAAAACTTTCATGCAGGAGCTGGTTCCGGCAACAACAAGTGACGGCGCGTTGGATCACAAAACAAAAGAGCTGATCGCTCTGGGTATTGCGATTGCAGGTAAATGTGAGCCGTGCATTGGTATGCACCTGATGAAATGCCTTAAGGCAGGCGTGACCGCTGAGGAGATCGCGGAAGTTTGTGGTGTGTCCGTGCTGATGGGCGGTGGCCCGGCGCTGATGTACTCCGCAAAAACGATGGGCATGCTCGAAGATCTGACCTCGTAATCATTAGGCTATGTCGCGGTTTTACGCGGCTTTCAATAATGCAAAAGCGCGCAGGATTTCCCTGCGCGTTTTTTTTGTTTTTGCCTGCAGCACACACTGGCTAAGTTTTGATTACATATAAAAAAGATTACTCGCAAAGCTCGCTACTTTTAAAAAGATGTGTATAATTCGTGCTTAGCGTGGAGGATATAAAAAAGCCCCGCCGCGAAGCGAGGCACCCCACAGAAGTATGTGAGGAATAGGGACAAGCCCTTCGGCATTTAGCCTTATTGTGAAATGGCAGTTCTAATTCCATTTACAAGAAGATTTGTATGAACTTTAGAGAAGTAAGTCAATGCGAAGTTGAGAGGAGCGGGTAATGGCAAAACGAATTCTTGGGTTGGACTTGGGTACAAATAGCATTGGTTGGGGTGTTGTTGATGATTTGGGCAATGGTCAGTTTGAGCTGCTAAAGCGCGGTGTGCACATTTTTCAGGAAGGCGTGAAAATCGAAAAAGGGAATGAATCATCCAGGGCGGCAGAGCGGACTGGATATCGATCGGCCCGCCGTCTTAAATTTCGCCGCAAGCTTCGCAAGGTTAGGACGCTCAAGGTGTTGTCGGAGGCTGGGTATTGTCCTCTCTTGAGCGCAGAGGAGCTGAAGGCATGGCAGTCGAAAAAGGTTTACCCTTCCAATCAGGCATTCAGGGATTGGTGCAAAACATCAGATCCTAAAGAAGGCACAGGCGGTATGTATGACAACCCGTACTATTACCGCTGGCTTGCGGCTACCGAAAAGCTGGATCTGGAAAATGAAGCGGATCGATTTAAGTTGGGGCGTGCCTTTTATCATATGGCGCAGCGTCGGGGCTTTAAGAGCAACCGATTAGATACAACGCAGGAGTCTGACGGGGTCGTCAGTCAAAAGATCAGTACACTATCTGAAAAGATGAACGGCCGGAAGTTGGGTCAGTATTTTTGGGAGGATTGCTATAAGATCGGGAGGAAAATCAGGGAAGTTCACACTTCTCGCGACGACCATTATTTGGCGGAATTTAATTTTATCTGCGACAAGCAGGGTCTCTCCAACATCCTTAAAGAGGAATTATGGAAGGCAATATTTTACCAGCGCCCGCTGAAGTCTCAAAAGGGGTTGGTTGCAAGTTGTCCGTTTGAACCTAAGAAAAAACGCGTCCCGATTTCACATCCGCTCTTTGAAGAGTTCCGGATGTGGCAGACGTTGAATAATATAAAAATCAAGACGCTGGATGATGAGCGGTTGCGCTCGCTGTCGATCGAGGAAAGAGATCTGATTATCCCGCTCTTTTTCCGTGTCAGTAAAGCGCAGTTTGACTTTAAGGATATTGCCAGGAAGCTGACGCCGCGCGGCCAGAAGTTCGGTTATGTGAGAGGGCGTGATTCGGATGCGCATGTCCTGTTCAATTACAAGGGCAATCAGTCGCTGTCGGCTTGTCCGTTTTCTGCCAAGTTGAAGAACTCATTTGGCGAGGAATATAAGCATGTGATTTTCGATTCCTATTGCGGGAACAAGCAGGAGAAAACAGGGAGAGTCAGAACGGCGGATGATATTTTGCATGAGGTATGGCATGTGCTGTTTTCGTTCGATGATGCGGAAAGGGTGCGAGATTATGCCCGGTGCAAATTGGGACTGGATGCTGAAGCCGCGGAGAAATTTTCCAAAATCATACCGAAACAGGGCTATGGGGCTTTGAGCTTGAAAGCTATCCGTAAGATTCTTCCCTTTCTGGAAAAGGGTCTTATTTATTCTCATGCCGTTTTCTTCGCCAACCTGGATGAGGTTATTGGTGCGGCGGCAATGAAAGCTGAAAATCTGCATTCGGATATCGCGCGGCTGGTTAATGAGCACAATCATTATTGTGAGGAAGTTCGTTGTGTGAACGGGTTTGTTCGGGAATATAAAGCCAGCCCGCACGCATTTGAACAGCAGTATGATTTGCGTGATGTGCGAGGGTTTGAGGCATGTCTGTCATTAGGGTTGAGGGGCTCTGCTTCGAGTATCTGCGAAAAGGTGCGTTTTCAGACGCTGGCAAATAACGGGAACGGCGAATATCTGGCAGTGAAGCGGCTGGATGAGCGGGTCGGGGACTATTTGATCGAGCGCTTTGGTGTCAGCTCTGGCGCGGTTAAAAAGTTGTATCATCCTTCGGCCATCGAAACCTATAAGCCCGCTCACAAACATTCCGACGGCAAATACTATCTTGGGGATCCGCGTATTTCCTCTATCAAGAATCCTGTGTTTATGCGCGCAATGCATCGGGTTAAGGCTGTGGTGAATGAGTTGTTGAAGCAGGGTATTATTACTGAACAGACGCATATTCATATTGAAATGGCTCGCGAGTTGAACGATGCAAACCGGCGCATGGCTATAAAGACCTGGCAGCGTAAAAAAGAAACAGAGCGCAAAAAATATAAGGCTGCGATTGAGGAGGATCTCAAGGGTCAGGGCATTGAGCGTGAGGCTTCGGACGCTGAAATTCTGAAGTATCAGCTATGGGAAGAGCAGCGGCATATTTGTCCGTATACAGGGTCGATCATTAAGCCATCTGATTTCATCGGAGAGGATCCTAAATTTGATATTGAGCATACGATACCGCGGAGTCTGTCGTGCGATAATTCCCAGGAAAACAAGACGTTGTGCGATCGCGGGTATAACCGCAACGAAAAGAAAAACCGTATTCCTTGTGATTGCCCGAACCATGCAGAATTTCTTCAACGTATTGAGCATTGGCAGGAAGAGGTTGATCGTCTGAATGCGCTCATTGAGAAAAAGCGCTCTGCGTCGAAAGGCGCGTCGACCAAAGAGGCAAAGGACAGAATTATTCAACAGCGATTAGTGCTGGAGATGGATCGCAATTATCTGCGCGGAAAATATCGTCGTTTCACTATGACGGAGGTGACTGCTGGATTTAAAAACAGTCAGTTGGTTGATACGCGTATCATCACCAAATATGCCCGGCTTTATTTGAAAACGGTGTTTTCGACTGTATATACGGTGAACGGAAAAACGACTGATGATTTTCGGCGGTGCTGGGGTATTGAAAAGACTCGCGATAATCATGCGCATCATGCTGTGGATGCCATTGTGGCAGCCTGTGTCACACGGAGGAAGTATGATGAGTTAGCCGAGTATTATCACAAATACGAAAGCTACGAACGGAATGATCCCTTGATTCCAAGAAAGCCTCATTTTCCTAAACCGTGGGAAGCTTTCACGGAGGACATGAAGAGCCTTAAAAACGAAATTCTCGTGTCGCACTATGCTCCGAATCACTTGCTCAAGCAGACGAAGAAACATGCCAAGGTGCGGGGCAAGGGTGTTGTTCAGCAAGGAAAGACCGCCCGTGGATCACTGCATAAGGATACGTTTTACGGTCGAATTAAGTCAGATGGAGAGGAAAAAACGGTTGTACGAGTGCCTCTCGCATACAGTTCCTCTGGAGGGTTGTTTGGGTTCAAGAATATTGAGGATTTCGATCGTATAGTTGATCCGGCTGTTCGAGGGAAGGTGGAAGATGCCTTTAGTCAGCGCAGCCAGCAGGGAATAAAATTTATTGATGCATTCAAGGAACCTGTTTGGATGAATGAAGAAAAGGGAATTTCAATCAAAAAGATACGGTGTCTTGTGGGAGGGGTTAAGAATCCAATTAAACTAAAATCTCATGAAATGCGGTCACCCTATGACCATAAGCAGCATTATTATGTACAGAACGATAGTGTTCATCTGGTTGCCATTTACGCAGACGAAGCAGATGTTCGACATGTCGGATTTAGGGCATGGGACGTAGCAAAATATGGTCTGGATATTTCTGAATCAATTCTACATAAGGGCAGGGCGCTGAGTTTGAAATATACGCTATGTTCTGATCAGCTGGTGCTTTTCTGTGAGCAAAGCCCTGCGGAGTTGCTTGCGCTTTGCGGAACAGATATGTGTAAACGGCTGTATAAGGTAAATGACCTGTCTATGGCTGCGTCTCGGATGGTGTTTCGGCACCATATGGAGGCGAGAGAAAAGGGAAAGGCTCTTGAGGAGAATAAAATCCAAAGAGGAACAAAATTTCCATCAAGAGTGGATTTTGAATGCCCGAATCCTCTGCAAAGAATCTCATATAAAAACATGAATGTGGCAGTTGAAGGCGTTGATTTTAGGCTGAATGTTCTTGGTGAAATTGAGTTTGTTGAGGATTCATTATGCTGAAGCGAACGGTTTACTTCGAGTCGGCGGCGCATCTGTCATTCAAGAATGGCCAGTTGGTTTATGCACCTCGCTCGGAAGGTGAGGTGCGGACGGTTCCGGTTGAGGATATTGGCTTCGTTGTTTTGGATCATCATAGTATTACCTTGTCGCTTCGCTTAATCGAAGAGCTGACCGCCAATAATGCGGCCATTGTCTTTTGCGATAAACTTCATCACCCCGCGGCAATGAGTGTTCCTTTTGCGGGAAACACAACCCATGCGGAAACCTTAAGTGCGCAACTCTCCATCTCTGAGCCGCTGAAGAAGAACATCTGGAAACAGACGGTAGAGGCAAAAATTAGCAATCAGGCTGTCTTGCTAGGCAAAACGGGCTCAGGCGGTGTCGATGTGCTCCAGCGTTATGCGGGTAGTGTGAAGAGCGGGGATTCTGAAAACCGGGAAGGGGCCGCCGCTCGCGTTTATTGGCAGAAGCTGTTTGGCTGTGAGTTTCGGCGGGAACGCTATGGTGATGCTCCCAATCACCTTTTAAATTATGCGTATGCGATTCTGCGAGCCGCAGTGGCACGGTCACTGGTAGGCTCCGGGCTTTATCCAGCTATCGGCATTTTTCATCACAATAAGTATAATGCCTATGCTTTGGCGGATGATGTGATGGAGCCGTATCGCCCGTATGTTGATGAAGTGGTTTATGCGTTGTGGAAAGAGTCGTCTGAGCAAAATGAGGGCATTTCCAAGGAACAGAAACAGCAGTTGCTTAAACTGCTCGCCGCAGATGTCCATATGACGAACACCTTGCGGCCATTAATGGTTGCTCTTTCTTATACGACGGCTTCGTTGGCTCGTTGTGTCAAAGGGGATCAAAAGAAGGTGGATTATCCCGTAATGAAGGCCTCGTGAAATGTCTGAAGTGCGGCTCAATGCGTATAAAATTATGTGGCTGTTTGTGTTTTTTGATT
>JBHORO010000020.1:0-26912 GCA_042566005.1 Verrucomicrobiota bacterium
GCGAAGGAGCCGCAAAACTTAGTAAACTGAGCTTTGCGAATCAACCATTTTTTCAAAACAATTTTTGAAGGTTGAAGCTGCCTCAAAACGCGCACTCCGAAGAGCGGGTTTCTCGAACAAGGCGGCGAAACTTATAACAGCATTTGATGAGAGTCAACCGATTGCGTGAAGCAATTTTCTTTAATCCGGTTTTGCGTCTCAACCCGCGAATAAATCAGACCGGGCCGCTGTGTTTTGGAACCACATATATTGGACAGCTTTTCTTATTCGTTTGTTTTGAAGAACAGCCCTCGCTGTTGTGCGAAGGAGTTGAAGAAGGCACCCTTTTGCTTTTTTTCGCAACCGATTTTTTTGCGACAATCCACACACGAAACCTAACCCGCTGAAAAGGCTTAACTTACGCGCGCACTTTTTAATCAAAACCCGGCAACCCAACCAAACGAACGCAGTACCGAACCTGCTTCTGCAGGTTTAAGCACGTATAGAACGCCAGGCGAGGTCGATGCGGAACATGCTTGGCAGAAGCCGCGCCCGCCAGTTCCGTATAACATTAAAGGCCGCCCCGACGGACGACCTTTATATCTATAGTAAGGGGAGGTCTGACTGATTAACGCGAAGCCTGATCAACCAGCGTCATCAGATTTGCCGCATTGGAGTTGTTGGGGTCCGCCTGCAAGAGGAGCTGCAACTCACGCCCGGCATCGCCATAACGCTTCAACTGATAATAGGTGTAGGCCAAACCGTAGCGCACCGCATGATTGCCCGGGTTCAACTTCAGCGCGTAGCGATAAGCCGCGCAGGCTTTATCAAGCTGCTGAACCGAATAATAACAGAGGCCCAGGTTGTAAAATGCATCCGCATAGGTGTCATCAAACTCGATCGCCTTAATATAGGAGGCAATCGCACGATTAAAATCGGTGGCGGCATGATATTTAAATGCCTCACTAAATGCATCCGCCGCCGCCTTGCGGTTAGGCTGAGCCGGGCGGCTAAACCGAAGCGCACTCTCTGGCGAAGTTGCCGCAATCTCAGAGGCGGCCTTCTTATTAGGATAGCGGCCAGCACGAATCTCTTTAACTGTATCGCTCGCGAGCTCAGCCATCGCCCCCTGCGGTGCCAGCTGCAAGTACTCCTCCAAAAACTTCTCGGCCTTCGCGCCGTCCTTGAGCCAGTGATAATAGATCGCGCCCATATTGAAAACCGCCGGCGCATACTTCGGATCTTTTTCGATCACCGACTTCAAGCGCCGAACCGCCGCGGCCGAACCGGCCGCCGAGTGCAGATCAATCAACGCCTGTGCCGTTTCCAGCCGAGCCGAGCCGGGATTGCGCTTAAGCGCGGATTTCAAATCAACCGACGCACCCTTCCAATCCTTGTTCTTCAGACGGGCCACAGCCAACGCCTCAAGCGGGCGACTGTCCTGCGGGCTAATCATCGACGCTTCACGCAGCACTTCCTGCGCCTCCGAAAGCTGGCCGCCCCAACAAAGAACGCTGCCCAGATTATAGCATGCATCAAAACGCCGGGCGTCGAGCTTGCGGGAATCATTAAACGCCTGCTGTGCTTTCTGCGGCTCATTGAGCTCCCACAGAATCAGTCCCAGCTGATTGTAGGCCACGGCGTTTTTCTGGGAGCCGGCGCGTTTATTAATCGCCTTCTCCAGGCTGGCGCGCGCACGAACCAGCTTGCCCTGCTCCCAAAGCTTCAGCGCCCGATGATATTCGCGGTCGCCGGGATTCACATTACAGCCGAAAAAGGCAAGCAGCACGACCGTCGAAAGGATCGCGGGTGCGGCCGACATCTGTTTTTTACGACTATAATCCATTACTTAACCCAACACTTCCGGGAACGCGGCCCGTCAAATTCACAGAAATAGATACCCTGCCAAGTCCCGAGCTGAAGTCGCCCGTCCTCAACAATCACCTGAAGCGACGGCCCCATCATACTGGCCTTTACGTGCGCCGCGGTATTGCCTTCGAAGTGACGGTAATTGTCCTTCCACGGCACCAGCTTATCGAGCACGTATTCCATATCGACCACCACGTCCGGATCCGCATTCTCGTTGATCGTAATTCCGGCGGTCGTATGCGGAACAAAAACCGTCACCACCCCCGAGCCCAAGCCCATTTCAGTGACGGCACGCTGCACATCAGCCGTGATGTTGACAAAGCTCGTTCGGCTATCGGTTTTAACGAAAACTTCTTTCATTTGCGCCGAAGTCTATTTTGATACATTATTCAATGCAAGTGGCATTACATATGAACTAACAAACGAGCAATTTTGGACACATTCGCGCCCCACATTCTAACAACCACCGGCAGCCTCTTTCTGTTGCTCTGCTCCGCCTTCTTCTCCGGCTCCGAGACCGCGCTCTTTTCGCTTAACCGCGATCAGGTGCACCAGCTCTCAGACAGCAAGCACCACGCCGCGCGACTTGCCGTGCGCCTGCTATGGAAACCCGACGAGCTGCTGGTCGCCATTCTGCTCGGGAATATGATCGTGAACGTTCTGTTCTTCTGCAACGGCGCCGTCGTTGCCCGCCAACTGGGGATACAGTTCGGCGCATGGGCAGAAGTCGCGGCCGGCGCGGGAATGCTGGCCCTGATTATCCTCATTGGCGAAGTCTTCCCTAAAGCCATAGGCGTCAGCCACCCCGAACGCGTCGCCCTGCTGACCTCCGAGCCGATGGCGCTCTGGTGCCGAATTTCCCGCCCGATCAATCGACTCACGCTGAGGATCAACCAACTCTTCACCCCGGCCGACGAAGAAAAGCAGCTCAGCCACGACGAGCTCAAAATGCTCTTCTCCATGTCTTCCGGCACCAAAGCCATCCCCGGCGAAGAGAAGGAGCTGCTCGAAGAGATCGTCCACCTGGCCGAAACACGCGTAAGCGAGATCATGACCCCGCGCGTCGACGGGCTAATGGCCGAACTGAATACGCCGACGCCGGAACTACTCAAACAGGCAGCCGCAAGTGAAATCAGCTCGATCCCGGTCTACCGCAAAGACGAGGACCAGATCATCGGCACCGTCCAGACCCGTAACCTGTTTCTGTCAGACAAAGAGAGTCCCCTGTTACGCGATCATCTCGAGCCCGTCGTATTCGTTCCGGAAACCAAAAAGGCCGACACCTTGCTGAACGAGTTCATCGAAAAAGACCTGCGCATTGCCATCGCGGTCGACGAGTACGGCGGACTTGCCGGCGTCATCACGCTCGAAGACCTGCTCGAAGAGGCCAGCGAAGATTTCGACGAGGAGCGGGAATCCGAAGTCGACGAGATCGACGAGCAAACCTTCCGCCTGAACGGGCGCATGCCGATCCGCGAATGGCGCGCCCTCTTCCTCGGATTTATTGACGAAGACGAATTTGAAGGGCTCGCCTTCGACACCGTCGGCGGACTGGTCGTCTCCCTGCTCGGGCGCATGCCGGCGGCGGGCGATGTCGCCGAACTCAAAAACCTGCGTTTCACCGTCGAACGCGTCAGCGCGCGTCATATTCAAACCGTCCTCTTGCAGCGGACCACTAAGGGGGCCGACTCATGCTAGCCGCACTGATCACCATTGCCAGCTGCGTCGTTCTCTCATGGTTCTATTCCGGCGCGGAAACCGGCGGGTATGCACTCAACCGCATTCACCTGCGACACCAGTGCGCCGATGGCTCCGCGCGCGCCTCCCGGCTGGAGAACATGCTGCTCAATCCGCAGCGGTTTGTCTTCAGCGTACTGGTTGGAAACAATATCGCGATCTACCTGATCTCGCAGACCCTGACCAATCTCTATTTAGAGCACGGAATCGGAAACGGAACGGCAAACATCCCGCTCTGGAACGCCGAAACCGCAGCCACGCTGACGCTCACTCCGTTGCTGTTCATATTTGCAGAAGTGTTCCCGAAGAACCTGTTCCGCAAAAACGCCTTCTCGCTGATGCTGCAATGCACCTACGTCCTGCAGCTATCGCTCTGGGCCTTTGAACCCGTAACCCGCCCGCTGCGAAAACTCTTCCGCCTGTTGCTGCGCGAACAGAATGCAGCTGAAGAGGCGGACGCGGCCTTCCATCTCTCACCGCAACGCGTGCGCATGTTCTTTTCGCAGAGTGTCGACGAAGGGACAATGAGCATTCACCAGAACACCATGATGGAAAATGTGATCTCAATGCGCTACCTGCCCGTCAGCCAGCTCATGACCCCGCTCGCAGAAATCCCGCGCGTCTCCAGCGACGCAACCGTCGCCAAACTCAAAGCCGTTCTACGCAACAGCAAACAGAGCCGCGCCGTCGTCTACCGAGGACGCGACACCAAAATCGTCGGCGTCGTCCACCTCTTCGATCTCATCAAAGCTGGCGCGAAAGATGCCGATCCGATCCACCCGCACATGACCCGGGCCTATCACTTGCACCCCAACGTCAGCCTGCAGGAAGCATTCGCCAAACTGCGCAACCGCAAACGCTCCGTAGCGATCATCAGCACAGAAAAACATTCACTCGGCCAGATCCGCCTCTACGACATCGCCCGCTACATCGCCGGCGGGCAATAGCAGGACCGATCGCACAAAGACGCAGAGAGAACAAAAAAAAGCCACCGCAATGCGGTGGCTTTAACTTTGAGACCGTTGGGTCTTCGTGGTCGGACTTATTACATCCGGCAGGTATGGATGTCGGTAATGATGATACCTTTAGCGCCGAGCTCGGCGAGACCGTCCATTGCCGCGTTGACCTCTTTCTTCTTGATCATCGCTTTAACTGCCACCCATTCCGGGTCGTGCAGCGGAGCGATAGTCGGAGAGGCGATGCCCGGAGTGAGGGCCGTCGCTTTATCGAGTGCGCTTTTCGGCACATCGTATTCGATCATCTTGTAGTTACGGGCAACCAGAATACCTTCGAGGCGTTTCAGGAAGAGTTTGCTCGCATCACACAGTTCGCGGTCGTTGCCGGTAATGACTACCGCCTCGGATTCGAGGATCGTGTCGCCGACCACTTCCAGACCCGCTTCTTTCAGCGTGCGGCCGGATTCAACCACGTCGGCAATTACATCTGCCACGCCGAGCTGCACGGAAATTTCAACCGCGCCGTTGAGCTTCACCACTTCAACATCCACACCGCGCTTAGCGCAGTCCTGTTTTACGAGGTTTGCGTAGGATGCCGCAACGCGCAGTCCGCCGAATGTTTCCGGAGTCAGGCCGGAGTCTTTCGGGACGGCGTAACGGAAACGGGACTTGCCGATGCCGAGCGGCAACAGCTCTTTGGCTTCTGCTTCGCTGTCGAGCATCAGGTCACGGCCAGTGATGCCGAGGTCGATGATGCCTTTGCTTACATACGTTGCGATGTCGCGCGGACGCAGGAAGATGAAGTCCACTTCGTTGTCTGCGTCGGTAACCATCAGCTCACGGCTCCAGCGTTTGCATTTGTAGCCGGCTTCTTTGATCAGTTTCATTGCCCCTTCGGAAAGGGAGCCTTTGTTCGGAATAGCAATTCGTAACACGGTATGCCTCTTTAATTAAGGGTTAGAGATAACGGTAAACGTCTTCGAGCTCCAGCTCGTTGGCAATCATCATAACCTGAAGATGGTAAAACAGCTGAGAGATCTCCTCGGCGGTCTTTTCCTTGCCCTCATATTCAGCGGCAATCCAGACTTCGCCCGCCTCTTCAATGACCTTCTTGCCAATGAAGTGCTTGCCTTTCTCCAGCGCTTTAACCGTTCCGGAGTTCGGGTCACCGCTCTCCGCCTTTTTCTTCAGTTCCTCAAAAAGTTCTTCAAATCGTTTCATCACAAATTCCTTTCGGGGCATAGGTATAGAGGGTTTGGGGGAGCGAGTCCACCGGAAAAAGGGACGAGCTTTTGGCGACGGAACAGCTTGAAAGCAAATTCGTTGGATTCGCGGGCGCCTTACGGCTACACTCTCGGCTTTACGATTTTTGAGGAGATTTTCTGAATGATGAAGTTCGCTGTTTTGGGCCACCCTATTAAACACTCGCTTTCCCCGGCAATGCATACGGCCTCTTTCAACTCGATTGGTTTCGCCGGTTCCTACGAAAAACTCGACGTCCCACCCGAAACCCTGATGGAACGTCTGGCGCAAATGGGCGACGAAGGTTTTGGCGGCGTCAACCTGACCATCCCACTTAAAGAAGTGGCCTTCCAGAACATGGAACAGCTCGACGAATCCGCCCGGCTGCTCGGCGCGGTCAACACCGTCAAATTCACCGACGACGGCATGACCGGTTACTGTACCGACGGCTACGGCCTGCTCAAAGCGGTCGAAGAGGCGTTCGGCGAAACCGTCGCAGGAAAGAGCATCTTCTTTATCGGCAGTGGCGGCGCCGGCCGCGCGGCCGCACTCAGCGCAGCACAGGCCGGAGCGAAATCAATCACCCTCTCCGCCCGCACCGAAAAACGCGTACTGCCGCTCGCCAAAGAGATCAACGAACTCAACGCGGATATTAAGGTGAACATCGCGCTGACCGACGACGAAAAGGTTTCCGACTGCAAAGCGTGCGACCTGGTGATCAACGCCTCCCCGATCGGAATGCACGAAGACGACGAGTCGCCATTGCCGCCCGAGGCATTCCGTGAAGGCCAGATGGTCTACGACATGATTTACATGTACCCGGAAACCGCCGTGATGAAAGCCGCCGCTCAATCGGGCGCACGCACCGCCAACGGAATCGGCATGCTCGTCCACCAGGGCGCAAAGGCGTTTGAAATCTGGAGCGGTCTTCGGGCGAATGTTGAAGCGATGAAAAATGCAGTCGAAACCGCTGTTTATAAATAAGGTGAAAAATGACTAATTTCCTGATCTGGTATTTCGACGTAATCGTTTTCTTCTTCGGCGCCTGCTGGGGCAGTTTCATGAATGTCTGCATCTGGCGCATCCCGCGCGAGGAGTCAGTCGTCAAGCCGCGATCACACTGCCCGAAATGCGAAAAGCTGATTGCCTGGCACGACAACATTCCGCTGGTGAGCTGGCTGCTGTTACGCGGCAAGTGTCGCAACTGCGCCCTGCCGATCTCGCCCCGCTACATCATCGTCGAGCTGATCACCGCCATCCTGTTTCTTTCCGTGTGGAAGCTGTTCGGTCCGTTTTCAGCCATCGGCGAGGTCACCGGTCTGGTCAATTCGTTCGCGCTTGCGGGCTTCTACTTCCTGCTGACGTTCGGCCTGCTGATGGGTTCATACATTGATATCGACCACATGTACCTGCCCGACCGCGTCACGAAAGGCTCCATGATTGCGGGCGTACTATTCAGCTTTATCTTCCCGGTACTGCAAGCTCCGGCAATGAGCCCGGCACTGCAGGTTCCGACCCACGCAGGCGCGGCAATCAATTCCGTTACAGGCCTGCTGCTCGGCGGGGGCGTCCTGTGGGGCGTGGCGATTCTCGGCAAATTCATGTTCAAGAAGGATGCGATGGGCTTCGGTGACGTAAAACTGATGGCCGGACTGGGCGCCTGCTTCGGCTGGCAATCGATCCCGTTCATCATCTTCTTCTCGTCCCTGATCGGCGCAGTTGCCGGCATATCCATGATCGCAGCGGGCAAAAAAGAGATGCAGAGCAAGATCCCGTTCGGACCCTACATCGCCGGTGCGGCGCTCTTCTGGATGCTGGGCGGATTCCGCCTCTGGCACACCTACATCAGCTTTATGACCATTCAGTAAAAGCTGAAGAATCACGAAGAGAACTCAAAAACAAAGCCGCCGCTGCATGGCGGCTTTTTTCGTATTTACCCTGCGGCGTTGCGCACGGTTATACATCTGGGGAAAAAAGCTGGCAGGTCAGGAGGGAGTCGAACCCCCAACACCCGGTTTTGGAGACCGGTGCTCTGCCAATTGAACTACTGACCTGCCTTAAGTAGGAGGCAAGAAAATGCGCGGTTTTGACCTTAATTACAACGCCAAATTTTTTCTTTCTCATCCTCACTTACACAACCTGTTTTCTACGTACAAAATACAAAAAAAGACCCGATCCAATGGAATCGGGTCTCCGCGCCTTAATTCAGCTTAGCGTGCTTACTGCTTCGCCTTGGCAATGCGGTTCAGGCCGGCAACAATTGCGCGCACCGCCGCCTGGTTGATGTTGGAGTCCTCGCCGACCCCGAATACCACGCCGTTGCCCTCGAGCTTCAGTGGCACGTATGCCATCGCCGTCGCGTCAGAGCCTTTGCCGAGCGCCTGTTCATGATAGTCATCCACAAAAAACTCAATCTTCGTAATCACTTCCTTCAACGCATTGGTGAACGCAGAGATCGGCCCGTTGCCCTTGCCGTGAACAATGACGTCTTTACCTTTCACACGCAGCTTCACTTCGCCGTGTACAAAGGTGGGATCCTCCTCATCCGGACGCGGCCAGTAGCCGATCAGTTCGTACGGACCATTCGGGTGCACGAACTCGTCGCGGAATACCTGATGAACTTCATCAACGGTGATTTCGCGGCCGGCCCTGTCGCTGAAGTCCTGCACGGCTTTGCCGAGTTGCGGTTGCATCGATTTCGGCACTTCGATTCCATATTCGGTTTCGAGCACCCACGCGATCCCGCCCTTGCCGGACTGCGAGTTGATGCGGATCAGCTTTTCGAATTCACGACCCAAATCCGCCGGATCGATGTGCAGATACGGAACCTTCCAGCCCATGCCGAATTTCTTCGGGGCCTCTTTGAGCTTATGCATGCCTTTATTGATCGCATCCTGATGCGAACCGGAGAAGGCCGTGAAGACCAACTCGCCCGCATACGGCTGGCGATAATAAATCGGCATAGCCGTCAGACGCTCAACCGTCTCGGCAACGTGTGCGAGGTTGTGAAAATCCAGGCCCGTATCAATACCGCGCGAATAGAGGTTGTTTGCAACCGTCACCAAATCAACGTTACCGGTACGTTCACCGTGTCCGAAAAGCGTACCCTCCACACGATCCGCGCCGGCCATCAAAGAAAGCTCGGTCGCAGCCACGGCCATGCCCTGGTCGTTGTGCGAGTGCAGCGACACGCTGATACAGTCGCGTTTTGAGAAATTGTCACAGAACCATTCGATCATGTCCGCGTAGTGGTTCGGCGGACGACGCTCAACCGTAGCCGGCAGATTCATGATCAGCGGCTTCTCGGGCGTCGCTTTGCCCCATGCCTCAAAGACGGCCTCACAAAGTTCGAGACAGAAATCGAGATCCGTGTCGGTGTACTCTTCCGGCGAGAACTGGTAGCGGATATCGCTTTCCGGCATCGCATCGGCGAGTTCGCGGATCTGTTTAGTGGCCTCCACCGCGCGCTTGATTGTCTCTTCGCGCGTCAGGCCGAACACCTGATACATATGCAAATCAGACGGCGCGATATACGCATGCACAATCGCCTGCTTCACGCCTTTGAACGCCTCAAACGTACGCTCGATCAGATGAGAGCGGCACTGCACGAGGCCCATGATGAATACGTCGTCCGGGATCAATCCTTCGTCGATCAGCTGGCGCGTGAAGTCGAAGTCATCCTGACTGGCCGACGGGAACGCCACCTCGATCTCTTTGAAGCCGATGTCACAAAGCAACTGGAAATACTCCAATTTCTGCTCCGGATTCATCGGGTTGGGCAGAGCCTGGTTGCCATCACGAAGATCGACCGAGCACCACGTCGGGCTCGTCGTCAAAGTTTTTGCCGGCCACTGGCGGTTCGGCAAATTGATCATTTCCGGTGCTTTGTATTTTGCTACTGTTTTCATGGTATTTACTCCAAAAGGTCTGAAAACGTACCCTCTTCTCTCTGAAACCTCAACCCTTAAACTGTCTCTTCAAACGCCCTGCGCACTTCTGCCGCAATCATGCGGATACCCGCCCGGACGGTTTCTTCATCCATCGCATAACTGACGCGCAGGCATTCATCGCGGTGCGCCCATTCATCCGCCAGCCCGGGGAAGAAATAGTGACCCGACACGACGACCGTACCGCGCTCGCGTAAGCGCTCATACAATTCACGGCTCGTAATCGGCAGCCCCTCAAACCAAAGCCAAAGAAAAATCGCGCCCTCCGGCTTATGAATGCGGCACGGCAATCCGGCCAGCTCCTCGCGCAACCACGCCACTGCCTGCTGCACCTTACTTTCGTAATGCGGCTTCACCACACTGCGGCTCAGCTCGATGATATCACCCGAGCGCACCAGGTCCAGCGCCAGCCCCGCGCCCATGCTGCCCGGCGCCAGATGCATCACCCCGTTCATTTCCGACACGACCGAGATAATCTCTTCACTCGCAACAATAATTCCCGTGCGTACGCCCGGCAGACCAAACTTCGACAGGCTCATGCACAGAATCGTGTTGTCGTTAAAGTGCGGCTTAACGTCCTCGAAAATGATGTTCGGGAAAGGCAAACCGTACGCATTATCAATAATGAGCGGAATTCCGTTTGCACGCGCCAGCTCATCCAGCCGCGCAATTTCCTCATCCGTCAGCACGTTGCCCGTCGGGTTGGTCGGACGCGATACGCAGATCGCCGCGACATCCTCCGTGACCTCCAGCGCGTCGAAATCCACCCGATACTTGAACAGATCTTCGCCGATCAGCTCAATCTCCGGCTTCTGCGCCACGAAATAGTCATCATCCAGCCCGACATCTGCATAGCCGATATATTCCGGGCAAAGCGGAAACAGCACCTTCTTACGCGCGCCGTCCGGCTGCGGACCGGCCAGCATATTAAACAGACAGAAAAACGAATGCTGGCTGCCGTTGGTCAGCGCAATATTTTTCGGCCCGATCTCCCAGCCGAACGTGCGGCTCAACAGATCCGCCAGGGCATCAATAAAAGGGAGCTTACCCTGCGCCGCGTCATAATTACCGATCATGCGCTCGAACGCGCCTTCGGTCGCGAGCACGCGCTCCATCTCCGCACGCATCCGCTTCTGGATTTCGGGAATATGACTCGGATTACCGCCGCCGAGCATCAGCATATCAGAGCCCGCCGCAAGTGCCGCGCCCAGATCGTCCATTAACAACCCGATACCCGACTTACGCTCAAACTTCTCTCCGAATGCTGACAGTTTCATCTCGATCCCTTTTCCATTTTATCCGAACACAAAAAAAGCACCTCCGCGTTATACGGAGGTGCTCACAAAATCATTAGCCATGACTGAATACGTGCAAACCTCCGCTTATCCCCTTAGGGCCAGCAGCAGGCATAGATCCAGCGCAGTCGCCGCAAAACGCGGAACTGTTTCAATAACCGGATTGTGTTGCACATGTTTCATAGTAGGAGGAATTAATACTCAGCGCATGTAGATCAGTCAAAGAAATTTAATAATGGATTCCAGCAAAATCACTTAGTAACGGCATCCTCATGAACCACTTCACAGTGCGCTCTCAATTTGGCAAGCATGACAGGTGGATATGCGTCCGTATCCATAAACACCTTTTTGACTCCCATCCTTTTTAATTGCACGGCTAATGGATGCTTACGGCCGATCTTTAAGCCAACCATTCTGAGCTCTTTTATCCGAAGCGATTCCAATTCTGAAAAACTCAGTAATGGAAGGTAGCTGATATCCAATGAGTACAGGTTCAGTGGCTCTAAGATGTTTTTCCACTTTCTCCCGATAGCAACCAGACTATACGTGATATAAGGAGATTCCCTCATATCCAGGCGATAACCCTCGCTTCGTCTATACAGTTTAAGTGGCGATCCCGTTTTACTTGGATTCATTCTGTTCACTTTGTCCAGCATAGATACCGCAAGCGGAAGGTACTCTTCAGGGGCTATAGCTTCCACTCGCTTCATGCGATGAAAATAAAGGTAATGAATCACTTTATTGCCAGCTTCGCCTCTTTAACAAGCTCGATCAGCTGTCGGATGGTCAGAACCTCTTTATCATCAGGCTTAATCTCGGCGTACTTTTGGCTCAACTTCCAGGTATCCTGGTCATTGGGTAACGTGGGACGGGCCTCCTCAAAGCAGCAATAGGCTTTATAAAATTGCTCAAGCACAAAGTGCATGGTTGCCTTTTGGCTCAACAGGTCTTTCTTCTCAGCTGGATCCATGCTCTTTTTTATAGCAACCTCAAATACCCGTATTTTTTCTCTCGCTCGTGAATAGTCACGCGTTCTGAGAGCAAAACTGCTCAATTTGGATAAATCCGCGCCCAGCTTAATCGACTCTTCCTGTTGCTCACGATAAAGCTGAAAGTTGCTTTCTGCCTTTTCGCGAGCGGCTATCGCCTCCGCTTTTTCATTATGGATGATAACGAGGCCCAAGCTGACGACAACGGCAATCACCATTAAAAAGAATAGGGCAAGGAAGGCTATCCGGTTGTGTCGACGAATCAGCAGGGAAAGTACCGAAACTAAGCCGGCACGTTCAGCCATAGCCGGAAAGCCCGTCATATAGCGACGGATCTCCGCTCCGATTTCATTCACATCCGCATAACGATCTGCTGGGTCAAGCGAGAGCGCCTTCAATGCTACCGCAAGCCGTCTCCTCACCCTACGGGCGCATTCGCAGAGTCATGCGTCTTGCTCTCGGCGTCCCCGCCGTTCGCAATCGAACCTTACAGGTTCTTCGTCTGGGCACAGGAATACTTCAATGGTGAATAAGATTATTCAGCGAAGGGGTAGAAAAAAGATGGTGGGCGCAACAGGACTCGAACCTGTGACCTACTGGGTGTAAACCAGTTGCTCTAGCCAACTGAGCTATGCGCCCCCCGAAAAGGAAGTGCAGAAGATAGCGAAATCCGCCGCAGAGTCAACGGGTAATTATTAAATTTTTATCGGTATAATTTTCAGCCGGATTCACAGCCGAGCCGCGCAATGATTTCCCGAGAACTTAATTCACTGACTACCAAACGCTTACTCCGGGACGCCTCCCCGGACTGCAATTTAATCGAGCCTTTTGAGACGTTTAATTTTTTGCTCAGAAACTTTACCAGCGACGCGTTCGCTTTACCGTCAACAGGCGGCGCGTTCAGTCGAATTTTCAATTCATCCCCGTATACGCCCTGCACCTCCGTACGCGATGCGCGCGGCACCACCCGCACCCGCAGAATCACAGAGTTCGCTTTTTCTTCCAAAAAATCCATAGCCGCAAATAAAGCACACCCCGGTATCAAATATCCAGCACCCAGCATCTACTGAGTGCTTGAGCTTGCACAAAATCTGATTAGTATGAATCGTTTTCAACAGGAGTAGAACATGTCAGCAAAAATTTTGGATGGTAAGCAGATTGCGCACGATATCCGCGAGGAGCTCAAGGCGCGCGTGGTTGAACTGAAAACAAAAGAGGTCACGCCGGGACTGGGCGTACTACTGGTCGGCAATGATCCGGCATCCCGTTCCTATGTTACCGCTAAAGAACGCGCCTGCGAAGAGATCGGCCTCTACTCCAACGAGGTGACCCTGCCGGAGACCGCGACCAAAGATGAGATCCTCGCCGTAGTCGAAGGCTTCAATATGGACGACCGCATCCACGGCATCCTCGTTCAGCTGCCGCTGCCGGATTCGGCCATGGAACAGGCTGTGATTGAAGCGATCACTCCGGAAAAGGACGCCGACGGCTTCCACCCGATCAGCGTCGGCAAAATGATGCTCGGCCAGGAAACCTACCTGCCCTGCACCCCGCACGGCATTCTGCAGATCCTGAAACGCTCCGGCGTTGAAACCAACGGCGCACACGTCGTAGTGGTCGGACGCAGCAATATCGTCGGACGCCCGATCGCCAACATGCTCAGCCAGAAAACGGAAACCGGAAACGCGACCGTTACAATGGTACACACGCGCACCAAAAACATGGCCGAGATGGTTAAGCAGGCGGACATCATCATCGCCGCTGTCGGGCGCCCGAACACCGTCACCGCCGACATGGTCAAAGAAGGCGCGGTAGTCATCGACGTCGGCGTAAACCGCGTCGAAGACGCAACCGCCAAACGCGGCTACCGCCTGAAAGGCGACGTGGACTACGAAGCGTGTGCGGAAGTCGCATCCGCGATCACCCCGGTTCCCGGCGGTGTCGGCCCGATGACGATTACGATGCTGCTGAACAACACCATCGAAGCTGCCGAACGCACCCTTCGTTAAACAAAATAAAAAACGCGACGGAAAACCGGCGCGCTTGCAAAACCGCTCGTCAGGGGCGGTTTTTTTACTCCATCGACTCTTCTTCGCTGGAGACGCGCAGCACCTCCTCGACCGTCGTGGCACCGGCAAGCACTTTCGTCCAGCCGTCATCGCGCAAACTACGCATTCCGAGCTCAAGCGCGCGGTTTTTTATTTCACTGGCCGAGGCACGGCCGACCACGAGCGGGCGAATGTCATCGGTCATGGTCATAATTTCAAAAAGCCCCGTCCGGCCTTTAAAGCCGGTTCTGTGACAGGCATCACAGCCGACGGCCTGATAAATCACATGGTCCTCCAGCTTTTCAACCGGGAAACCCTCGCGCTCAAGCAACTCGCGGTTCCCATCCCACGAAGCCTTGCACTCGTCGCACAAGCGACGCACCAGGCGCTGGGCAACAATCCCCTCAACCGACGAGGCAACCAGGAACGGCTCAAGCCCCATATCCAACAGACGGGCTACCGCACCCGGAGCATCGTTCGTGTGCAACGTGCTGAAGACCAAGTGACCGGTCAGCGCCGCGCGGATGGAGATTTCAGCAGTTTCGCGGTCACGAATCTCACCGACCATGATCACGTCGGGATCCTGTCGCAGAAACGTGCGCAATGCGTGCGCAAAATCGAGCCCGATTTCAGGGCGCATCTGCACCTGATTGACGCCGGCCATTTCATACTCGATCGGATCCTCGGCAGACATCACGCGCTTGTCGCCGGTATTGATTGTGTGCAGCCAGGCATATAGCGAGGTGGATTTACCGGAGCCGGTCGGCCCGGTCACCAGCAGAATACCGTGCGGCTTGACAATCATATGCTCCAGCAGAGTCGCATCCCGCTCCGAGAGCCCCAGCTTTTTCATGCTGATCAGGCCGCCGCCGCGCAACAACAGGCGCAAGCTGACGCTTTCGCCGTACACGGTCGGCATGGTGGAAACACGCACGTCGATCTCTTCGCCTTTAACGCGCAGACTGATACGGCCATCCTGCGGCAGGCGCTTTTCCGCAATGTCCATATTGGCCATCACTTTAATGCGGGAAATAATAGCAGACTGGAATCGCTTAATCTGGGGCGGAACCGGCGCATTGTGCAGCACGCCGTCAATACGGTAACGGATACGCAGATCCGTCTCCATCGGCTCGAGATGAATATCCGTCGCGCGCTCCTGATGCGCCTCCCAGATAATCTGATTCACAAATTTTACAACCGACGCCTCCTGATCGAGCTCGGTCAGATCCACCTTCAGCAGACTCTCTTCGGCACGGAGATCGATACGATCTTCGGCCATCATCGTGTCGAGCGTATCCGCACCGACACCAAAGAAGGTTTTAACGGCCTGAGCCAACTCATCGTGCGTACTGAGCACCAGCTTAATTTTACGCCCACTTGCCAGGCGCAATGCATCAATCATTCCGGGACGGAATGGCTCGTTGACGGCAACCGTCAGCGTGCTTTCGTCAGCCGCAACCGGAACAACATTATACTGAAAGACCGCCTTGGTGGGCAGAAGCTGAAGCACGTCGGCGTCAATCTCGGCATCAACCAGCCGCATATAAGGGATAGACATCGCCGCGGCCAGTGCCTGCAGGAAATCCTCCTCGCTTGCCGCACCGAGGCTTTCAAGCGCCGGGATCAACAAACAGTGGTTCTCGCGCTGAAAGGCGAGCAGTTCTTCGATCTGATCATCGCGCAACAAGTTTGTCCGCGCCAACAAGGATCCGAGTCTGGTGGAAATTAAAGACATCTGGACAGCTTAGAAAAAGCGGCCCAATAAGCAAACGAATTCCTGTCAGTTTAATTATTCCGCGCCGTGCGGGCACAAAAAAAGGCCGGATAAAATCCGGCCTTCTCGAATCGATGGGCAAGCTTTAGCCGAGCTGGGCTTTAGCTGCTTCAACGATTTTTGCGAAACCTGCTTCGTCGTGAATCGCGATTTCAGACAGCATCTTGCGGTTCAACGCGATGCCGGCCTTAGTCAGACCCTCGATGAAACGACTGTAGCGCATTCCGTTTGCACGGCACGCTGCGTTTACACGAGCGATCCAAAGACGACGATACTGACGTTTCTTCTGTTTGCGCCCGACGTAGCTGAACGCCATTGCGCGATCGACGTTCTCAGTCGCCTGACGGAACAGCTTAGAGCGTGATCCACGGAAACCGCGAGCCTGTTTCAGGCGCATTTTGCGGCGACGACGAGAAGCGGGAGCGTTAGTTGCTCTTGGCATTTTTCAATCCTCCTGAACTTCTATAAATTGCTTAGCTGTACGGCATGAATTTGACGAGGCGTTTAACATCGGCCTTGTCAACCATCTGGCTTCCGCGCAGCTTACGTTTCTGTTTACGACTCTTATTCGTCAGGATATGAGAGCCGCCCATGTGCCAGCACTTCAGTTTACCTGATGCAGTTTTTTTGAATCGCTTAGCGATCGATTTTCTTGTCTTCATCTTAGGCATAATAAACCCCTAATTTCTAAAATTGTTTTCTCTCTCCGAGCAAAGAGGGGACTTTATAGGGAAGCGTCGAAACCGAGTAAAGCCTTTTTCTCAAGAAAAGTAGCTCAACCCGCAAATCAACGTCGCAATCCTATTTGCCCACCCCTTCACCATCGTCCTTACACTCCCCGCACGCCTTTTCGCACCGGGAACAGTCAGCAATGTCGCGGTTCTTCTGATTAATACGCAGTCCTTCCGCCGGACGAGTCACCGTGCTTCCCGGCGGCACACTCTTCATCAGGAACACATTGCCCCCGACTATAGAGTTGCGCCCTATTACCGTATCCCCGCCAAGAATCGTGGCATTGGCATACACCACCACCCCGTCCTCAACCGTCGGATGGCGCTGCACATGCTTAATCGGATTACCGAATTCATCCATCGGAAAACTTTTCGCCCCAAGAGTTACCCCCTGATACAGCTTCACGTTATTCCCGATATGCGTTGTCTCGCCAACCACCACGCCGGTGCCGTGATCGATAAAGAAGCCGCGCCCGATCGTCGCGCCCGGATGAATATCGATTCCTGTCAGGCTGTGGATGTGCTCACTCATAATGCGCGGCACAATCGGAATACCCAACTTATACAGCTCATGCGCCAAACGGTGCGTCGCAATCGCCATAATACTCGGATAGGTCACTTTCACTTCCGCAAAACTCAGCGCCGCCGGATCGCCATTATACGCCGCGCGCACGTCATCAATCAGCATATTACGCACGTCCAGCAGACGGGAAATAAACTGCAGCAACGCCGCCTCGGCCACCTCGGCCGCATTTTCCTCTTCGGCCACTGCCCCGCCGCGCGTCGCCGCCTCGCCCTTCCACCGGAACGGAAGGGCCAACTCAAGCTCTGGACGCAACAGTAATGCCCCCTCCTCGAGCTTTGTGGTCAAAAACGGCTCAAGGTCACGACTCTGCTCGCTGGCCTCGTGACTATGCCCCGGCAACATTACCATCAAAAACACATTCAGCGCCTCAACCACGCGATCGGCGTTCGGCGCACAGCTCAATACCGCGTCCGGACGATCCTTGCCGCTCTGGCTGTACAGCGGCATCAGTTCCTGCGCCACCTGCTGAATCTTTTCCAATCTCTTATCGCCGCTCATCACAAAATCCTTTCATTAGCAGAGCAACTTCTAGCCCATAATTAGACACTAAGCAAGAGGCATTAAAAGGAAGGCCAAAACAAGCCATAGCGCAACGGAACTCAGCGCGCCGCCTGCGACACACCAAGAAAAGCCCTCCTGCATCCGTGCACAAAAAAAGCCGAGGTCATTACTGATCTCGACTCATTTCGTATTTCAAAAAAGTGGGGTGAAAGACGGGATTTGAACCCGCGACCTCCTGGGCCACAACCAGGCGCTCTAACCAACTGAGCTACAATCACCAACTCGTTGAAAGGTCACGTAAGGTACCTTTGTCTGAAAATATTTCAACCCTTTTTTCTACAAAAAACTATTTCATCCACGCGCGGCGGTACTCCTGACGCAAATCAAGATCTGCAAGTACCAGCGCCGCCATGGTTTCCACAATCGGCACAGCACGAGCTACAACACACGGATCATGACGACCTTTGGCCTCCAAAAGCACTTCATTGCCGTCAAAATCAACCGTCGGCTGCTCGATACCGATCGTTGCTACCGGCTTGAAAGCCGCGCGGAAGATGATCGGTTCACCATTACTGATGCCGCCCTGCACACCGCCGCTGTAATTGGTCTTAGTGCCGATCCGGTCGCCTTTTTTGACGAACGGGTCGTTGTGTTCGGAGCCGCGCATGCGCGCGCCGCAGAAGCCGGAGCCGATTTCAAATCCTTTGCAGGCGGGCAGCGAAAGCATGGCATGCGCCAGCATCGCATCGAGCTTATCAAAAATGGGTTCCCCTAAACCAACCGGCACATTGCGGCAGATGCAAGTAACCACACCGCCGATGGAGTCGTGATCCGCCTTGGCGTCCATTACGGCCTGCTTCATGTTTTCGGCGATTTCCTGATCCGGGCAGCGCATCACGTTTTTATCAACCTCTTCACGCGTCACATCCAGCTTCCAGCTGTCGTGACCCATGCTGACATCACCGACTTGTGATACATAAGCAACGATTTCCACGCCGTAACGTTCTTTCAGCATTTTCTCAGCAATGGCACCGGCAGCCACACGCCCGATGGTTTCACGCGCACTGGAGCGTCCGCCGCCACTGGCCGCACGGATTCCGTATTTCATCTGGTACGTATAGTCGGCATGCGAGGGGCGCGGCACTTTACTCATCTCGGTATAGTCACCGGGGCGCTGCGTTTTATTGTTAACGCGCAGGCCGATCGGAGTGCCAAGCGTTACGCCGTTTTCCACACCGGAAAGAATCTGAATTGCATCCGCCTCATCACGCGGCGTACTGACTTCGCTTTGACCGGGGCGGCGACGCGTAAGCTGCGTCTGAATATCGGCCTCTGTCAGCGGGATTCCGCCGGGCACACCATCCACGATTGCGCCGACGGCCACGCCGTGGGATTCGCCGAATGTGCTTACCTTAAATAATTCACCAAATGTGCTGTTCATCGTTTTCTCCTGAATTGGTGCAAAGGATGCAGAAAGGAGACGGAGTTGAAAACCCAAAAATGGATGGAAAGCCACCGCCTTACCTATTAAGGTGATGGGCTTTTGCGCTGTGTAGTGATTTGCAACCCGCTCCGGGTTGGCATAGATTCACCGAAAAGAGGAAAACAATTTCAATGGAACAGAAGAAGAAAAAGATTCGCGAACAAACCGAAGCGCCGAAAGTGGCCGCTGAAATCATGGAAATGCTGAACCAGGAAGAAAAGGGTAATGTCCCGGAAGTTCTGCCGGTTCTGCCCCTGAACAACTTTGTGCTTTTCCCCAACATGATCACTCCGCTGGTAGTTCAGACCGACCGCTCAAAAAAACTGGTCGAAGATATCTCCGGCGGCGCCCAGTATTTTATCGGCAGCCTGCAGAAAGAGGATAAACCGGACGACCAGATCGGCCCGAACGATATCTACACATTCGGGTGCGTCGGCCACATCCTGAAAATGCTGAACTTCCCGGACGGATCTATTCATATTCTGGTCGAGGGCCTTTCACGCTGCAAAATTCAGCAGTTCGAGCCGTCCCCCAACTACCTGCTGGCCCGCTATGACATGGTCGAGGAACTCGAAGAGGAATCCGTAGAACTGGATGCCATGGCGCGCAACGCATCGCACCGCTTCCAGGAAGTCATCACCATGACACCGACTATTCCGGACGAGCTGAAAGTGGCCGTCTTCAATACGGGGGAGCCGGGACGCCTGAGCGACCTGATCGCGGCGAACCTGAATATCAGCGCCGAAGCCCAACAGGACCTGCTGGCCGAACGCAATGTCGACAAGCGCATGTCCAAACTCTCCGAACTGCTTAATAAAGAGTACGAGGTGCTTAAGCTGGGCAGCAAAATCCAGCAGGAGGTCAGCGATACCTTCTCCAAAACCCAGCGCGAATACTTCCTGCGCGAACAGATGAAGGCCATCCGTGCCGAACTGGGCGAGCAGGATCAGCAGCAGGCTGAGCTGGCAGAGATCGAGGAAAAACTCGAGACCGCCGGCCTGAGCGAAGAAGCCTTGAAAGTCGGGCGAAAAGAGAAGGACCGCTTGGCCGCGATTCCGTCGGCATCGCCGGAATACGGCGTGATCCGCACCTACCTTGACTGGCTGACCGAACTTCCGTGGCAGAACATGACCGAGGATCACCTCGAAATCATCGAAGCCGCCCAAATTCTGGACGAAGGACACTACGGTCTCAAAAAAGTCAAAGAGCGCATCGTGGAATACCTCGCCGTGCTCAAACTGAAAAAAGATCTGAAAGGCCCGATCCTCTGTCTGGTCGGACCGCCGGGTGTCGGCAAAACCTCGCTCGGAAAATCCGTAGCGCAGGCACTGGGCCGTGAATTTATCCGCATGTCGCTGGGCGGCATGCACGACGAAGCCGAAATCCGCGGCCACCGCCGCACCTATATCGGGGCAATGCCCGGGCGCATCATCCAGAGCATCAAGCGTGCGGGCACCCGCAACCCGGTGATCATGCTCGACGAAATCGACAAAGTCGGCGCGGACTTCCGCGGCGACCCGTCGGACGCCCTGCTGGAAGTGCTCGACCCGGAACAGAACGGCACCTTCCGCGACAACTATCTGGACGTGGATTTCGACCTCTCGCAGGTGCTCTTCATCACAACAGCCAACATGCTCGACACAATCCCGGATCCGTTGCTCGACCGGATGGAAGTGATCGAAATCTCCGGCTACACCACACTCGAGAAAAAGCAGATCGCCGAGCGCTACCTGATCCCGAAACAGATCGAAGGACACGGGCTGCCGAAATCCGCGGTTAAATTTGTGGATGAAGGGCTCGAAAAAATCATCGAAAACTACACCGCCGAAGCGGGCGTACGAAACCTCGAACGCGAAATCGCCAACTGCTGCCGCAAAGTAGCGCGCAAATACGCCGAAGGCAAACGCCGCTCGGTTCAAATTACCGAACGTAAAGTGCGCGATTTCCTCGGCCCGATTAAATTTGATCAGGACGTGGCCGAACAGAAAGTCGGCGCGGGCGTGGTTACCGGACTGGCCTGGACCCCGGTCGGCGGCGACATCCTGTTTGTCGAAGCCACGCAGATGCCGGGCGACGGCCAGCTGATCCTCACCGGCTCACTGGGTGAGGTAATGAAGGAATCCGCGCGCGCGGCCCTGAGCTACATCCGAACCAACGGCAAACGCTTCAATGCCGAGGAAGATCCGGAAAACAAATTCGACATCCACATCCACGTCCCGGAAGGCGCGATCCCAAAAGACGGCCCGAGCGCCGGTTTTGCGATGACGCTGGCACTGGTTTCCATGTTCACCAACCGCCCGATCCGTCCGGACCTGGCGATGACCGGTGAAATCACGCTGCGCGGCAAAATTACGCCCATCGGCGGACTGAAGGAAAAAGTGTTAGCCGCGGCACGCGCAGGCATCAAACACATCATCGTGCCGATGAAAAACAAGAAGGACCTGATCGATATTCCGAAAGAAGTTCAGGAGAAGGTCACCTTCAAATTCGTCAGCTCGATCGACGAGGCCCTGCGATACGCCTTCAAGATTTCCGAGGAATTCTACGCAAAAACCAAAACAACCAAAAAAGCGCCCGCCAAGAAAAAGGCTCCGGCTAAAAATAAATAGATAACCAACGCAAAGTCGAAACAGCCGCAAAGCAACCGACACCCGCTTCGCGCCGGAGCGACTTTACGTTAAACAAAAAACGGCAAATCTGATGACACGAAAACAATGGATTACTTTTCTCGGAGCAACTGCACTGGCTCTAAATACGCAGGCGAATGAACCGCTTGTAGCACTTGGTTCAGCGGAGGCGGTGCTCGACTTTGCGCGCTCCCACCTCCCGCAGGCACCGATGCAGATCGACGGCACCCTGTATGTCAAAGCGGCCAACAACTTCCCGAAGAATAAGTATCCGGTACAGATGCTGCTCGAATGGGGTAAAAACCGCGCGACTTACAGCATCAGCGACCGCGACAGCGACCTGCAACAGCGACTGACCGTAACCTTTCCGGAACGGGGTCAACCCGGGTACCAGTTTTTCAGCGGCGCCGAGCTTGCGCCCGCTGCAATGCCGGACCCGCTCTCGAAGATCGGCGAGACTGACATCAGCTGGGCCGACCTTTCACTCTCCTTCTTCTGGTGGCCGAACGCCAAACTGGTCGACTACACATCCAAAAAAGGGCGCAGTGCCTACGTAATCGACATTCCCGCCCCGGCAACAGAACAGGACCTGAGCAAAGTGCGCGTCTGGATCGACATGAAACTCGGCATGATGATCGAGGCGGCGATGTACGGCAAAGACGGAAACAAACAGCGCAACATGCGCGTTGTAAGCATCAAAAAGGTGCAAGAGGGTTTCTGGATGGTCAAAAACATCGACATCACCCGGCCGGGCACAAAAGAACGCACCAAGCTGCAGATCGATTCCGTCGAAATAAAATAAGGATTGCCCGAAATCGCACTCGGACGGCTCGGGGAGCCGTCCCTGCCCCGTCCTAATCGTGGGCATGCGCTTTTTTCTTCGGCAGGTTGGTGACCAGCAGCAAGAGCAAAAGCGCTACGGTACAGAGGAGTTTAAACCAGCCGCCGGCCTCATCGTGCATATGGGCATGCTCGGCAGTCTCGGCCGCATACGGCAGCGCGTCAAAGAGCAGACCTGCGCCGAGAGCGCAGACGAAGAGACTTGCCAGATAGATGAGCGTCGAGCGACGACCGATCATTTTCCACATGGTCGATAACGTAGCCGCATTGGTAGCAGGTCCGCTGATCAAAAATACAAGCGCGGCGCCCGGAGAAACCCCCATCTGCATCAAGGCCATCGCAATCGGAATGGAGGCGGTCGAGCAGACGTAGAGCGGCGTACCGATCAGCAACATCACCAGCATCGTCAAAATACCGGAGCCGAATGTGTCGGCAAAATAGTTCTCCGGCACCAGCGCACCCAGCACCGCAGAAATCAGCACACCGAGCAACAGCGCCAGACCGATATCCTGCGGCAGATTAATGAAGCCGTACTCAAACATACGGCGCAGGGCCGACTTCTTTTTGGCCTCCGCACTGCAACAACTGCAATGCTCTTCATCGACAACCCCCTTTTCGTCATGGGTTTTTGAAAAAGCCTCCACCATTGTGCCGCACAACAGCCCGGTCACAAATGCGACCACCACACGGAACAACGTGAATACTCCGCCGAGCAGACTGTAGGTCACCGCAATACTGTCGACTCCGGTCTGCGGGGTGGATGCCAGAAATGAAGTAGTCGCACCTTTGCTGGCGCCGTGCCGGCGAAGCCCGGCAGTCACCGGAATCACACTGCACGAGCAGAGCGGCATCGGCACACCCATCAACGCGGCTTTCACGATCTCTTTCAAGCCACGGCCGCCGAGGTGACGTTCGACGAAATCGCGCGAAACCAGCACCGACAGGATCCCGGCCATCAGAAATCCGAACAACAGATACGGCGACATCTCGTTCAAGACACACCATACCCCGAGAAAAACGTCTTTGATTTTAGCAATCACTTCCATGGCCCAGCCCCTCTGTTCAGGCCGCAATGATACCGCGCAGGAGTACTTTAAAAAAGGCTTACTTTTTAATCAGGCACAAGCACCCACGGTGTGGGTCCCAAGTGACACAGCAACAGAACGGCAACGTAAGCAAAGGTCGGATGACAGACGCGAACACCTCTGTCTGGAGGGAGTTTATGGTCTATTCATCCCGCGAAGGAAAGTCGAAGTGGAATTCAAACAGGTCAACAAATTGTTTCAGCGTGGCGTCCTCGTCCGGACCGTCAACCTGGATGGTGACCTGAGTTCCCTGAACCAGTGCCAGCATCATCATTTCCAACGCAGAACCCAACGTAGTCGAGCCGCGTTCACTGATCACGGTGATGGCGCCGTCATACTTTGCGGCCTCTCCGATAATCACCGCTGTCGGCCGACAATGAATCCCTGCCTCGTTCTGAACTGTCGCTTTTCCTTCAACCATAAGCTGATCATTTAAGCAACGCCCCGCCCGCAGCGCAATAGAATTGCACGGTTAACTCCTTGCAACCGCAAAGCCTCTCCGCTAAAAATTCACCCCTTTGAACACAACAGGAAACGGGTAACCGCATGAACGCTCAGGATTTAGTTAAAATTAAAGAAGACGCGCTGGCTGAAGCCAACGCCGCAGCCGATGCTCAGGCACTCGAAGCGGTGCGCATTAAATATCTCGGACGCAAAGGCTTGATGATCGATGTCATGGCCAACATCAAAAACGTTCCGAACGAAGAAAAGCGCGCCTACGGCCAAAACGCCAACGCCATTAAAGTCGAGCTCGGCGCCCTCATTGAAGAGCGCAAAGGCTCCTTCGAAGGTGCGGGCGGCGCGAAAAAAGACGACGGATTCGACCTCACCCGCCCCGGCGAGTGGAACGGCCTCGGCAAACAGCACCCGATCAGCCAGATCATCAACCGCATTAACGAAATCTTCCAGACGCTCGGCTTTTCCGTAGCCGACGGTCCGGACGTTGAGACGGTATTCAACAACTTTGACGCACTCAACACGCCAGCGGATCACCCGTCCCGCGATATGCAGGACACGTTCTACCTGAACAGCGGCGACCTGATGCGTTGTCACACTTCACCGGTACAGGTGCGCTACATGAACGCGCACAAGCCGCCGATCCGCATCATCGCGCCCGGCCGCTGCTACCGCCGCGACACGCCAGACGCAACCCACAGCGCCAACTTCCACCAGGTGGAAGGCCTGTATGTCGACCAGAACGTTTCCATGGCCGACCTCAAAGGCACGCTCTCGCACTTTGCACGCGAAATGATGGGCCCGGACGTAAACATCCGCTTCCGCCCGCACTTCTTCCCGTTCACCGAGCCGAGCGTGGAAGTCGACTTCACCTGCCACGTCTGCCGCGGTAAAGGTTGCCGCGTCTGCAAAAACAGCGGCTGGATCGAAATCATGGGCGCCGGCATGGTCGACCCGAACGTCTTCAAAAACGTGGGCTACGACCAGTACGACGTGACCGGGTTCGCCTTCGGCATGGGCATTGAGCGTATCGCCATGATCATGTTCGGCATCACCGACATCCGTCACCTCTACGAAAACGACATCCGTTTCCTGTCCCAGTTCTAAAAACCGGCGACAGAACGAATGCAAAAAGCGGGCACAATGCCCGCTTTTTTCGTATCCTGCCGAAGCGTATAATATGGGTGAGGAGTGGGATATGCTTACTGCCGCAAAAGAACGGATGCTTAAGGAGCATCTGGAAGCAAGAGGCGTACACGACCCGGAAGTTCTGCGGGCCATGCGCATTGTTCCGCGGGAAGAGTTTATCCCGCCCGAAATGTACCGTAACGCCTACGATGCTCCCGATCGGTTATAACCAGACCATCTCCCAGCCATTCATTGTCGCGATCATGACCCAGATGCTGCAGGTTCTGCCGGGCGATAAAATCCTCGAAATCGGCGCGGGCTGCGGTTATCAGGCCGCGATCATCTCGCGCATCGCCAAAGAGGTCCACACGGTTGAACGCATTCCGGAGCTCGTCGAACTGGCGCGCGAAAACCTGAGTGGACTCGGTTATGATAACGTGCACGTTCATCTCGGCGACGGCTGGAACGGATGGCGGGCGGCGGGCCCGTATGACGGCATCATCGTTACCGCTGCACCGGAGATCATCCCGAAGCCGCTGATTGAGCAGCTTCAAACGGATGGCACTCTGGTCATCCCCGTCGGTCCGAGCCACAGCGTGCAGTACCTTGAGACGGTCCACAAAGAGCTCGACGGCACCCTCACCAAACACTGCGAAATGGCCGTCCGCTTTGTGCCCCTGATTTCCCCGCACAATCTTTAATCAAGATTGCCACACATGACACACTTTCGTATGCTCCAAGCTTTTGACGAACATGAGGGAGATTTTTATGAAAGTGGTCGCATTCAACGGCAGCCCGCGCAAGGGCGGCAACACGGAGTTTTTGCTGAAAACCGCACTCGCGGAACTCGAGGCGGAGGGTTTTGAAACGGAACTGATCCAGGTCGGCGGACAGGTTCTGCGCGGCTGCACGGCGTGTTGCTGGTGCCGCGAAACCGGCAAAAAACGTTGCGTGATGGATGAGGACCCGCTGAACAGCTACCTCGATAAAATGCGCGAGGCGGACGGTATTCTGCTCGGCTCCCCGACCTACTTCGCCGACCTGACGTCTGAGATGAAGGCCCTGATCGACCGGGCGGGTTACGTCCTGCGTCCGAACCAGGAGCTGCAGCGCAAAGTCGGCGCGGGCGTAGTGGCGGCACGACGCGGCGGCGCGATTCACACATTCGATTCAATGAACCACTTTTTCCTGATCAACGAAATGCTGGTGGTAGGCTCCAGCTACTGGAACGACGGCTACGGCGGCCCGGCCGGTGCGGTTGAAGCGAACGACAATGAAGGCGTGCAAATCGCCAAAAAGCTCGGCCAGAATATGGCCTGGACGCTGAAAAAACTGCTGGCTTAACCGCCCGCTGGTTTAAATCATTTTATCCCCGGAGGAAATATGGCGCTGAAATTTGGAACCAGCGGCGTGCGCGGCCTGGTCACGGAAATGACGGATCTCGAATGCTATCTCTACACAAAAGCCTACGTGATGTACCTGCAACAGGAGGGCGTGGCCGAGGCGGTCTGCATTGCAGGCGACTTCCGCAGCAGCTCTCCCCGCATTCTGGGCGCGGTGGGCTTTGCCGTTCAAGAGGCCGGCCTGAACCTGATCAACTGCGGCTTTGCCCCGACCCCGATGCTGGCCGACTACGCAC
>JBHORO010000021.1:0-25809 GCA_042566005.1 Verrucomicrobiota bacterium
TCGACTTTGGCGACGGCGCAGAATTCGTGATAACCATCGCTCAGGCCTGCCGGGTTGATTCGGAGGCTGGCGTTGGGGGATTCGGCCTGCACCTGTTTGCCGTCTATAAAAAACGTGTACTTCATCGGGTGTCGGGGCTGCGGGTGACAAAGCGCGGTGACGGTTCTTTCTTCGCTGATGGGTGTACGCGGGAAGCCGATGAGCTTTACGCCCAATCCAGAGCGCCACGGACGGCAGAACGGTTCGCCGAGACAGAGGGTCTGGGTCGGGTTCAGAATCGATTGTGCAAAACTTTCCAGGATCGTGCATCCGTGCGAATAGTGCGTGAAAAAGCGGGCGTGCGGGAATTTCCACCAGATGGAGTAGGGCTCGGTCACGGTTCCGGCGGTGGCTGTTGCACCCGCGCGAATCCATTCTGAGCACTTCGTCTGCTCGTTTTTGTCAAAGGTGGCTGCAAAACTGGTCAGGTGATCGGCCATCGCCCCCGGCACAAAGGTCGGGATCTTTTCGGTTACGATATGTGCCTGGCCGGTCATCAGGCCCCAGGTGTTTTCAGCGTGGGCCGGAAAGTTGGTGGTGGTTGTGGCTTCAATGGTGCGCTCGGCCAGTTCCAGTTGCACCGGGTTGAACTGCCATTCGCGGGGTGCAGAACGGTGCAGGTCGCTGGTTTTGACGAAATGAACACCCCGGGCGGGCCGCGTATTGTCGCCCCTAAGTCCGTTTTTGAGAGACTCGATCACTTCCTCGACGGTATTGCCGTGCTTGCCGGTGTAGCCGAGCATCATTGCCGGGATCGGCATGTTATTTTTCAGCCCTTGTTTGAATCGATCCAGCGACAGGGTGATCTTCGCCTGCTGCTCCTGGGTATCGCCCGGGCCGCGGAAGAGTGGCGAGAAATAGATCATGGTGGACACTTTGCCGACTTTTCGCTTCTCCGGCACCGTGTTGCGAGTGAAGGTCAGGCCGGTAATCGACATTTTTCCCGCGGTTGTTTTAACGCGGTACGGGAACCCGGCCGAATAGATCCACGCCAGCACATGTCCGTCCAGTCCGCGTTCTTTCAGTTCCTTCTGAACCGGCTCCCAGACCTGCTCGGCAAACTTCTCCTGCGTGATCTGGTGTTGGGTCTCATCGGCTCCGAGGTGAATGATGTTCTGCTGCGGAAGCTTGCGCATTGCGGCGAAATTAGCCGCGATTTTAAGCGAGTCCTGCGAGTTGGTGTTCACCAGCAGGACTGTCTCGCACGGCAGCAATGCTTGGGCGCTGAAGCCTGTAAGCATGAGGCCCCAGAAAATTGTGTTCATCATTTTTTTCATAATCTGGAGCCTTATGCCGCCGGGTTTGTCATTAAAGAATCAGCATGCAGTCGCCGTAACTGTAGAATCGGTACCCTTCGCGGATCGCTTCTTCGTATGCCTTGAGCATCAAGTCGCGGCCGGCAAAAGCACTCATCATCATCAGCAGGGTGGATTTTGGCAGGTGGAAGTTGGTTACAATTGCGTCCACCATTTTGAAGTCGTAGGGCGGATAGATGAAAATATCCGTGCGTCCCTGCAGTGCCTCAAATTCCCCGGCTTCGCTCTGCTTTTTAAATTCGCCTGCCACGGTTTCGAGCGTCCGCACGGAGGTCGAGCCGACCGCTACAGTGCGCCCGCCTTTATCCTTCGACTGCTTGATCTGCTCCAGCGAGTCTGTGGATACGAGGTAGCGCTCTTCGTCCATTTTGTGATCGGTAATGATTTCCGCATCGACCGGGCGGAAGGTTCCGATCCCGACGTGCAACGTCAGCATGGACTGGTTTACGCCCTGGCCGCGCAGTTGCGCCAGCAGGTCGTCGGAAAAGTGGAGTCCGGCCGTCGGGGCGGCTACAGCACCCGGCACTTCGGCAAATACGGTCTGGTAGCGCTCCTTATCGCGGGTGAGCTGATCTTCGCTCCGAGTCTTGCGGGCGATATAAGGGGGGAGCGGGGGGACACCGCTTTCGTCAAGCAGCTCCAGCAACGGGCGCTCGGAGCTGAAGCGCAGCAGGCAACGGCCCTGTTCGCCGTCTTCCAGCATTTCGATATCCAGCTCGCCGTTGCAGAAATTCATGTGCGCGCCCGGTTTCGGGCGGCGGGAGGTTTTCATCAGGCACAGCCAGACGCTTGGCTCGATCTCTTCGAGCAGCAGCAGTTCCACTTTGCCGCCGGTATCCGCCTTTTCGCCGAAAATGCGCGCCGGAATGACCTTGGTGTTGTTCATCACCAGCAGGTCCGGGCCGTTGAGGTATTCGGTGATGTTATGCACGCGGCGGTGTTCGATTTTGCCGGTATCGCGGTGTAGCACCATCATGCGCGCATCGGTCCGGCGTTCGGCTGGTTTCTGCGCGATTAGTTCTTCGGGAAGGTCAAAGTTGAAGTCGTCTGTTTTCATAGTTTTCATATTATTTCATAAAGGGGGCCAGGGTAGAGGGGGCGATGCGGGTCAGGTTTTTGAATTCCGGCAGCTTGCGCAGACGCGCCAAACGCTGATCCTGCTGCAGTTTTAATTTCCACTGCTCTCCGCCGGTCGCCACAATCTGGCGCAACTCATCCATACACTCTGCCGTACGACCCATTCGTGAAAATATGGCAGCCAGCATTACCCGGACATCCGCGTTGTTCGGCTGCTGTTCCAAGATTTTGCGCAATGCGTCCGCCGTTCCGTTCAGGTTACGCTGCCGCTCAAAGAACATCGCCAGATTCAGTAGATTTTGCGGGTTTGGTTTCGGCTCTTTCAGGATCTGGTTGGCCAGGTGGGTTGCCTGCTGTATCCGGCCGAGTTGAACGTAGAGGCTGAACCGTTGCATTGCCGGAACCTTTTCACCCTTCGCCTGGCGGACTTCCAGCTGCTTGAGCTGCTCAGAGAGCCCTTTTTCTTTTTTCAGCCTGTCGAGGAATATTTTGACCTGCTGGTTGAGCGAGTCTTTGTTGTACAGGCTCTGTATCAGTTCGATCGCCTCATCGTAGCGGCCCCTCTTTTGCAGGAGTGTGGCCAATCGGTAGTTGCATTCAGGGGAGAGGTCGTAGAGTTCGATCGCCTGCTTGTAGGCATACTCGGCCTCTTTCAGCCTTCCGCGTGTCTGATACATGCCGGCAATGGAATTGCGCAGCTTGCTGAACGTTTTGCGGGCGGTGATGTCGCGGATAAACTTCTCGTCACTCATCAGGTAGGCCGTGTACCAGTTCCAGAAAGCGCGGTCTTTGGCGATCAATTCTTTTGTGAGCGGTGTCGGCTCGTTGTTGAGCTTCATGATCAGTCCGTGCGGTGTGAGGTAGGGGTACATCCACGGCATCGGGTAGCTCTCTTCAATATAGAAAGCGCGCGTTTTCGGCATGCCGGCCGGCGGATCTTCCGGCACGACGGCCGCTGCGGCCGGGCGGGTTTTCTCGTCGGTTTTCGGCTCCGTGATGAACTGGTTCCTGTCGAAAATCTCTTTGCTGAGCAGGGCGTTGATTTTCATCACACCGCCGACGCCCTGGACGTTTACCTTGCCGTTTTTGATCTGAATATCAGCATCCGCCTGAATTTTTCCCGTCTGTACAGCTGTGACGTATTCGCGGAACGCGCGGTCGCTGTCCTGTATAGTCGGAATCCAGATCTGATCGCCGTACATATCGCGCATGGTGTTCATGTAGGTGCGGTCGGCCAGCGCGTTCTGGGTGATCAGATAAATGTCCGGGCGCACCTTGGCGCTGTAGATCATATAGGTCGGTACAAAGCGGCCCGGATCGGTTCCGCCGAAGAAGACCGCGTTGGTGTCCATCGGCGGCGGCCAAGTCGGGTCGGGGTACTGGGCCCAGATTTTCTCGAACTCATCTCCGTGTTTGGCCTGCAGGTCGGTTTTGATGCCCTCCGCGCCCTGCAACTGCCAGTTACCGAACTGCCAGCCGAAATCGTGTCCGTTCATTTCCGATCCGCCGGTAATGCGGATCTGCTCGGCATCGTGATAGTTTTTATAAATCAGTGCCAGCGGCAGAATGGCAACCAGAGTCACGCCGGCGATTTTGGTCAACTTATTGTTTTTAACGATCGATTCAAGGGAGCCCATAAATAACAGGATTCCGTAGCCGATCCAGATTGAATAAATTGCGTGCGACTGGATGTACTGAACGCGCGCAATGAAGCGGCTCTGGATATCCATTTTCGGGTTCTGCAACACGAGGAAGACGATGCTTACGCCGATAAAAGCCATGATGGTTGTCAGGATCCAGAGATTTTCGCGCTTTTTCAGTTTCGGCATGAAGAAGAGCGGGATGGCAGCCAGCACCGCGATTGGCCAGTAGAACTGGGCGCGCAGGTCGAGCCAGAAGATACCGATCTGTTTCAGAAAGCGCGGAGAGAATACGTCCGCCAAAATTACACGCTCGTACTGTCCGCGGGTGATGGCGTGGGTGAACCCTTCCCAGCTGCGGGCGTAGCCCCAGTTCATCGGCGGGTTTTGCTCGGATGCGATCGGCATGTAACCGTAAAACGCGGCGCCGAGGAAAACCAGCAGAATGGTGATGCACACCTTCTTACCGTTCGGCAGGAACAGGCCGAGCAGCGGGATCGCCAGCGCGTAGACGGTCCAGGCCCAGAATCCCGGTTTGGACGGCCCGGCAACCCACAGCCACGGGTTGTTCGGCGTGTTCGCGAGCAGTTTCTGTGCGCCGACCATCAGCAGCAGCAGGATGCCTACTACCGCGAAGTCGCGGAAGAGTTTCCGGTCGATGAAAAGGATGGCCAGTGCCATGGCCGGGCCCATGAACATCAGGGTCTGGTGGTTGGTGCAGCCGAGGCCGAACAGGAAGGCCATGGCGTAGAGCGGGTTCATTTTGCCGGGCTGGCGCGTCCACTGATAGAGCAAGAGCAGGACCAGGCTCTGGAACATGATGTTCATGCTGTACACTTCGGCAATCACTGACTGCGACCACATGCACTGGGTGAAGGCAAACAGCAGGCCGGCGCTGAATCCGGCATAGCCCGCAAAATGCTCGCGCGTTTTCTCGGCGAGGTTCTTTTTGCAGAAGGTGAAGGCCTCGAGCAGTGCCCGGCCGGAGGAGCTGATCAGCATGGCCACCGCGCCGCAACCGATCGCGCCGGTGAAGGCGGAGAAGAAGTTTACGCCCCAGGCCGGGTTCGGGTGGCCGTGGTACTTAACGCCGTGGAAGATCCACTGGAACAGCCAGGTCAGTACGGTCCAGATCGGATAGCCTGGCGGGTGCGGCACGCCCAAATAGTCGGAGGCGACAATCAGTTCCCCGGAATCTTCGAGCGTTACGGTCGGTGCCAGTGTGAGCGTGTAAACGAGTAATGAAATCGCAAAGGTTAACCAGAAACAGGCCCAGTCTGTTTTCAGGAAAAAACGGTTGTTCTCAGATTCATTCAAAGAATTTGTCGTGACAGTCATTGTTGCTCCGGTTAACTATTTCCAATCGCCGAAAATAAGGCTGAAAGTAAGCCGATTTATCCGCAAGGCGTCAAGAGAGGAAAAGAGTGGGAGGGGAAGGAAATGGCACGGGTCCTGATTCCGTTGGCAGACGGGTGTGAAGAAATGGAAGCGGTTATCGTGGCGGACGTGCTCCGCCGCGCCGGAATTGAGGTCGCAATTGCCGGGCTCAAAGAGGGCATCATTACTGCATCGCGCGATGTTCATCTCATTCCGGATACGCTTTGGGATGAAGTTGATACCTCTCACTACGACATGATTATTTTGCCGGGCGGTATGGGCGGTACGCAGGCGTTGTGCGAACACGACGGCGTGCAGACAACGCTCGGTGAGTTTGCGATGAATAAGAAGCTGATCGGGGCGATCTGTGCGGCCGCGTTGGCTCTCTATAAAGCCGGCATTCTCGACGGGCGCCCGTTCACCTGCTATCCGGGCATTGAGGATATGATGGATGATTCCGTGAACCGGCTGGATGATCGCGTGGTTGAGGATGGGAATTTAATTACGAGTCAGGGCCCTGGCACGGCGATTGAGTTTGCCCTGAAGATTGTTGAGCGTCTGGCAGATGCGGAAACGGCCGCCAAAGTGGCCGAAGGAATGTTGGTTTAATGGACGATCGAATTGTGAATTTGGAAATGCTTGTGGCGATGCAGGATGAAACCATCGCCAACCTGAGCAAAGAGATCTATCGCCAGCAGCAGGAGCTTCAGCAAATGGCTCTGCGGATGGAGCAACTGGCGCAGAAGGTGCAGGAGATGCAAGAGTCGCCGGAGATTGGTGGCAATGAAAAGCCGCCGCACTATTAATCCATCCCGAATCTCTATATGTAAAAAGCCCGCAGTTGCGGGCTTTTTTTGTCGGGTGAATTTGTTGCTAACCGAGAGACTCGATCCACTGTGCCAGCAGGCGCGAGCCGAAGAGGGTTGCTCCGGGGCCCTGATGGGGTTTTGCTGACTGGTGCCAGGCGGTGCCGGCAACGTCTATGTGAGCCCACGGGATGTTCTCGGGTACGAACTCCTGCAGGAACGCCGCGGCGGTTGCCGTGCCGGCGCCCCCGGATTTGCTGAGGTTGGACAGGTCGGCGAAATCGGATTTCATTTCGTCGGAATAGTCTTTGTAGAGCGGAAGCTGCCAGAGTCGCTCTCCGGCATGCTCGCCGGCTTTGATCAGGTTCTGAATCAATTTCTGGTCATTGCCGAGCACCGCGGATGCGGAGGAGCCCAAGGCGACGATTACGGCGCCAGTGAGTGTGGCAAGATCGACGATGGCCGCCGGTTTCATTTCGCCGGCCAGGCCGAGCGCGTCGGCGAGCACGAGGCGCCCCTCGGCATCGGTGTTCAGCACTTCGATGGTTTTGCCGTTGTAGGCTTTGATGATGTCGCCGGGACGGGTCGCATTGGAACCCGGCATGTTTTCAGCGGCACCGAGAATGCCGATGACCGGAACCTTAACATTCATGCGGGCGATCATCTGCATGGCTGTGAGTACGGCCATGCCGCCGCATTTGTCATAGCGCATCCACCCCATGTTTTTGCCGGGCTTGAGCGATATGCCGCCCGAATCAAAGGTCACGGTCTTGCCGACGAGCACGATCGGTTTGGCTGTTTTGTCGGCTCCCTCATGCTTGAGGATGATCATTTTTGCGTCCTGCGCGCTGCCTTGGGCTACGGCGAGGATGGCGCCGCAACCTTTCTCGGTGAGCTCGGCTTTTCCGAGCACCTGACAGCTCAGTCCGTTTTTTTCGGCCATGGCCTGAGCCCACTCGGCGATTTTTGCCGGCGGCGCTTCATTGCCCGGCAGGTTTGCGAGGTCGGCGGTGTCGAGCAGGGAGATCCCCTGTGCTTCGGCATTTTGGATTGCGGTGCGATCACCGACTTTGCCGGCAAAGGTCAGGGTCGGGGCCGCTTTCTTTTTATCAGCCGTTTTGAACGTGGAGAACTCGTAGGAACCCCAGCAGGCGCCGCGTCCGGCGAGCAGCTGGTAGTCTGCCTCGGCAACCCCTTTGATTTTCACGTTGGCTGCAACGGCGAATGATTTGAGTCCAGCCGCACGCCCGGCGCGAATAGCTGCGCCCGCGGCCTGTTCAAGCAGCCCGTTGTAAAAATCTTTCGGTTCGCCCAGTCCGGCGAGAATCAGCTGCGAGGCGGCAATCCCCTCTACCTTCGGGAAAAGTGCGACCTGCCCGGGCTGCCCCTTGAAGCCTGAGGCTTGGGCATATTCGGCACTCAGTTTTTTGAGGGCGCTGTTCCCGGCAGGGAGCAACGCGGACTCGCCCTGGAAGAACACGATGACGGCATCTTTTTTCTGTTCGGCCAGCGGGGCGGGGGAGGTGTTAACTTTCATTTTTTACTCCTTAAAGTGAGCGCTAGTTTTCGGTGCGCCAGAGATTGCTGATCTGGTTCTGGTGGGTCATCTCGACGTTGATGTGGTCGCAGTCCGCTTTTTTCAGCGCACTTTTTATCGAGTGCATGGCGACTTTCGGGTCGTTGCAGTCAGAGCTGAGGTGCGCCAGAAAGAGATGTTTCAGATTGCCGGCTTTGGCCAGTTCAATGGCCAGTTCGCCCGCGGCCGGGTTGGAGAGGTGGCCCTGTCGGCCGGCGATGCGCTGCTTCAGAAACCATGGACGGTCGGCGTTCTGCAACATTTTCGGGCAGTGGTTGGTTTCGAGCACCAGTGCTTCACAGTGGCGCAGTTTCTCGCGGATCAGATTGGTGACGACGCCGAGGTCGGTGGCGACGCCGACGGTGCCGTGATCGGATTTAATAATAAAGCCGACGGGCTCAAGTGCATCGTGCGGTACCGAAAAAGGTTCGATCGTAAATTCGCCCACTTGAAAGGGGTGGCCGGTGCTGAACACTTTCCACGGCAGTTCACGGTTGCGCTCGTCGGCGCGGTAGATCCCTTCGAGGGTTCCGCCGTTGGAGTAGAGCGCGAGCTTGTGCTTGCGGTGCATAACCCGCGCGCCTTGGATGTGGTCGGTATGGTCGTGGCTGATGCAGAGCGCATCCAGCATGTCGGCATCAACCTTGATTTCTTCAAGGCGCAGCTTGATCTGCTTGGCGCTGAGCCCGGCATCGATAATGAGTTTAGTTTTTTTTCCGCCAACGTAAATGCAGTTTCCTCGACTGCCGCTGGCGAGTACGCAAAGTTCCAACATAAATGTGTCCTTCAGGGTCTCGTTTATTTCAAAAAAGTCGTAGCATGCAAATTGTGGGAAAAGAAGTCATGTTTAGGCAAAATATTTGATTTGACCCCGGCGGATGATCCTCGAATACTGACCCGCTAAAACGAGCAGATATGGCAGATCAATTTTTATCACTAAGTCAGAAACAGGAGTTGCAGCAGGTACTGGCACCGCATTTGCGGCAGTCGCTGGAAGTTCTGCAGGTACCTATTCTTGAACTGCGGTCGCTCGTCCAAAAAAGAGATGGAGCAAAATCCGACGCTGGAGCAGTCGCCCGAAAAGGGGATGGAACAGCTGGAGGTTGAGCCGGGCACGGCGGAGGTCGAGCGTGACTTGAATGATCAGTTCGATCAGGAGTTTGCTGCGCTGGCACGTCTGGACGAGGAGTGGAACGACTATTTTCGTCAGACCCGCTCGGTGCAGTCCTATTCTCAGGCTGACGACTCGCGCCGCCAGTTTTTTCTGGATTCGATTACCGAGTCCGTATTGCTTCAGGAACACTTGGTTGAGCAGCTGACCCTTTCGGATTTGAGCGAGTCTGAATGCAAAGTCGGCGAGTTGCTGATTGGAAGTATCGACGATGACGGCTATCTGACCGGCAGCCTCGAAGAGTTTGCGGAAACGACCGGGGTGGCAATCGAGACGCTGATGTATGTGCTCAGCGTGATTCACGATTTTGATCCGATTGGGGTCGGCGCGCGCGATATTACCGAATGCCTGACCCTGCAGTTGACCCGCCTGGGTAAGTATAAAGATGATCCGGCATATATTCTGGTGAAGGAGCATCTCGATAAGCTGGCGGCTCATCGTTTTCAAGATATTGCCAAGGCGATGAAAACCTCGGTGCAAGAGGTCGAGCGCCTGGCACAATTTATTTCCACGCTGGATCCCAAACCGGGGCAGCGCTTCGGTGCGAGTAATACCGAGTATGTGGTTCCGGAGATCATTCTTCAGAAGCTGGAGGGCAAATACGTCGTCCATCAGACGAATGAGCATTTGCCGCGCATACGCATCAGCAAGCAGTATAAAGAACTGATGGCCGACCCGAGCACGCCGGCGGAGGTAAGATCCTATATTCGCGATAAAATTCGCGCGGGAACCTTGCTGGTACGCAGCATTGATCAGCGTCAGCAGACAATTAATCGTATCGCTACTGAAATTGTGCGCGTGCAGGAAGAGTTCTTTGAGCACGGTATCTCTAAGTTGCAGCCGTTGACGATGAATCAGGTGGCGGAGGTGCTCGGCGTGCACGAGACAACTGTCAGCCGCGCCACATCTAATAAGTATATGCAGACGCCGGTAGGTACTTTCGAAATGAAATATTTCTTCACGACGGGGGTGAAGCAGGCCGACGGGCAGGCGGTTTCCAATGAAGCCATTAAGGATGCGTTGGCGCGAATTATTGCTGAAGAAAACCCGGCCAAGCCGTTTTCGGACTCTGCGTTGGTGAAAAAACTGCAGGAAAAAGAAATTAAAGTCGCGCGCCGCACAGTTGCTAAGTACCGTGAACAGATGGACATACTCCCGTCGCATATGCGCAAGCGGCGTTAATTGTTAAAAAAAGCGAAAACCCCCTTGCAAAGCTGAGGGAAATCGCTACCTTTACCAACCTCTCAACGAGAAAAGGTCCGCGGGGTAGAGCAGCCCGGTAGCTCGTCAGGCTCATAACCTGAAGGTCGTCGGTTCAAATCCGGCCCCCGCTACCAACTTTTTTCAGAGAGCAATTTTTAAGGTCGCGGGGTAGAGCAGCCCGGTAGCTCGTCAGGCTCATAACCTGAAGGTCGTCGGTTCAAATCCGGCCCCCGCTACCAGCCTTTTTCAGAGAACACATTTTAAGGTCGCGGGGTAGAGCAGCCCGGTAGCTCGTCAGGCTCATAACCTGAAGGTCGTCGGTTCAAATCCGGCCCCCGCTACCAACCTTTAGCCGAAGCTTATGCTTCGGCCTTTTTTTTGCCTTGGCGGAGTCAGGTGTCCCGGATGCGGAACCGGCGAGGTCGGTTCATTGCGAGCCCTTGGGAGAGGGGTGAGCAGGGGCGCAGTCCGCAGAGCGGCAAGCGCCTGGGCGGGAAATAAATCTTGAGCTTTCGCGAAGTTGGCGTCTCGGCTTTGTTATTTTGAACGGGCCTTGTCGCGTTTGCGGAATCGGCGAGGGCGGGGCATGAGTGCTCGGCATTTCAGCCCCGTCAGGCAGATGTCATCGTTGAATGTGTCTTCTTCGGTAAACTGCTGGACCTCGTTTATGAGGGCAGGGAAAAGCTCGTCGAGTTCAAGGTGGCTGTTTCGCTGGGCGGCTTGCAACAGGCGTTCCGGGCTGAACTCTTCGCCATCATGGTTTTCTGCCTCCAGCAGGCCGTCGGTGGACATGATCACTGAATCGCCGGGTTGCAGTTGCTTGACAAAAGTTTGGTAAACGCTGTCCTCGCGGATGGCTAGCGCGGGGCCGCGCAATGACGCATCTTTCATCAGCCAGGAAGCGGTCTTCTCCTTGGGTTGGAGATGGAGCGGCACGGGATGTCCCGCATTGGCTGATTCCAGTTTTCCGGTGGCGGCGTCGTAGACGGCGTAGCAGGCGGTGGCATAAAGAAACACATCTTCGGGGTGCAGAATGGGCAGAAGCTGTTGATTCATGCGGGTGAGGAATTTTCCGGGATCATGTTCCTGTTTGGCCAGCTCCTTGAGCGTGGCGCAGATGAGTGCTGTGCCTAACGCTGCGCGTACGCCGTGTCCCATCACATCGCACTGAAAAATGCTGCTCTTTGTGGCAGACAGGCGCTGGATGGTGCAGATGTCGCCGCTGACCAGGCTGCTGGCCTGGTAGTGATGGAGAAACTGCACTGTGCTTTCTTCGGGGGATACGCCTTTGGGGAATGCCGGATAGGAGTGAGGGAAGAAGGTTTTCTGTAATTCTGCGGCCATGCGCAGGTCTTCTTCCATTTCCTCTTTAATTCGGCGGACTTCCTCGGCATAGCGCGCTGCCTTGAGTTCTGTGAGTTTGTGATCGGTGATGTTTCGTGTGATTCCGAAGGTTCCGAGTATGTTGCCGTCATCGTCGATCAGCGGCATTTTTGACGTGGATGCCCATGCGACATGACCATCTTTCCAGGTGGTCTCTTCTTCAATGTTTTCAATGGGCTCGCCGGTTGTGATGATCGCCTGCTCATCCTCGTACATGTGGCGGGCGTCTTCTTCTTTGAAGCTGTCGAAGTCGCTTTTTCCAACCAGCTCGTCGGGCGAGGAGTAGCCCCAGGCGTTGGCCAAGGTATTGTTCACCATGACAAAACGGGACTTTAGATCTTTGAAGTAGATGCTGTCTGTCGTTTTTTCCATGAGCCTTTTCAGCAGGAATTCGGCGTTGTAAACTTCTTTGTTCATATGAATAGCTCCCGTCCGCATTCATAAATATCTCATTTTCTGAACGAAGGCTAGTCATCTTACTGGTGCGGTCTTTATGGAGAACCCTGCGGCGGCTCCGGAGCCGGCGACGATTGCTCTGCTGGGTGCGGGTGTTGTGGGTCTGCTGCACGCCGCAAGATGCGTGGCTAATGCTGCAGGCCTGATTTTCAGTCATCTTTGTGGTTGGAATTGTGCGGAGAGGGGCGTTTCGCCCCTCTTTTTTTGCCCGTCCGTTGTCTGGTGTCTCTGGCGATTTGTTGTTGGTGGGAGGCGGAGGTTCTGCTTCGGTCGGTCAAATGAGGGTATTTGCTTTTTTCGTCTTTTGTGTGCGTGGTGTTATGATTGTATAAGTGCTTCTTCTTGTTTGGGTTGTGTGGCTTTGTACTTTTTTGTACGAGGGGTCGTGCAGTATGCGATCTTGACAATTTGAGGGTATGCCTGCTATATGTATTAATGTCTCTGTATAGAGATATTGTGTATCCGAATGTGGTGTCAGAAAATAAGGGAGAGAAGATGAGAAAAATGGTTTTAGTATTGACTGCTCTCGTCGGCCTGGGCGTTGTTGCCCAGGCGGCAATTGTTGATCAGTGGGACATGAATAACAATGACCAGTGGCAGAGGTCGAATAATGGCCTCAACATAGGTGGTCATTACAACTCAGATAAACACGCGCTGGCGCAAACGGATAATGATGGTACGTTCCTCTATAGTCCAACGACGACTCCGCAGGGTTTTGGCCCGAAGAGTGCGTTGAGTTCCAGTTCTGATCTGGCGGCTGGCGTGGTAAGGCTGAGCATGTCCTATTCCGCTCTTCATTTTTCTAGCAATCCCAGTGCTAACACAAAAATTGGCTTCCGTCTTTGGAACGACGCCGGAAATAAATTTTTTGGAATCGATATTGCCGACGGTGGTGATTCAAACAAAGTTTTTGCTCAGCTCGTAAGCAGTCGGGCGGATCTTAACGCAACGAATGCCGGTCGCCTTGTGAATGGCCTGGGGCCGGACGGTGTCGGTCGCACAATAATTCTCGAACTGGATTACGCTAACAGCGAGGTTCGCATGTCCGGTGACTGGGATTGGGCGCCTGATGGCACTGATCAGGTATTTACTCATGCCTACGACTTTGCCGGCAACGGTTTTACCGACATCAGCAAGTTCCAGACAACGTATGCAAACTGGTCTGATGGCGATCAGATCACTATGGATGATATCACGGTTGAGGCTATTCCGGAGCCGGCGACGATCGGTCTGTTGGGTGCGGGTGTTATGGGTCTGCTGGCTGCGCGCAGCAAGATTCGCGAAGAATCCTGTGAGTCTGATGATCAGTAGCCTTGTGTAACTGCGAATGACTGGAGAGGGGCGTTTTGCCCCTCTTTTTTTGTGCCCGTCCGCTGCCGCTGCCTGCAGGTGTCTTTCTTGTCTTGGGTGTATTGATATATAACTCTGTTGCATTTTTGCGGGCTGATTGCGTGAGTAGTACTGATTTTATTGGTGATTGAGGTGTTGTAAGGGGCTTGGTTGTGCTATATCATTACATTGATTTTGAGTAGATCAATTTGCTGGCCCCCAAATAGGATCCTTTTGTGAAAGTTGAACCGACACCGCACAAGTACCGTGAAATCTGCAACACGATTATTCGTGAAATTGAGACGGGGGAGTTGGTTCCCGGGAGCCGGTTGCCGGGGGTGCGCGCTCTTGGGGTGCAGTTTGGTTGCAATTATCACACTGTTCGTCATGCCTTTGAGCAGTTGGCGGAGCAGGGTCTGGTTGAGTTGCGCCGCGGCAGCGGAACGTATGTGACGAATAAAGCGGCGGCTTTTCAGGAGCGTCGTTTGCCGGTGGAGAAGGTTTTGCAGGAGACGGATCAGGTCGGGGTGCTGATGCCGACGGGTTCCTGGGGCTATTTTGTGACAGCTTTGCTGGACCGGCTGCACTGTGAGGCGGAAAAGCTTGGATTGAAGCTTAATATTCGCACGGCTAATTCTGTTGATTTGCAGGCGGCTCAGTTGACGCACGAGTTGGCTGAGCAGGGCTGCTGTGCTGTGATTTTGCCGTGGATCGGTGCGCAGGACTCGAGCTCTCTGCATGAGTTTGTGCGTGACAGCGAGTTGCCGATCGTGTTGCCCAACCCGGTGCACGGGCTGGAGGATTGTTGTTTTAGGGGCCCGAATGCGGAGCTCGACAGTTCCTGGTCAGATACCTATTTGCAGTGTCAATATTTCCGCAAGTTGGGGTATGAAAATATCGCACTTCTGGGGCCGGATACGGACAGCGCGGAGTTTTTTCAGCTCAAGCTTATGCAGTATAGTCGCTGGGTGTGTCGCGAGAATCTGCCCAGCCTGATTGGCCTGGTGGATAGCGGTACGGAGGATATGGATCGCATCATTCAGCGCTGGTTGCCGATGAAGGGTGAGTTGGCGATTATTGCATACCACGACGAGCTGGCTCTTGAGTTTATGGATGCCTGCCGCCGGAACGGGGTAACGGTCCCGGACGATTTTGCCATTCTGGGTAATAACGGTAATCCGGCCGGCCTGCGTGGTGATCCGCCGCTCTCTACGATGCTTTGCCCTTATGACTATATCGCCGCCGGGTTGATTTCGCATGCGCTGGCGCTTAGCGGGGGAGGCTCGGGGCAGCTTGCGGGGGCGCAGCCGAGAGAGTTTGTGATCCGTGAGTCTTGCGGTGGGCGGTTGAGATTAGGGGATGAGATTGGTGCGCTCGTCCGCTCTCTGATGGAGGAGTATAATACTCTGTCAGACTAAATTGATTTGAAGGTGTGAGTGTTGCCGTATGGCGCTACTTCCTTGGGTGTAGAATAAAATCCGGTTTTGCCGGGTTACTTTTTTGTAAAGAAGGAGTTGGGTGCGATGCGACGTCAAAATTTGAAGAAAAACATTTTTGCTGCGGGGCTGGGGCTGGCCTTTGCGGCCTTGGGTGCCGAGAGCAGTAAGCCGAATGTGCTTTTTATTGCTCTGGATGACTGTAAGCCGGTTTTTGGTTGCTACGGTGATAAGCTGGCGCAGACTCCGAATATTGACCGTCTGGCTGAGAGGGGAACGCTGTTTCTGAACAGTCAGTGTCAGTGGGCGGTGTGTGGGCCATCCCGTGCGAGCCTGATGACCGGCATGATGCCTGAGACTACGGGTGTTATGGGCTTTAAGCAGATGCGTCGCCTTATTCCTGACGTGGTTACGCTGCCGCAGCATTTCCGTGATAATGGTTACGAGACGGCTGCAACAGGTAAGATTAATGACCCGCGTTGCGTAGAGGGTGCTCGTGAGTCGGATGATCCTTTGTCCTGGTCGATTCCGTATCGCTTGGGCTGTGTCAAAAAGTATAAGCCGCAGGGTAAGCCGGCGGTTGATGCGCCGGACGTAGAGGATATCGAGCTTGAGGATGGCCAGATTTGTGAGTCGGGTCTGAATTTGATGAATGAGCTCGCGAAGGGCGACAAACCTTTCTTCTTGGGCGTGGGTTTCAAGAAGCCGCACCTGCCGTTCATTGCACCTAAAAAATACTGGGATCAGTATAATCGTGACCAGATTGAGATCCATCCGTTCCAGGAGCAGTCCAAGGGGGCCGTTGAATACACCTGGAACTATGCGAAAGAGGCCCGTCGCTATGGTGGTGTTCCGGAGGATGGCGAGATTCCTGAGGGTGTCCAGAAGGAGCTGATTCATGGTTACTATGCGTGCGTTTCATTTGTTGATGCGCAGGTTGGGCGACTGCTGGATGAGTTGAACAAGTTGGGTCTTGCGGAAAATACGATCGTTGTTTTGTGGGGTGATCATGGTTTTCACTTGGGTGACCATGGTGAGTGGGGTAAGCACACTAATCTGGAGCAGGCGTCGCGCGTACCCTTGATTGTTGCCAGCCCTGCTTCGGCTGTAAAAGGCGTGAAGACTACATCTCCGGCCGGATTTATTGATCTTTACCCCACGCTCTGTGAGTTGGCGGGTGTCTCTGTGCCTGAGGAGGTGCAGGGGCTGAGTCTGGTGCCGGTATTGAATGATCCGGCTGTCTCTGTCCGTAACGGGGCGATCACGATGTTCCGTCGCAAGGGGGCGGTGGGGTATGCGTACCGCACAGAACGCTATCGCTACATTGAGTGGATCCGTCGCGGCGAGGTTGCGGCTCGTGAGCTTTACGATTACGAAACGGATCCGATGGAGACGGTTAACTTGGCAGCGGATGAGCGCTCGCAGGGCCTGATTAAAATATTGGCAGAGCAGCTGCGCGAAGAGGGCGTTGGTTGCAAAAAACTCAGCACGGCCAACTGATAACGGCCTGATGGATGAGTACTGAAATTGCAGGAGCGGTTCTGTGAATCGCGCAGCTCACAGGGTTGTTACTGCATAAAATAAAGAAAGGCGCTGCGGGAGTCCCGCGGCGCCTTTTCTGTTGATGGTTGCTGCGCTAACTGGTGTTGTTAGAATAATGATGCCTCAATCAGGTTTTGGCTCATTGCGCCCGCTGTGTGCGGGCCTGCTGCATTTGATTATTATTCCTTGTTTTCTTTTGATTTCATTTGGTTCAGGGGGCCCGGGCCTTTGTTTGGCGGGATGATTGGCTTTTTTGGCGGGCCGTGTTATATATCACCATTATAGCGTTTGGTATGGTCGCTTCTGAGGCAGGGTGTGTGCGGAGCGGCTTTTTGGCTGGTTTTCGGCTAAAATTTAAATGAATGACCGGGTATTGCCCTGGGTGATATTTGGAGGGACTTAATGAGTCGGGGAGGTGTTGTTTGGGTCATTGCTGCAGGGATGGCTCTGTTATTTATTTCCGGTGTCTCGGCTTTTGGTGCTGCGCTGGTGGATTATCAGTTTAATGATGCGGCAGGTGTGGACTGGAAAAGCGTGGAGCAGTCCGGGACGGACGCGTCGCAGTGGAATTATAATTTTGCCGAAGCCAAGACGGACGGCGCCGGCAACGCGCATATGACGGCCGTCTCCAAGGATTGGACGCGCAAGAATGCGCTTACGGCTGCGCTCTCGACGGGGACGGTGACGCTCGAGTATCGCCTTGACGACTGGAATCTTGATGGAAGCGCGGATTCTAGCGGTGTTTCTTTCAATTTGGATACAACGCTCAAGTTTAAGGTTGAGTCACTAAACTCCGGCGCAGATTTTCGCCTGAGCTCAAGGGGTTCTGTGGTTGACCGTAAAACCTTTTCCGGTGCGGCGGTTGCGACGAAAGGCCTGACGGTCAAGGCGGTTGTTGATCTGGACGGCAACACCTATAGCTCCTACTGGAAGCTGGACGGAGATGCCGACTTTACGACGCTGACATCCGGCGGAACCTTTACGGCTGATATTGCTCAGCTGATCTGTGTGGCTGAGGGAACTGTGCCTTGGGGCGCGGGTGATTATCTGGACGTCGATTATGTGACGGTGACCGTTGGTGGCAACACTCCTCTTGCATTCAGCGGTAATCCGGTTGTTGAGTGCAATGCGGCAACGGGTTCGGTCTATAGTAGCACATTGGCAGATGACGTCTCGGGTGGTGATGGCGGTCCGCTGATATTTTCAATTGAGAGTGGGCCGGCTTGGTTGTCGATTGCATCTGGTGGTGCGCTTTCCGGCACGCCTGTCAGTACCGGTTTGAATGAGTTTTCGGTTAAGGTGATAGATGGGTCTGGCGATTTCGATACTGCCTTTCTTCATATTACGGTATCGGATTTGAAGACGCCGTATACCGGAACCAATGTTCTATTTATCGCCATTGATGATATGAACCCGATTGTGGGCTGCTATGGCAACGCGCTGATTCAGACGCCGAACATGGATACGCTGGCGGCGCGCGGTATGCTTTTCGAGAACGCGCACTGCCAGTGGTCGGTCTGCGGGCCGAGCCGCGCCAGCCTGATGACCGGCCTGATGCCGGAGCAGGGCGGCGTGATGGGGTTTGTGAAGATGAGGGGCATCAGCGCCGATGGAAGTCGGGACAATGCCAGTGGCATGACCAACCTGGTGACCATCCCGCAGCACTTTAAAAACAATGGCTATGAAACGGCGGCGAGCGGTAAACTCAACGATCACCGATGTGTTGGTTCGATCAACCCTGACGGCACCATTAATGAAGATGGCGGCACGGTGGATGATCCGCCCTCATGGTCGTATGCATTCAGTAAGCCTTCTGGCAGCGTGAGCAGTTCGACGGCGGTATCGTCTGTCGACGGAAAAACCAAGAAGCTGGCGGCTGAGGGCGTGGATCAGCCGGGGGCCGTCTTTGATGACGGGGTCATTGCAACAGAGGGGTTGGTGATGCTGAACGAGCTGGCGGCCGGCGACAAGCCGTTCTTCCTGGGTGTCGGTTTCAAGAAGCCGCACCTCCCGTTCCTGGCGCCAAAGGCGAACTGGGATTTGTACCAGCGCGACGACTTCACGCCGCATCCCTTTCAGGCGGCGATGGCGAACGTCACATCCTATACCTTCAACAAAATTAAAGAGATGCGGGGCAGCTATTATCTCGAGACGGACAGCAATGGCTATGCGCTATCTATTACTGACGGCATTCTGCCCGACGATCAGCAGAAGTTGCTGCTGCACGGTTATTATGCCTGTATTTCGCATGTTGACGATCAGGTCGGGCGCCTGCTCGATGAGCTGGACGCGCTCGGGCTGGCTGATAACACCATCGTGGTGCTGTGGGGCGATCACGGCTTTCATCTCGGCGATCATAACGAGTGGGGTAAGCACACCAATCTCGAGCAGGCCACTCGCGTACCATTCATTATCAGTGCGCCGGGCTATCCGCAGGGGCTGAAAACCGCTGCGCCCGCCGGGCTGGTGGATATCTATCCCACTCTGTGTGAGCTCGCCGGCCTGCCGATTCCCGAACAGCCGCTGAGTGAAAGTGTTTCCGGCGGACATCCGCTGGCGGGGCACAGTCTCGTGCCGGTGTTGGCCGATCCCGATGCCCGGGTTCAGACCGGAATCATGAATCATTATGGTAGCGGAACCTATGGCTACGCCTATCGCACGGAGCGCTATCGTTATATCGAGTGGGTTAATTCGTCCGGTTCGATTCTGGCGCGTGAGCTTTATGATTATGTAACGGACCCGATGGAAACCGTGAACCTGGCGGTTTATCCCGCATACGATGCGTTGATGTATCAGTTCTCCCGATCCATGCGGAGTGATGATGAGTGCGGGGGTTGTGATCGCCTGAAGTCAGGTGCGGCGGTCAGTGCTCCGGCGGATATGACCTTGGCCGGGCTGACAAGTGAGGCGGCCGTGGGCGGTATAACTCTGAGATGGCCGGATGCGGCGGCTGCAAGCTATAACGTGACCTATAAAACCAATCTATTGGATGCTGCCTGGACGCCGCATCAGAGCGGGGTCGGCGGGGGCAGCCTCACGGTGCAACTCGATACGTCGCATGCCTTCTATCGCATTGAGCTGGCGCAATAGTTCGGGGGGTTATCCGAGTGGTCGACTTTGTGCGGCGTTCGGCTTTTTTGTTGATTGGCGCGGATGGAAACCTGAGAGGCCTTTTCTTTGGAGAAATGGGTTCGCCTGGTTCTGTGCGGGTGCGTTTGTCTGCCCTTTTTGTGTCCTTTTTTTTATTAAATTCACATGGCCCGCCAGTTGACTTTTGAGCTGGTTGTGATATATATCACATGTATAGCATAGAGGCATGATGACCTATGCTGGCAACGCACGTCTCTGCTGAGGGCCGACTCGGTTCACTCGTTTTCTCAGGTCCAGCGGTTTAGCTTTTGGTTGGCAGTCGTGCTTTTTCTGTGATGTTTTCGTCGACCGCAATGCTCTCGAGTTTGTTTGAAGTGGGGTGAGTGTTCTTTGTTGAAAAAACTTAACATCTTGATTGCCCTGTTGTTGGGCGGCACCTGTTCGTTTGCAGGGGTATCTGTTGTTTCCGGGCCGCAGATGGTCAGTGATGATGCCACTACGGGGCACATGACGTTTGCGAGTGTTTCTGTGCAGGCGGGGGATGTAGTGGCGATCGCCTCTGCTCCTGACAAGGATGCGGCATTTAATCCGCTTTCTTTGCAGTGGAGCGGAAATGAAGGGGGGGACGGCACTTCGTTTGTTGTTCGGTCTGCGAATTTGAGTGGTCGTGCCTCTTACGTCTTTTATGTTCAGATTGCCAGTTCCGGGACATACACCTTTGACGTTGTTCCGGCCAATTCCTCCTTGACGGCTCAGAGTACGCTTTTTGTTCTTCGTTCTGACTCGGGTGCTATTGAGGTGGCGAATACGCAGACTCTCGCACAGAACACGGGTGCGCCCGGCCTGGGCTACACTTTTTCCGGTTCCGTTTCCGGTGCGGTAGCGATTGAGGCGTTCGCCTCTAAAGACGGTAAAGATCTGACGGTGGATGCCGCTTACACTGCGGCGCAGAACGCCGGGGGGCGTTTCACTTTGTACAGCACCTCGGTATCCGGCACGTCTTGGAGCAAGACGCATACATGTGTGCAGGGCGCGCAGGATTTCACCGGAGCTGGTGCCGTTTTTATTGAGAAAGATGTGTCGCCTCAGCCGCCGACGTTTGACAGCGATCCGGTTGTTGAAATTGGCGCGGTTCTAGGTATGGCTTACAACAGCACTCTTTCTGATGATGTTTCTGACCCGAATAACGATCCGCTGACCTTTTCTCTGGTTCCCGGCGGACCGGCCTGGCTGAGTTTGGCCGCGAATGGCGGGCTTTCCGGCACGCCGAGTGCCGATGATGTCGGTACCAATAGCTGGACGGTTTCTGTAGCCGATGGAGTCAGCGGTAGCGCGACGGCAACGCTTGAAATTGTCGTGGGCGCGGGTGGTCAGATATCTCAGACCAACTTTGTATTTTTTGTGATCGATGACCTCGGCTGGATGGACCTCGCTTGTCAGGGCTCGGGATTTTATGAAACACCGAATATTGACCGACTCGCCGCTGAGGGTATGCGCTTTACGCAGGGGTATGCTTCACACCCGCGTTGCCTGCCTTCACGCTATGGTATTCTGACCGGCAAATTTCCGGGCGCTAACGGAGTGCCGGGCGGTCCGGAGAGCTGCCTGTGCCCGGCCGATTATACCGTGGGTGAGGCGTTGCAGGCGGGTGAATATATTACCGACCGCCTGACCGATGAGGCGTTGGACTGGATGCAGTACAATGCGGATAAGCCGTTCTTTCTCTATTTTTCGCATTACGGCGTGCATACCCCGTTTGAGGCGCCGCAGGCTTTGGTTGATAAGTATACGGCTAAGCTGACTACGATGGATTACGGTGATTTGCCGGAATACATTAACGCCGGTGTCGGTCAGCAGAAGATGCGTCAGGATCACGCGATTTACGCCGCGATGATCGAGAGCGTGGACCAGAGTGTGGGGCGGGTACTTGATAAGCTGGATGAATTGGGCATCGCCGGTAATACGGTGATTATGTTCACTTCCGACAACGGCGGGCTTTCTAATCGCGGTGGTTACAACGGTCGCGAGCTGGCTACTTCCAACTATCCGCTGCGCACCGGTAAGGGTTGGCTTTATGGGGGTGGAATTCGTGAGCCGTTCATTGTGAAATGGCAGGGAGTGACTGCGGCAGGGGTGATTTCCGAGGCGGTGGTGAACGGAACCGACTTTTATCCGACCATGCTGGAAATTGCCGGGTTGCCGTTGCTTCCGAATGAACATCAGGACGGCGTCAGCTTTGTGCCAGCCCTGAAAGGGGAGAGCTTTGATCGCGGGAAACCGATCTTCTGGCACTCGCCGCTGTCGCGTCCGTATTCCACCGGCGACTTCAAGAGCAGTGCGGTTCGCGAGGGCGATTATAAGCTGATCTGGTTTTACGACACGCCGGGTCACAATTATGAGCTTTACAACCTCAAAACGGATGTCGGTGAAAACATCGACCTTTCTGAAGCTATGCCGGCTAAAGCCGCGGAGTTGCTCGGCAAGATCCAGGCTTGGCATAACGGTGCCCACGATGGCTTGGGCGTTATCTTTAACTCGAACGATAATAATGCCGTGGCTAAGCCGCCGCAGGCGTGGCGGAGTGATCCGAGCGTGCCGCCGAAGCTGCATGTCCGCGCTGGCGTCCGCACGCCGACGTGGGATGACTGGACCGGATATGACTATAACGTGTTATACAAAACCAATTTGTCGGATCAAAGTTGGGCTACGCTTTCGTCCAGGACGTCGGGCACAAACCTCGCGCTCCCGGTCGAAATAAGTAAAGGTTTTTTGTGTTGAGCTTATTTTGGATACGGAACTGTATTTGCGTTGCAAATTTTTAGGCTTGTGATATGTTGAGTTACAAAAAAATGAAAATTGAGCGGGGACGCTCCTAAAGGAGAATGCTATGGGTCGAGGAAAGTTTGTTTATACCTTGATGGCTGGTGGCCTTATTGCCGGTTCGGCGATGGCTAATGCCAATAAGCCGGAGGCCAAGCGAAACATTTTGTTTATCGCTGTTGATGACCTGAAGCCGACACTGGGTTGCTACGGTGATGCCAAGGCGATTACGCCGAATATCGACCGCCTGGCCGAAGCGGGTATGGTCTTCTTGAACAGCCATTGCCAGCAGGCGGTATGCGGTCCGTCTCGCGCGAGTCTGATGACGGGTCTGCGTCCGGACCGTACACGAGTTTGGGATTTGAAAACCAAGATCCGTAAGGCAAACCCGGATGCGCTGACGTTGCCGGAATATTTCCGCAGCCAAGGTTTCACTACTGCCGGTACGGGCAAGATTTATGACTCGCGCTCGGTGGACAAAAAAGTCGATGAGCCGTCCTGGTCGGTTCCCTATCGAAAGGAGTGGGAGTTGCCGACTCCGTCCGGTGTGGTTAAGCCCGTGCTGGGGGCCTATCAGTCGGAAGCGGCGCGTTCCCTGGCCAAGGAGGCCAAGGTGGCGGGCATCACGGGATATGGTCCGGTCCGAAAATATTTTGTGGAAAACGACGCCTGGCTGGCCGTGGAGTCTGAGGATGTGCCGGATAACTTCTATACCGACGGGCTGATCGCTGACTATGGTCTGCACCTGATGAAGAAGCTTAAGTCGGAGGGCCGACCCTTCTTCCTGGCGGTCGGTTTCAAGAAGCCGCACCTTCCGTTTGTAGCCCCTAAAAAATACTGGGATCTTTATGAGCGCGATGAATTCGAGATTCATCCGTTCCAGCAGAAGTCGAAAGACGGTGTGGATTTTGCCTATCACGATTCTGGTGAACTGCGCAGCTATATTGGTGCGGGTGAATTCAATAGCTATAAGGAAGGTCAGGAGATGCCGGCTGACAAGCAGCAGATGCTGATGCACGGTTATTATGCCTGTGTCTCCTTTATCGATGCTCAGGTCGGTAAGCTGATGGATGAACTCAAGGCGCAGGGCCTGGCTGATAATACGGCGATTGTGCTGTGGGGCGATCATGGTTGGCATTTGGGTGACCACGGTCTGTGGTGCAAACATTCAAACTTTGAACAGGCAACGCGTGCACCATTAATCTTCAGTGCGGCAGGTTTTGCGCAAGGCGCGCAGACCGATGCACCGGTTGAATTTGTCGACATCTTCCCGACGCTCTGTGAACTGGGCGGTGTTCCGGTTCCTGAGAATCTGGACGGACAGAGCCTGGTGCCGGTGCTGAAGGATGCATCCGTTTCGATCAAGCCGTTTGCCGTCAGCCAGTGGCCTCGAGGTCAGACAATGGGTTATGCGATCCGTGATACCCGTTACCGCTTTGTTGAGTGGGCTAAGAACCATAAAGGCATTGAGCCGTATAGCGATGAGCAGGTGGTCGGGATCGAGCTGTATGATTACAGCAAGGATCCGCTTGAAACCGTCAACTTGGCGAAGCATCCGGAATATCAGGAGGTCGTTGAAAAAATGACCGGTCAGTTACGTGAATTTTTAGAAAAACAGTCTGAAAAATAGATAAGAGTTAGGATGATGAAAACTCGAAATTTATTACAGACAATGGTTGCGGCCACTATGCTGGCCGGAACAGGGGCTGCGATGGCGGCCAAGCCGGTTGCTGCCGCCGGCAAACCTAATATTCTTTTGTTCTATGTGGATGACTTGGGCTGGATGGATCTGGGTTGCCATGGCTCTAAATTTTATGAAACGCCGAACATGGATCGTCTCGCCCGCGAGGGTGTACGTTTCACGCAGGGATACACGGCGCATCCGCGTTGTTTGCCGGCGCGTTACGGGGTGATGACCGGTAAGTTCCCGGCCCGCGGCGGGGTGCCTGGTCGCAGTCATCTCAGCCCGGAGGAGTTCACTATGGCGGAAGCTCTGCAGGAGGGTGGTTATAAAACATTCTTTGCAGGTAAGTGGCATCTGGCCGCTAAACATGGCGAAGCAGGCCTTCCCGAGAATCAGGGGTTTGATGTTAACATCGCTGGCGGCGAATCAGGTGCGCCGAAGAATTATTTCTATCCGTACCGCAAAAAGGATGTATCAGAGCTTCCTGAAGGTTGGGAGAAAGGCTTGTCTAAGCAAGCTATTCATGGCCTGGAAGACGGCGAAGAGGGTGAATACCTCACCGATCGCCTGACGGATGAGACTATTAAGTTTATCAAAGATAATAAAGACGAGCCGTTCTTCGCGTTCCTCTCACACTATGCAGTTCACACGCCATTCCAGGCGCCAGAACACTTGATTGAAAAATACCGCAAGAAGCTGGAGACGATGGAATATGACCTTCCGGAATCCCGCCCGGTTAAAGAAAAGAGCGGTACCGGTTCAACTAAATTGCGCCAGGACAATGCGGTATATGCGGCGATGATCGAAAGCGTCGATCAGAGCCTCGGTCGACTGTTTGATACGCTGGAACAGGAAGGCATTGCTGATAATACGGTGGTTGTGTTGACGGCTGATAACGGCGGTCTCTCCAATGGCGGCACTAACACTCGCCGTAAGTTGGCAACCTCGAACTATCCGCTTCGTACCGGTAAAGGCTGGCTCTACGAAGGCGGTATTCGTGAGGCGTTTATGGTCAAATGGCCGGGCGTGACTAAGCCGGGCACGCTGAACGAGCGCGATGTAGTGGTTGGAACCGACCTCTATCCGACGTTCCTCGAAATGGCCGGGCTGCCGCTGCGTCCGCAGGATCATGTGGATGGGGTCAGCTTTGTTGCCGCATTGAAGGGCGAGACGTTCGTACGTGAGAAGCCGGTATTCTGGCACTCGCCGCTGGGCCGTCCGTACAGCACGGGTGACCTCAACTCCAGCGCGATCCGTAAGGGTGATTATAAGCTGCTGGACTGCTATGGTGAAGACCACTTCGAGCTTTACAATGTCCAAGAGGATGCCGGGGAAAACAACGACCTGGCGGAAGCGATGCCGGAAAAAGCGCAGGAGCTGCTTAAGGAATTGCGTGATTGGCGTGAAGAGATTGATGCTCTCACTCGCCCGCAGCGTTGGGGCAAGTAACTGTTATCAGCCCGGCCCTTGGGCCGGGATGTATTTTTGAGAATATATGAATCGAATTATTTGCGGATACGTGGCTGCTGCTCTTTTGGCAGGGCCGGCGGTTGGAATGGGTGCAGTCGAAAAACGCCCGAATGTGTTGTTTTTGTCGATTGATGACCTGAAGCCCAAGCTGGGCTGTTATGGTGATCAGGAGGTCCGGACGCCAAGCATTGACCGGTTGGCCGCGCAGGGCACGGTGATGCTCAACAACTACTGTCAGCAGGCGGTGTGTGCGCCGTCACGCATGAGCATGTTTACGGGTATGCGCCCGGACAGCACCAAGATCTGGGATCTGAAGACCCGTCTGCTGGACGTGCGTCCGGACGCGGTGACTATGCAGCAGTATTTCAAGGAGAATGGTTACAAGAGTGCCGGC
>JBHORO010000022.1:0-23700 GCA_042566005.1 Verrucomicrobiota bacterium
GACGGTGAGCTCTTTCTGATTTACGGTTACCGAAGTGGTTCCGGCGACGGTGTTGTAGCGCGCTGAGTCTGTCGGAGAGAATGTTACGCCCTGATTTTCCGTTCCGGCATCTGGGACGGTTCCCGGGGTTGTGAAAGAGAAAGTACCCGCAACGCTGGCCGTTCCGTCCGAAAGGGTGGAGGATGCTAAAGTTTGACCGTAGGTGATCGCGCCAGCCGTCGGCCAGCTCGTTACGTCAGGATTAACTTTGCTGACTGTAAAGGTGTTGGTGACCGCCTGCGCGGAGTCCCAGTCGTTGTCGCCGGATTGGTTGGCTACGATCTGTACGGTACCGGCGCCGGTGAATGAAAGGGTGGTTTCGTTTGTGATACTAGCCGGGCCGGAAGCGACGGAGAAGGCGACCGGCAAACCGGAGCTGGCCGTTGCAGACAGAGTAACCGTATTCGTTGCCGCCTGGTTCCCGATGGCCGGGAAGTCAATTGACTGATGATACTTGACGTAAGTGAACCCGTCGGTTTTTGTGGAGGTTCCTTGGCTGGTGGAATAAACCACCACATCGCCCGTGCCGGATGTGCCGACCGGAGCGGCCGCCGCCGTAACGGTTACATGGGTCGTTGACTGGCTGTCGATCGACGTCACGCTGACCCCATTAAGTGTTACGTTGGTGATATCGGTGCCGTTACCGAGATTTGTTCCGGTGATCTCAACCTGATAGCCGCCGCCCCCCGGTCCAATGGTTGGCTGAACCCCGGAGCCTGGGCCGCGTCCAAAAATTACATAGCTTGCGCCGGCTTCGGCTCGCCCGTTTGGATCGGCATAACGCGCCCCGACGATGAAGTCGTCAAATCCGTCGCCATTCACATCGCCCAAATCGCTGACCCAGACGCCGGATTGGTCAGCGGCCGCTACTCCGTCAAGGCGGAATCCCTGGGTGCCATCTATGACGCCCCAGAAGGTGGTGTTGTCTAGCGTGAAAAAGGCGAAGCCCCCCGTGGTGGTTTTGCCGAAGACCACATAGCTTGAGCCGGCATTGGCTCGCCCGTTTGGATCGGCATTACGCGCCCCGATGATGATGTCGTCAAGGCCGTCGTTGTTCACATCGCCCGCGCCGCTCACGCTAAAGCCGCTCTGGGCCCCCGCTTCCATTCCCCATAACGCAAATCCGTTGGTGCCATTCAGTGTGTCCAACCCGATCGATGAATCGAAGCCGTCGCTTTTGCCGAAGACCACATAGCTTTTGCCGGTATCGGCTCCTGCGCCTGCATTGCCCTTCAACGCCCCGATAATGATGTCGTCAAACCCGTCGCCGTTCATATCGCCCGCGCCGCTTACGCAAAAGCCGCTCCAATCGCCGGCCGTTGCTCCGTCAATGCGGAATCCGTTGGTGCCATCCAGGTCGCCCGGCCCGATTGTGGCATCGAACCCATCGCTTTTGCCGAAGACCACATAGCTTGAGCCGGCATCGGTTCGTCCGTTTGGATCGGCCCAGAATGCCCCGATGATGATGTCGTCAAGTCCGTCGCCATTCACATCGCCTGCGTCCCTTACCGATATACCGCACTGGTCTCCCGCGGCCGCTCCGTCGAAGCGGAACCCGTTGGTGCCATCCAGATTGCTCAGAAAGTTTGTTTCAGAGAAACCGCCGCTTTTGCCGAAGACCACATAGCTTGAGCCGGCATCGATTCGTCCGCCCGGATCGGCCTTACGCGCCCCGATGATGATGTCGTCAAATCCGTCGCCGTTCACATCGCCTGCGCCGCTCACGCGAACGCCGCTATCGTCGCCTGCAGCTTCTCCTACGAGGATGAATCCGTTGGTGCCACCCAGTGTGTCCATCGTGATTGTGGCATCGAACCCAGCGCTTTTGCCGAAGACCACATAGCTTGAGCCGGCGTCGGCTCGTCCGCCCGGATCGGCATTCCACGCCCCGATGATGATGTCGTCAAATCCGTCGCCGTTCACATCGCCCGCGCTGCTCGCGCTGTCACCGAAAACGTCGCCTGCAGTCTCTCCTTCGAGGCGGAATCCGTTGGTGCCATCCAGATTGCTCAGCAAGTTTGTTTCAGTGAAACCGCCGCTTTTGCCGAAGACCACATAGCTTGAGCCGGCATCGATTCGTCCGTTTGGATCGGCCTTCATTGCCCCGACGAGGATGTCTTGAAATCCGTCGCCGTTCACATCGCCCGCGCTTTTCACGCATACGCCGCTCATGTCTCCCGCCGCTTCTCCTGCGAGGATGAATCCGTTTGAGCCGTCTATTGAGGAGAGCTCGATGGATTCGGTCCAGGCGTCGGGGGCGTCGCCGAAGATGGTTCCTGCGGTTGCTTCATTGAAGCCGCAAAGCAGTGTTGTAAGTAGAATGACCAGTAACGTTTTTGTTTTGTTCATGTGCCGTTGATTCCTTCTGAATGGGCGTGTCTAGTGGTCACAATGTAAATTTCTATGAGAAAAAACCTACTATAATATTTATTGGGAGAATATAAAAAAAGTTTGTGAAGTATAACGACAATGGATGATTGGTTATTTTGCGCAGGACCCTGCCGGGCGGGGCGATCGCGGGGGTTGTGATCTGTATTTGGTGCGGCGTGGGCAATAAAAAAGGCCGGCATGTGCCGGCCTTTTTTATGTCTAAATAAAAACCGGGCGCATGGCCCGGATTTTTGATTAGAAATCAACGATGTCTGAGATGTAGCTCTCGAGCTCGTCGATGGAGAGGCGTTTCTGTTCCATTGTATCACGATCACGGATGGTGACAGTGTTGTCTTTTTCAATGGTGTCGAAGTCGATCGTAACGCAGAGCGGCGTGCCGATTTCGTCCTGACGACGGTAACGGCGGCCGATTGCGCCGGTCTGGTCGTAGAAACATTTCCAGCGGCGGGAGAGCTTCTGGAATACTTCGCGCGCTTTGCCGACTAGCTCCTCTTTATTTTTGAGCAGCGGGAAAACGGCTACTTTGTACGGCGCAATGCACGGAGCAAAACGCATGACCGTGCGGGCTTCGTGGCCTTCCGGTGCGCGTTTTTTGCCGGCTTCAGCCGTTACCACTTCACCTGTCTCTTTGTTGATCCACTCTTCGCGGTATGCTTCGCAGAGCAGGGCGAGGGCGATACGATCTACACCGGCAGATGGTTCAATCACGTGCGGGATGTAGCGTTCTTTGGTTTCTTCGTCGAAGTATTCGAGCGATTTGCCGGATGCTTCCTGGTGCTGTGTCAGGTCGAAGGAGCCGCGTGCGGCGATGCCTTCGAGTTCCTGTGTGCCGAAGGGGAAGTCGTAGAGGATGTCGGTGCAGGCGCTTGCGTAGTGCGCCAGTTCGTCGTCCTGGTGGATTTCGCGGCTCAGGCGGCCCTGCGGCAGGCCGACTTTGTCGTACCATTTGAGGCGCTCGGAAACCCAGTATTCGTGCTGTTCGGCATCGGAGCCCGGCTTGATGAAGTACTCGACTTCCATCTGCTCGAATTCGCGGGAGCGGAAGGTGTAGTTACGCGGGTTGATCTCGTTACGGAACGATTTTCCGATCTGGGCGATACCGAACGGGACTTTGTTTCGCACGGTGGAAACCACGTTGCTGAACTGGGCGAAGATGCCCTGTGCCGTTTCCGGGCGCAGGTAAGCCACGTTAGAGCTTTCCTCAACCGGACCGACGAAGGTTTTGAACATCAGGTTGAACGCGCGCGGCTCGGTCAGGGTGCCCGGCTCGTTGGTGTCCGGTGCAACCAGTTTGTTGTATTCGTCGAGCGGCACTTCCATCAGGGGTACGGATTCGTATTCGGCCGCGTCGCCTTTAACCAGTTTCTTGATTTTCTTTTCGGCGATGCTCGGCTCGTCTTCCGGGTAGGCGAACATCAGGGCTTCCGCGTTGTCTTTGTGCTTCATGACCAGAATCTGGTCGGCACGGTAGCGGCCCTTGGTTTCGCGGCAGTCAACCATCGGGTCTTTGAAGCCGCCGACGTGGCCGGATGCTTCCCAGACGCGCGGGTGCATGATGATGGAGCTGTCGAGGCCGACTACGTCTTCGCGCAGGACGGTCATGGATTTCCACCAGCAGTCTTTGATGTTGCGTTTCAGCTCGACGCCCAGCGGGCCGTAGTCCCAAAATCCGTTGATGCCCCCGTAGATTTCGGAGGTCTGAAAGATAAATCCGCGGCGTTTGCAGAGTGACGCCAGTGCGTCCATGCCTACTTTGTAATCATTCGGTTTCATGTTCATGTTCCTTGTTAGCGATAAAAGGGGGGATGTTGCCGAAGTGGGCAGGGTGGGTCAAGTACAGAGTCTCTTTGCTGGCGACGCTTTTGCGCTTGCGCCGTAACGGGGATTGCTTCACATTTTGCAACCTATGAATCCGATGAAGACAGACGAGAAGCGTAAAGCAGGGCCGTGCTCAATTTGGGGCGGCATGGCAGTGGGGTTGGTGCTGGTTTTTGAACTGGCCTATATCGTATTGGTTTCGTTGCCGGACGGCGTGCTTTTTTCTCGCTTCTCGCCGAAGGTTTCGGCGGAAGATATTGCCATGCTTCAGGCCAACATCCCCGGTCAGCAGGCCGAGAAAAAGGCTGAACCCGCTGTAGAGACAGCGTCCGCGGCCACTAATGCGGTGACGGCGGTTGATGCTGTACTTGAAAAAAGCGATGCCGTGACTACAAACGCAGCCCCGGAAATTATCGAAGCTCCGGCTGAGGTTGAGCCGGCTGCCGAAGAGGTGTCCGAAGAAAAGGCCGTTCCGGTCGGATAATCTCCGCGCCGCGGTTTAAATCTTCCGGAATGAGCAGCGGCAGGTCGGGCGCGTGTCGCGGAACATGAGCTCGAAATCGGTGCGTTCTTCTTCGCTCGGGAAAAAGACCGGTGCGGACTCGAATCGTTCATCGGCCGCCATCAGCGCGTGCATCTCTTCGAAATACTCCATGTGGTCCGTGGCAATGTGAAGGATGCCCCCGGGTTTCAGTGTTTTGTGGATTGCATCCACCGTGCGCATTTTAAACATGCGGTTTTCGTGGTGACGTTTCTTCGGCCACGGATCCGGGAAGAAGTAGTAGTAAGTGTTTACGCTCTGTTCCGGGATCAGGTAGTTGAGTGTGTAGTCGCCTTCAAAACGAAACACGCGCACGTTTTCGATGCCGCGCCGCTTCAGTTTTTTGTCGATCTTGCGGATACGGACCAGCATGCGGTCGATCGCCAGAAAGTTCACGTCCGGATTGGTGGATGAGCGTTGAAGCAGGAACTTCCCTTTGCCGCAACCGAGGTCTACTTCCAGCGGCTTGCTCGGATCATCGAAATAAGATGTGAAATCGACCGGATCAATCCACTGTTCAGGAAAAACTCTATATGAATAAACGTGCTCTTTCATGGGCGAGGTTGATAACCGTCTGCCGCTGAAAGATCAAGATATCTTTGATGAGATAACTGGATTGGCGGGATTGAATTCAGGTTTTCTCGGGCAAGGCTGCCAAGGCGCAGAGCGTAGGATTCAGTCTCTGGGAGTCAGCACTTCGCTGAGAGTTTCAAAATGCGGAGGCGGAACTTGCCACAGCAGAAGGGAACGGGTAAATATATCACCTTTTGCATTCTTGATGAGGTTTTTGTGGGTAATCGTTTTGAACAGTTAGAAGAGTACGTGTTGACCGTGATGTCGAAGGAGCGCACGGGGCGCAAGGCGGATGTGATTCGCGGCGTGTTGCGTGTGATGTCCTGGCTGTTCGGTGTGGGTGTCCGTTCGCGACTGTTTTTGTATAAACACGGTATTTGCCGTCCGAATGATCTGGGCGTGCAGGTGATCAGTATCGGCAATGTGACAGCTGGCGGTACGGGTAAAACCCCCGTTTGTGAGGTGTTTGCGCGCGCCCTGCAGAACGAGGGCCGCAAGGTCGCGATCCTCAGTCGCGGTTACCGAAGTGTAAAACCGCCGCTCCGTGAGCGCATTATGCAGAAGTTGAACCTGTTGGAGTTGGCCCCGCCGCGTGTGGTTTCCGATGGACGTCGTCTGCTTTTGAACTCTGATCTGGCGGGTGATGAGCCGTTCATGCTGGCGTCTAATCTGCCTGAAGTGGCTGTGGTTGTCGACAGGGACCGTGTCAAAGCAGGGCGTTATGCCATCAAAAAGTTTGGTTGTGATACGTTGATTCTCGACGACGGGTTTCAGTATCTGCGTTTGCGTCATCGGTTGGACATTATGCTGATCGACTGCAAGAACCCGTTCGGCTATGAACGACTGCTTCCGCGCGGCCTGCTGCGTGAGCCGGTTCGCAGTGTAAAACGCGCCGGGTTTATCTTTATCACTAAATGCCCGCCGGAAGGCGCGCCGCAGGAATTGAAGGATCGTCTGCGCGCGCTGAATCCGCATGCCGAGATTTCCGAGTGTCGACATCACTCAAAATATATTCAGAATCTCTATTCTAAGGAGCAGTTCCCGCTGGAAAAACTCAGGGGTATGAAGGTGGCTGCGATTTCCGCGATCGCGGTTCCGGAGAGCTTTGAGCGCGAGTTGGAACGACTGGGCGCTGAGCTTGTTTATAAAGAGCGCCGAGCCGACCATCACCGCTACACGCAGCAGGAAATTATCGAGTTCGTGAACAAATCTGCTGAGGCGGGAGCTGAGGCGATTCTGACCACCGAAAAGGATGCCGTGCGCTTCCCGTTCCTCGAACGCCGCGATTTGACATGCTACTTCCTCCGCGTTCAGATTGAGATGCTCAGCGGTGAAGAGGCCTTCAGGCAGTGGATTAAACGCATCTGCTTTCAGTAGATCATATGTGGCCGCGGATAGTGCGGCTTGGTATGAATAGTTCCGCGTTGTTCCGCGTTATCAGCAGTTGGGAATTATGCACCTTTGCGTTTTGGCGCGAGATACATGCCGTCCGGCAGATTATCTGAATTCCGCCGGGGCACTGTCGGGCAGGATCGGTGCAGATATCTGTGTGTTGATCTGCGGTTCGAAATGCTTAGCTGGAGAGGCGGTGGCCTTGCGGTCTGGGTCAACACGGTCGTTGACCCTCCAGTCAGCTGTTAGCTCTCTGTTGCCTGCTCTTTTCCGGTGCTCATTTTTTCATAGAAAAAGAGCAGAACAGCTCCATAGGCGACGTGCACGTAGCCTAATAGTTCCAGACCTTCCTGGATCATCGATTTGTACGCGGATCGGTAGTTTGCGCCCATGACGCCTTCCCACAGGTGCCCGGAACCGAAAGCGCGGCTGAACACCAGGATCAGCAACAGGCCGATGGAGATATATGTGAAATGACTTTTTCCGAGATAGGCGAGAAGTGTCGGGATCACGGTTTCACGAGAGGTCAGTGCGTACAGAGTGGTTGCCAGCGCAAAGGTGATGGCGGGGTAAACCCAGAAACCGTGGGCAATTTTATCAAAAAAGGCGTCACACTCTCGAATAAACATGCAGCCGAAGAAGCCGGCTGCTAGTGCCAGAAAACCACGAGACTGCGGGCGTTTCCATGCGGAAATTCCGCACAATACAGCCGACAGGAGAATCAGTGCTTCCTGCATTAATTCGGTGATCGATGTTTCGGAGGTGCCATGACCGATGACTAGAGAATCAATTCCAATGATGATAGGGACTGATAGCATGAGTACGGTTAGAGATAATAGCTCAGCAATTGACAATAGGATCTTTTTTTTCATTTTTTTCATAATTAGTATCTAGTCCATCGGTAATATCGAGTCAGGCATGTTAAGATAAAGCTTGGCCAAAAGAGATCAAGGCAAAGATTAAAAGAGATCGATTCGGGTGTTGCTTGTTTGAGATTCACTTGTCACTGCAAGTGATTGCGTATTTTTTGGGATGGCCGACTGCCTGGCGTCCGCGGTTGAGCGGCGTTGATATGTCAATCCATGCGCCACTTGCTTTGAGCTATAAACTGACTTTTTCCCTGTAATCCGTGCGTCCTCTGGTTTAAATTCCGTCCTGTTTGATTTCTAAGATTTTATGAATAGTGAGGCGTTGTGGATATTACTACAGTAAAGATTGGTGTTATCGGGTTGGGGTACGTCGGGCTGCCGCTGGCGGTGGAGTTCGGTAAACAGTATCGGACCGTCGGATTTGATGTAAATCAGGAGCGCGTGGCAGAGCTGAAATCGGGTAACGATTCCACGCTGGAATCTTCTCCCGAAGAGATTGCTGCCGCCGATAAATTGACGTACTCCACCGAAATCGAAGATTTGCGCGACTGCAACTGCTACATTGTTACGGTTCCCACGCCGGTTGATAAATCCAAGCGACCGGATCTGACCCCGCTTAAAAAGGCGAGCGAGACGATCGGCAAGGTTATCACTAAAGGCGATATCGTGATTTATGAGTCCACCGTTTATCCGGGGGCGACTGAAGAGGATTGCATTCCGGTGGTTGAGCAGGTCAGCGGATTGAAATACAATGAGGATTTCTTCGCCGGCTACAGCCCGGAGCGTATCAATCCCGGCGATAAACAGCGCCGCCTGACGAATATTATTAAAATTACCTCCGGCTCCACCCCGGAAGTGGCGGACTACGTCGATGCCCTGTATCGCAGCATTCTGGAAGTTGAAACGCATAAAGCCTCCTCAATCAAAGTGGCTGAAGCTGCCAAGGTGATCGAAAACACGCAGCGTGACGTTAATATCGCCCTGGTCAATGAACTGGCCAAGATCTTCAGCTACATGGGGATCGATACGCTGGAGGTGCTCGAAGCCGCCGGAACCAAGTGGAACTTTTTGCCGTTCCGTCCGGGGCTGGTCGGTGGTCACTGTATTGGGGTTGACCCGTACTATCTTACGTTTAAAGCTGAATCCGTGGGCTATCACCCCGAAATGATTCTGGCGGAACGCCGCGTCAACGACAGCATGGGCGAATTCATTGTTGATCAGGTTGTAAAGCTGATGCTCAAAAAGCGCATTCACGTCGCCGGCGCCAATGTGTTGGTTCTCGGTGTTACCTTTAAAGAAAACTGTCCCGATATCCGCAATACGCGGGTAACTGATATTGTGGACGGGTTGAATAACTATGGCGCCAACGTGACTATCTGTGATCCATGGGCGGATGCTGAAGAAGTTTACGAAGAGTACGAGCTAAACATTACAGGCAAGCTCGAAGAGCTGGGCGCTGAAAAATATGACGCAATCGTCCTCGCCGTTGCTCATGATGAATTCAAGCAGATGAGTGTGTCGGAACTGCGCAACCTGCGTGCCGAAAACAGCGTGGTCTACGATATCAAAAGCGTTCTGCCGGTCGCGGAAATTGATGAAAGGTTGTAGAGAGATTATGAATCAGGAACAGCTTCCTTTTGGAATAGGTATTTTAGCCTGGAAGGCGCACAAAACTTTAGAAAACACTTTGAGTGCGTTGACCGACCAAATACCGGCCAGTTGTTTTTTGGATGCGGTAGTCTTTTGTCAGGAAATTACGGATGAGGACCGGGCGGTTGCGCAAAAATATGGATTCAGGGCTGAGGGTAATTCCAGGAATGTCGGCATTCTTGGCGGGATTAAAGGTGCCGTTTCCGCGGTGCAGGCTGATGTTGTCCTTTTTTTGGAATGCGACTGCCTCTTGATTGAAGGCAAAGATGTGGCTCGTCAGTCATTGGCAGCTGCTGCGGATGACCTGTTGAATGACAAACTTGATGTCGTTCGCTTGAGGCATCTCAAGGATCCTGGCGAGGATTATTGCAGCACGTTGAAATACCTGCGTTATTGGTCATATGGATCCACGGAACCTTCGCGGTTTTTGCCGTGGTTGCGGCGTATGTTGCGCCCGGAGAAAGCTACGCGCTTGATCGGGGAATCATGTAGGGTTTGCTCGAACCCGGAAGAGGTTTTCCCAAATAAGATCAGCAGGCTCCCGAGCGGTAATTTGTGTGTTGATTCAGCATCTCTTTCCTGGACGAACCAGTCGATCATGTTTTGTAAAGCATGGTTTCTGGAAACCATAATTCCCTACGCGGAGGCGCATCCAAGGTCTAGGGGCGTGAATGGCTTTCCTGATCTGGAAAAAGAGATGAATTGCCGTTGGTGGCGTAAGCAGGGCTTTAAGATCGGTTGGGCTAATCCGGGGCTATTTACCCATTATCGCGTTGATCGGCCTGACGGGGATCAGAAGGTTTATATTCATAAAGAGCGTCACCTTTCGTCCAATCAGGAATGATTTAGAACGATTATGCTCTTCTGGGTTGGGGTTGTTTTGAAAAGTCGGACATTTTCGGACGACCCTGCTCATCAAACGCTTTGTCGCCGCGGATAAAGGCGCTGGCGCCATCAGCTTTGGCCTTCCATTTCATTCTTTTTTCAGGCGAAGAGGATGTGAAGCTGTGCATGCGGTAGGTAAGGAGCTTGCGGCGAGGATTGCGAATCCATGTACAATGCCCATTTTTGGTCATACGATAGCACTGCGACCAGCCGAAGTGCCACCACTTCATATATTCCACGTGCGGATTCGGCGTAGAGGCTTGTCCTACAAGGTGATCAAAGTAGATATCCTTGCAGAGCTTGATCTCATATCCCGCCGCGATGGTACGTTCGCAGAGATCGGTTTCTTCGGAGAAAAGAAAGATGTTTTCGTCGAACAAACCAACTTTTCGGATTTTTTCGACGTCGAACAACATAGCGCAACCACTGACCCATTTGACGGATTGCGGAGGTTCGCCGGTAAAATCTTTTTTCAACGAGGCCGGTCCCCAGATCGCGGTGTTTGAGGTGTCATTCTCGGCATATTCCAGCAGCTGCTGAATATCTTCAGGGCTAGTGACCAAGTCAGGGTTCAAGAGCAGGGCATACGGCGTATCCGCTTTACGCAGCCCGACGTTGGCAGCCCGGCCATAACCGATGTTCTTGTCTAGTGAGATCACGTCAACATCGGGGAATTGATCACGTAATTTGTTTCCACTTCCATCAGGGCTGGCGTTATCAACGCATACAATTTGAAATCGGTCAGACAGGAGCAACTCCTTCTGGCACTGATTTATGATTCCAGCGCTGTTGTAAGAAATAATAATGATCGTTAGCATCTTCTTTGACTTCGGCACATTTTCGTACGCATGGTTAATGGTTATAGTTGTTTTACAATTTGAGCGGGTATTCCGGCGGCAATTACATTAGGTGGGATCGTTTTCGTGACAACCGCTCCAGCCGCGATAACGCTGTTTTTTTCCGATCGTGACCCCTTTCATGATCATTGCGCGGCTACCCACCCATACATTTTCTTCAAGAACCACCGGTTTTGTTTCTCCGGTTGCTGTGTGGCGCTTGGAGGGGTTGATGTCATGAAAATCGCTATCAATAATGGAAGCAAAATCACCGATAAGACACCGTTCTCCAATGAGAATGGATTCACTACAAATGATGCTCAAATTGTTGCTGAGAACGGATCCTGATCCAATTTCAATGGATGCCGTGTCTGAGCGGGTCTGCAGAAGGATTTCGCCATTTCCCATCTTGGGAGCGCGACCATACCCGACAGAAACACTCTTTCCCAATTTAATCGAGCCACTTCCTTCTAGTCGAATCGGCATATTTAAGAGCAGGTTCTCGTCGACCAAAAAGTCTCCTGTATAAACGAGCCTTGAGATCTTCAGCTTACAGTGTAACCGCAGCTGATTGAGGCTGTTTTTTGCGGATAGAAATCGTTTGGTTATTTTAGAGCCGGATTTAGTTTTCATAGCGATTAACAGCCTCAATGACTGCTTGAGCGTCTTCGACCGATAGTGCAGGGTGAAGCGGCAGGCTGACCACTTCGCGGTGAATCCGCTCTGTAATAGGTAGCTCAAGATGTTTCAGTTCGCTGTAGGCGGGCTGTTGATGTGGAGGAATCGGGTAATGCACAGAAGTCCCGATACCTGATTCTTTCATGTATTTCAGGAATGCATCGCGCTGTTTGACACGAATAACAAACAGGTGCCAGGAAGATTGACCGAATTCGCTTTCTGTGGGGAGAGCAATGTCGGGATGATTCATTTCTTCCAAGTACAGTTGGGCTATTTGGGCTCTCTTGCGATTATCTGCATCCAAATGCTCTAATTTTACCTTCAGAATAGCCGCTTGAAGTTCATCCAATCGATTGTTCACCCCTTTGAGTTGGTTGTGATATTTTTTTTCTGACCCATAATTCCTCAGCAGTTCTAATGTATGTGCCAGTTCAGGATCATTGGTTGTAACCGCGCCGCCTTCTCCGACTGCACCAAGGTTCTTGCCCGGGTAAAAGCTGTGTGCCGCTGCATCCGAAAGGTTTCCGGATCTCTTGTTTTTGTAGGTTGCACCATGCGATTGAGCGGCATCTTCCATAACAAGCAGTTTGTGTTTTACGGCTATCGCATTGATAGCATCCATGTCTGCACATTGTCCATAAAGGTGGACTGCCATGATTGCACGGGTTTGATCTGTTATAGCTTCTTCTATTTTTGAGGGATCAAGGTTGTAGGATGTATTATCCGGTTCTACTAAAATCGGAACAAGTCCTGTTTTAGATATGGCCAGTATCGATGCAATATAGGTGTTGGCGGGAACAATAACTTCGGCGCCTTCCTTAATTTTTCCTAATTGCTTCCATGCTTCCAGAATCAAAATAAGAGCGTCCAACCCGCTGCTGATTCCGACGCAGTGAGAAGTTCCACAGTAGCGGGCATATGCCTTCTCAAACGAAGATACCTCTTTTCCCAGAACATACCATCCGGATCGAAGTACACGTTTAACTGCTTGCTCAATATCCTCTAAATAAGGCTCGTTTATGGCTCGGTAATCTAAAAAGGGGATGGTCATGCGTTCTCCTTTTTCCAGGCAAGAAACTCATCGTAATCACGAATGTAGTCGCTCGGCTCATATTCATGTGATGCAAGAACAAGTAGTACGGCACCAGGCGAGTATTTATACTGAATCCCCCATACACCCGGTTTAATATATAAGCCGACATCTGGCGTTGAAAGAGTATGTTCCACACGTGAGGAACCATCATCCAGAATCACATTCACCGACCCTTGAGTTGCAATTAAAAATTGGTGGCACTCTTTATGCGCGTGTTCTCCACGCACCTTTCCGGTAGGTACGCTGTGAACGATGAACATGCGGTTAGGCTGAAAGGGGATATGCTTCGGGAACTCGCCGGCAATAAGGTGCCCTCGAATATCACTGGCCTTCGTTAAAGGGAATAAAACCGGATCTGATTCAGTCGCATTTGAGAGCGGGTCGACTGTGGCATCATCTACGATTTGAGTGTTGGTGTAACCGGTGATTATGGCCGGATTCCCTTTGACGATTGCGTATGGCGGAACATCTTTGGTGACCACAGCACCTGCCGCAATCAGAGCATGATCGCTAATCGTTATACCTGGAAGAATGGTAGCATTTGCTCCGATAGATGCTCCTTTTTTAATGGTAGTTTGCGGATATGTATTCAAGTGTTGCTTTGATTTCGGATATTTGTCGTTGGTAAAGGTGACATTTGGTCCGATGAACACGTGATCTTCGATACGAACCCCATCCCATAACTGGACACCACACTTTACGGTAACACGGTCTCCCATGATGACGTCATTTTCAATGAAGCAATTTGAACAAATATTACATTGTTCGCCAATGATCGCATCAGGCAATACCACGCAGAATTGCCAAATATTGGTGTCGTTACCGATATTGCTGGATTGTACGTCTGATAGTTCGTGTATCATTTAAATCTTTCCATGTTATTCTGAGTTATACCCTATTTGTGACTATAAACAGGAATGCCTAATAATTTTGCTGTGGTTTTAGTAGCAGTCCTCTTAAATTGGAACAGTTTTAAACTCATTATTTTCAGTTCGTATTTCCGTGGGACGTATTGCAGATAACCGTGCTCCTTAATGTAATCCATTTCCCCTTGCAGGGTCTGCTGATGAAAGCGCTGCATCTTATCCTTTTGCTTGATCGTATTGGAATCGTGCCATCTATATTGGAACAGCACCCGGTCGATGTACTTCATTTTTGCATATTTTGCAATTTGCAACATTAGATACCAGTCATCCATTGGCGCGTCTTCATTATAGCCGCCGAACTGATCAATTACGGACTTTCTGAGCAAGTATCCATTCGGAATATGATTTCCTTGGAGCAGTTTCGGGTAGGAGCCAAAACCTTCTCCATCAAAATCGATATCAGGTCTTTTTCTTTTCAGGTGTCCCGCGTGCGTTAGCGAACTGGCCCTAGCCTCATCATAGACGATCGATTTTCTGGGGCCCCAGAAACACGTCCGCCCCTTGCTGTCCATGATGGCATTATCTCCAACCGCCAGTCCGAATTCGTCATGATTTCCAAGGAATGAGTGAAGAACTTCAATGGCATTCTCCTTGGCGATGTCATCAGATGCAATGAGGTATATAAACTTTCCTTTAGCTAAGCTCATGCCTAGGTTTTGCGACTTAATGGCCCCTTCATTGGGTTTGTTGACGTATTCAACATTGACGCAACGCGCACGGCATGCCGAAAGCAATTCTTCAATTTTTTCATGAGTTTGATCAGGAGAACCGTCGTTAATAATAATCAGTTCAATATTCTGATAGGTCTGGTTGAGAATAGATTTGATAGTATCCTGAACATAATTCTCATGATTATAGGCGGGAATAACTACCGATATTAAATCACTCATACATTTATCCGTGTTTGATTCGTTGCAGCTCATTTAGGCAGCTCTCTACATTTGAAAAATCCAGATGCTTTATTTTTTTAAGTGGCAATTCCCACCACTTCGTTTCTTCCAGATGCTCTATGGTCGACTGATCAAAACGATAACGAATGATGCGGGCCGGGTTGCCAGCTACGATGGCATAAGGCGGTATGTCTTTGGTAACAATGGAGCCCGCTCCGATAACAGCGCCGTTGCCGATTGAGCGGACTTTCCCGAGGACGGTTACGCGGTTTCCTATCCAAACATCGTTTCCAATGTAAAGAGGGGGTGTTGCCGTCGTAACTGGCTTTGCCAAATACTGTTTTTTGTACTCAATATCTCGAAATTCCTCGAGGTGCCCGAAAAGTTGGTTACTGTAGATAACCGGATGTGTTGTTAAGCTGTCCAATGGATGATTGCCTGAGATGACAACGAACCCATTGGCAATCGAGCAGTACCGTCCAATATGAATGTCTCCGAAAATGTGCCCTTTATCGCCGATGTAGGAAAAACGGCCGACCGATGAGGATTTCGACAGCTTTACATTGCGACTGACTCGTACTGGGGATTCAAAGCGGAACTTGTATTGACGCTCCAGCCTTTTCTGGCGAAGGGTGCCTCTGAGTGTTTTAATAAATTGTGGCGTTTTCATCTTAGCACCACAGCTCCTTGACCCACGGCGTTGGCTTACAGGCTTTGTATAGCCTTTTCCATCCTTTTGCCGCTTTTGGGGAGGCTGGATCAGACCAGCGTCCAATGATGGCGCTATGGATATCCGGGTGACCATGAAATGCCAGAACCTTCGTTCCCTGTTTGGGCTTATGAGGGGTCACAAAATGGCGAATGGGGCCCCAGGGCAGGCAGTGAAAGCGGAAGGATTGAAACCATTCCGCGGGCCAAAAATTCAATTTGCCGTATTTCTCAATCACCTTGTAGGAGAGGTACTCCTGGGACGCGGTGAAATAATGGTCGATAACCGCTTTAGGGTCGGCTTCAAATGCTTTTTTTACGAAACCGAGAGTTCCTACGACAAACGAATAACACGTTGCTTGGCCCACATGATTACCTCGGGTGTTCCAGTCGTTAATAATATAAAACTTGTCATCTTTCGGATACGTGAACAGATCATCAAGATTATCCATAATCAGTACATCTAGATCGAAGAAGAACACTCGTTGACCTGTAAGATTGCCGAGCGAGTTGTCACAGAGCCCGACCTCTTTTCGGTAGGCATATCGGTTGTGTTTCGGTGCGATATCCAACGTTGGTTCAGGATGACGAATAATATCTTCATTCAGGCCGGGTAACGCCTCACTGCTGAAAAGGTGAAATTTAATTGGCAACGAGGTGTTTCGCTTAATCATTGAGTAGAGGTTGTTCACATCCTCTACATGATACGCGTCGCCCCATAAGATAGAGATAATGTTTATTGGTTGGGTATTCATAAGCATGTGTTCAAAAGAATTGTAAATTATTGTTTTTAAGGCAATGAAATAAGGTTTTCGTAAGTGTAAATGGTGTTTTGGTTCGTTTTATTTAGCGTAAAGTGTTTCAGAATATATTTCCTTAGATTTTCAGGTTCAGCATTTTTCCGGTCATAAATGAGCTTCGTCAGTTCGCTGGCGTTACCGGGGACAAACAGAGCTCCGATATTGTCTTCTTGAATAATATCCAGCGCGCCGCCGTGGCGCGTGGCAATGACGGGAGTGTTCATGGCCATGGCTTCGATTAGGGTACGCCCGAAGCTTTCCGGCTTTTTGGAGCAGGAGATCAGTAGATCGCTGAGGCTGTAGATTTCTGGCATGTGGCTCTGGCTTCCGGCAAACACTATATGTTCCTCGGCCTCCAACTCTTTGACCAATGTTTGCAGTCGTTCGTAGTATGCCTGCTTGTCGTGGCGTACGCCGCCGACGATGAGGCCCGTGATATTCGGGATTTCTTTGGCGCAGGCGGATACGGCGCGAATGAAGGTTTCGTAGTCCTTCAGTTCGGTGATGCGCCCCACGGAGCTGACGATATATCGACCGTTGAGCTGAAATTGCTCTTTAAATTCAGCAATCCACTTTTGGTCCAGTTTTTCAGGATCAAATTCGGTGGGATCAATGCCGCGGTGGATCACCGTGATTTTCTCATCCGGTGTGCCGTAGTTCTGCTGGATATATTCTTTTACCGGGTTGCTGACGCAGATTACCGCATCGCCCTTGGTCATGATTTCGCTGTATTTGCTGACGCTGTTGAAGCCATGCACGGTGGTGATGAAGGGGATCCGCAGTTTTTTGTTGGCGAACCAGCAGAGCCAGGCGGGCACGCGGCTGCGGGCGTGAAGGATGTCGGGTTGCAGTTTGGAGATGGTAGTTCTCAGTTTGCGGATTCTCGCTGGAGCGGTGAGCGGGTTTTTGGAGCAGACATCGAGCTGGATGTGTCGGCCGCCGTCTTTTTTGATCTGCGCGGCAAACTTTCCGCCGGCAGAGATGACCGTGCTCTGGTGGCCGCGTTTGACTAGTTCTCGGCTGAATTCAACTACGCCGCGCTCGACGCCGCCTTGGTTTAGTTCGGGTAGTACTTGGACAATATGCATGGGAGGGAAAGTAGCAGTTAGGGGCTTGGGGTTGGAAGTTCGGAGTTAGGTTTTTTGTGGCGGGTGGCATGTGGATAATATTTCTTTAAAGGTTTTGAGGGTGTGAAAAGGCGGGGTGTCGTTAATGCGCTCCGTGTCTTGGCGGATCTGCGTGGGTGAACCATTTCTCTAAACGTTAAATCTCAAACTTTAAACCGTACTTGTGCATTCACTTTTTGCTTCCAGTTTCGGGGTGGTTTGTGGACTATGTCACGCTTATGAAAAACACAGTAAAAACAAACGATTCTATTGCCGCTTCTTATAAACGCCTCCTCGTCTATGCACGCCCGTATCGCGGCCGCTTGGCGCTGGGTATCATTTTCAGTATTTTATTCGGTGGTTCTACCGGCGCAGTGATCCCCGCGGTGCAGAAGGTTTTTGCGAGTTTTGAGAAAACATGGATTTCTGAGGTGCCGCTCGGTATGTTGGTTGGCGCGGCTGTATTGGTGTTGCTTTTGACGGCATTGCGCGGAATCGGCTTTTTCTGCAGTAAATATTTTATCCAGTGGGTTGGTTCGCGTGTGGTGATGGATATTCGGAATAGTATGTTTGATCATATCCACCGCTTACCTATGCAGTTTTTCTCACGGAGCCGGACGGGTGAGCTGATTTCTCGACTGACGGCTGATACTGGAATGGTGCAGGGTTTGGTATCGAATGTGGTAGGTGATTTACTGCGTGAGCCGTGCGTTCTGATTAGTGCGATCGTGGTATTGTTTTGGAATTTTGATTGGCGTCTAACTGCGACGACCCTGTTGGTGTTTCCTGTATGCTTGATTCCTGTTTCCATTTTCGGACGTAAGGTCCGTAAGGCATCTAAGTTGGGGCAGGAGAAAACGGCAGACTTGTTGTCGCAGGCGCAGGAGTCAATCGGTGGCGCTCAGATCGTCAAAGCTTTCGGTATGGAAGATGAAGAGGTCGGTAAGTTTGCCGGGCATGCGCGCGAGGTGTTTAAGCGCCTGATGAAAATTGCGCGGGCGCAGGCGTCGGTAACCCCTTTAATGGAACTTTTCTCTGCTGTGGGAATGGTTTTGGTGTTGGCGTTTGCCTTTAGTAAAGGCCTGCCCTTATCTGAAGTGTTTTCATTTATCTTGGCGATGGTAGTTATGTACAAGCCGGCCAAGACACTCAGCAAACTTTATCTGCAGGTTCAGCAAGGCATGGCTGGTGCAACGCGCATTTTCGATCTGTTGGACACGCAGGTTTTGATTGAGGATAAGCCGGATGCAGTTGAACTCTTACCGCAGATCGAGCGTGTTGACTTTAAGGAGGTCGGTTTTTCGTATGACGAGGAAGCCATTCTTTCTGACATCAACCTGAGTGTTAAAGCGGGTGAATGCGTTGCATTTGTGGGGAGCTCCGGTGCCGGCAAAACAACATTGGTGAATCTGTTGCCGCGCTTTTTTGATGTGAAAAGCGGTGCAATTTCCATTAACGGGCACGACATTCGCGATTATACAGTCCGCTCCTTGCGTGAACAGGTGGGGATTGTAACCCAGCAGACCATTTTGTTTAACCTGAGTGTGGCGGAGAATATTTCCTACGGACAGCCGGAGGCGACGCGCGAGGATATTATCGCGGCGGCCAAGCGTGCGAATGCACACGAGTTCATTGAAAAGATGGACCTGGGTTATGACACCGTGATTGGCGAACGTGGGTCTCGCGTTTCCGGCGGTCAGGCGCAGCGACTGGCGATTGCCCGCGCGTTGCTCAAAAACCCGCCGGTACTGATTCTCGATGAGGCTACGAGTGCTCTGGATACTGAATCCGAGCGTTTGGTTCAGGCTGCGTTGGATGAGTTAATGAGCGGGCGTACGGTGTTTGTAATTGCGCATCGTCTGTCGACGGTACGTCATGCCGATAAGATTGTGGTGATGGACCAGGGGCGGATCGTTGAAACCGGCACGCATGACGAACTCTTGTCCAAAGGCGGCAAATACAAATATCTCTACGATATCCAGTTCCGCAACGCCGAAGAGGTTTAATCGTCCTTCTCAAATTAAAGGCGTAGAGACGCAAAGTTCCGTTATTGGTTTAAGAATATGTATTCTTCGAGCCTTTGCGGCTTTGCGTGAAGTGGAATCGTTCTAAACCCCAAACGGCTGTAACGCTTTTTTGAGTAGTGGCTTGAGGTCGATTTTTTTGTCGGCATCGCCGAGTGTTCCGTCGAAAACGTGGACTGCACCTTGTTTTTGCAGCCCGCAGATCAGCTCTTCAAACTTGTTGGGCGACTTGAGCTGGCGGTTCATCAGCACCTCTACCTTGGCTGTGCCGAAGCTGGCGCACTCACTGATCATAGACGCCGAGTCGCTGGTAACGAACAGGCGATCGCATTTTTGAATGAAAGCCGGGATCGGGTTGTAGGGTTCGCGCGAGTTGATCAGTTTGTAATCGAACGGCATCGCGTCGATCAGTGCTTCTATCTCATCGGGGGTGCGTCGTGAAGTGGTGACCCAGTGCTCGCAACCTGCCGTCAGTTCAAATATCTGTTCGAGTTGCGTTTTCAGTTTTGCGGGATCCAGTTCCGATATAGCGTTCGGGCCGCCGATGATGATGCCGACAGCCTGTTTCTTTTGAGTATGCTTTCCCGCGAACTCGCTGGATTTTTCGGCAAAAAAGGATTCATCGGCCGCACACAGGTTGAGCGGCAGTTCGGTGATGCTTTCATTTTTTGGCGGGTGATCGTAGGCCGGACAGAAAATGTGCGCAAAATTCAGTCGGTAGCCCTTTGGGAGCATAATCGCGATGTTTGGCACTCCGAGTTTTTTCGCCAGCAGTTTGTTGGCGTAGTAGGTGGATGAGCCGGTGGATATAAGCAGTTTGAAGTTTGAAGACTGAGGTTTGAGGTCCGTGGCACGCGAGAAGACTTGTTCGGTATAAATACCTAGGCAGTCCAGGGGGTACGAGAGAGTTTTTGCCGCCTTGCTACGGTAAGCAACTTCAATGATTTCGTAATTTATCCCCAGGTTTTTGCAGAGGGCAATGGACTGGTTGAAATGACCGGGTTTTCCGTCGCTGATGATGAGTGCTTTCATGAGGGGTCAGTTAAATGGGGAAAGTTAAAAGTTAAAAGAATAATCGGCTAATGTGCAGTCTGCTACCTGCTTATCTTTTCCAGCGGTCGTGCATCCAGAACCATTGGTCGGGATATTGGCGGATCAGGTTTTCGAGTGCGGCCTGATGGATCTGTGTCAGCTCGGCGACCTGTTCTTCCTCCGACTTTCCGTCGTTGGTCCAGTGAACCTGCTCGCCGGTAACCAGTTTATATTTTCCAGATGCAATGCGCGCCATGGTTATCGGAATGACCGGTGCATCCAGCTTAATCTGAAGGTAGGCCGATGATTTGATGGCGTAGGTTTCCTGTCCGAAAAAGGTCACGGGGACGCCTTGGCTGGGGTTGCTTTTGATGTCGATCAGCAGGCCGACGTGTTCGCCTTTTTTAAGGGCTCTGGCAACTCTGGGCAGGGCGCGGCTTTTATAGATTACAGTATTACCGAATGATTCGCGGAGTGGCGTTACGATCCGGTCGTCAATCAGCTTGTTGGTTCCTTTGCGTGCTACCACATGCGCCGTTCGCTTTAGCTGTATGCCTGTATAGTGCGCAAGCAGTTCAAAGTTTCCGAGATGACCGGTAATAAAGAGAATCCCTTTGTCCGACGCTTGCTCCATATTTAGCAGCTTTTCGAGTTCGCTGTCATCGATCATGGCCAGCAAGTCTTCTTTAGTCAATTTCCCGGCCATGATCATTACAGACTCGGCTATAAAGCGGCCAAAGTTGTCGTAGGCGGCCCAGGCCATTTGTTTGCGCTCGTTTGGAGTATGCTCCGGGAAGGCGATTTGCAGATTTTTGAGCGTGATTTTACGGCGGCTGGAGCAGAGCGCGTAAAAAAGGAATGCCAGCAGGCGGCAAAATCCATAGGTGATTGCGGCAGGGCAGTAGCGCAGGAGGGTGAAAAACCCTTTTGCCAGTACGTATTCAAATTGTTCTCGGATTGGATGCATCCGGATATTAATAGCGGGCTCGTGGTTGTTCGCATAGTGTTTTTTAAGAAGTTTGGCGCGCAAGAGCTTCGAGATTAATTCTTCTTTGCGGCATGTCGGCTTTGCGTTAATTCTTTTCAGTTATGGATTATGAACGGTTGAAACCTTTGCTTGCTGTATTGCTGATATTTGTAGGAGCTCCGTTGGCGGGTGGGCTGCTTAGTCCGTGGGTGTTTAAGTTGGTCGACCAGATTCCCGGGGTTGATTTCCCTTTTTACAGGGTCTGGTCGCGTTGCATCATGCTCGCCGCGGTGTCTTTAATCTGGCCGGCATACCACATAAGCGGATTCCGCTCTCTCGCCGAAATCGGGCTGCCTCGCTCTTCTTCAAAGGTTAGCACGTTCGCCACATATGCATTTATGGGAGTATTAAGTGTGTTGGCGGTTTATGGTCTGGGGTTGATGCTTGGGGCATATACGCTGTCGCTGCCGGACTGGAGTGCGAGGACGGCGGCGTATAAAATCGGGGGTTATGTCGTCGGGGCACTACTCGTGGGTATTTGGGAGGAAATTTTCTTCCGCGGTATTATTTTTACGGCTTTGCGGCGTAGTTGTGGCCTGGCAACGGGGCTGCTGTCTGGCGCATTCCTGTTCTCTGTTGTTCATTTCATGAAGCCGCTTAACCCCCCGGATGTGGAGTCTTGGCATGCCGGTTTTACCGTTTGGGGTAATATCTTCGGGCGTGCTGGCGATGCGGTTCCGCGGGAGTTTTGCTGCCTTTTTCTGATGGGGATAGCCTTGAGTCTGCTGTTTATGAAACAGCGCCACCTGTATGCGGACATGGGACTTCACTTCGGCTGGGTGCTGTCGATGATGATTTTTCGCAAACTTCTTGATTCTAGCCGAGCACCCGATTTCATGATTTCTCTGTTCGGGGTCAACGAATGGATATCGCGAGGTTGGCTTGGAAGTGTTTTGATTGGGGCTTTTATTCTATTGCTCGGTTGTGTACAACTTCGCGATTCATTGAAACGAGATTAAATTAATGAACAAGATTTTTGTATTTGGGGATAAAGGGCAGTTAGGTACAGATTGCCGCGCTGTTTTTGCAGATGGATTTGATGTGTTTGGTGCAGATCTGCCAGAAGTGAATGCAGGGGACCGCAATCAGTGCTTTGCCGCGCTGGATGCTGTGCGGCCTGATGTGATTGTTAACTGCGCAGCTTTCACCGCTGTAGATTTATGTGAGTCCGAGAGGGGACTTTGCCGGGAGGCCAACACGGATGCACCGCAGTTTATGGCCGAGTGGGCTGAAGCAAACGGCGCGTTTTTGGTGCATGTTTCTACTGATTATGTCTTTTCAGGTGATCGTCCGCTGTATGAAGCGTCCGTTGAAACGGATGCGGCTGGCCCGGTTTCTGAGTACGGTCGAGCTAAATTGGCCGGAGAAAAGAATATCGCCGAGGTAATGAGCGGTGGCTACGCCATCTTGCGGACGGCTTGGCTGTATGGCTGTCACGGAAAGAATTTCCTGAAAACGATGCTGCGCCTGGCGCTCGCAGATTCAGAAAAGCACTATAAGGTGGTGGCCGATCAATTCGGTTCTCCGACTTGGTCCATGACGCTGGCTCGGCAGATTAAAGAAGTGGTTAAAGTCCGTGCAAAGGGTGTTTTTCATGCCACCTCCGAAGGCTACTGCTCGTGGTATGACCTCGCATGCGAATTTTTGGAACTGATGCAGGTTCCGCACTCGATGCAACCTTGCACAACGGATGAATATCCCACGCCTGCGGTGCGCCCTGAAAATTCCATTTTAGAGAATCGGAGCCTGAAAGAGGCGGGAATTAATGTTTTTAACGATTGGCGCGATGAACTGCGGGCTTATGTTTCCGAATGCGGTGAATCGGTTTTGAATGAAGTTAAGGAGCTTGCGTAATGAAAAAGGTGCTCGTAACCGGCGGGGCCGGGTTTATTGGATCGGCTGTGGTCCGTTATTTGATTCAGGAGTCGGAATGTGATGTGCTTAATGTCGATAAGCTCACGTATGCCGGAAATCTTGAGTCGCTGAAGGAGATCGACGACAGCCCGCGCTACCAGTTCGCTCAAGCTGATATCTGCGACAAGACGGTTATCGCTCAGCTGTTTGCGGAATTCCAGCCGGATGCTGTGATGCATCTTGCGGCGGAGTCGCATGTGGACCGCTCAATTGACGGACCGGCCGACTTTATTGAAACCAATATCGTTGGAACGTATACGATGCTGGAATGCGCCCGTGAATACTGGAACACATTGCCTGATGCTGAAAAGGCATCCTTCCGGTTTCACCATATTTCCACGGATGAGGTGTACGGCAGCCTTGGTGAAACAGGTCTTTTTGAAGAGACTACGCCGTATGATCCTCGCTCGCCGTACTCTTCGTCCAAAGCATCTAGTGATCATTTAGTGATGGCTTGGTATCACACCTACGGCTTGCCGGTTGTCGTTACAAACTGTTCAAACAATTA
>JBHORO010000023.1:0-22719 GCA_042566005.1 Verrucomicrobiota bacterium
GCGGCGAGTATGACCTCGGTAAAGAGGGCGGCCACTCCAAACGTCGTATTCTGCATGCCGGCGATATTACCGGCAAGGAGATGGTGCGTGTGCTGTTGGAGCGTGTTGAGGAAGAGCCGAATATCGAGCTGATGGAGAATTGGCTGGCGATTGACCTTGTTCCGACAGACTGGATCGGAAGCGGTGGCCCGAACCGTAACGTGGGCGCTTATTTCCTCGATCGCGACAGCGGGCAGATTCTGGCGGTACGCTCGCCGGTAACGGTGCTGGCAACCGGCGGCCTGGGTAAGGTTTATCTTTATACCAGCAATCCGGATATCGCGACCGGTGACGGTGTGGCAATGGCATGGCGTGCGGGGCTGCCGGTGCGCAATATGGAATTTGTTCAGTTCCACCCGACATGCCTCTATCACCCGAAAGCCAAATCTTTCCTGATCAGTGAAGCGGTGCGAGGAGAGGGCGCGGAGCTCAAAGATATGTCCGGGCATGCGTTCATGAAGGACTTTTCCGAAATGGGCTCGCTCTCTCCGCGTGATATTACCGCGCGTGCAATTGACTCAGTTATGAAGCGTCGCGGTGACCCCTATGTTCTGTTGGACATTACCCATCAGCCAGAGGAGTTTTTGAAAAACCGCTTCCCGAATCTTTACAGCGCGTGCATGAAATATGGCGTAGATATGGCCAAGGAGCCGATTCCGGTTGTGCCGGCGGCGCATTATTCGTGCGGCGGCGTTGTCGCCGATGTGAATGGCGTGACGGATTTGCCGGGACTCTACGCGGTGGGCGAAGTGGCGAACACGGGTTTGCACGGCGCGAATCGCTTGGCCAGCAACTCGCTGCTTGAGGCCTTGGTCTGCGGATATAACGCTGCAAAGCACATTGTTGAGCATCTTGATGAATTTGACCGTGATGCCGAGATCGAAATTCCGGACTGGAAATTCGGTGCGGCGGTCAGCAGTGATGAAGCGGTTGTGGTTGAACACGACTGGAACGAGGTCCGTTCTGTGATGTGGGATTACGTCGGAATCGTACGCTCGGACCGACGTCTGGCACGTGCGCTTCTTCGCATCCGCACCATTAAGGAAGAGATCCGCAGCTACTATAACGAGTATCTCGTGACCGACGATTTGCTCGAGCTGCGAAACCTGGCGGATGTGGCTGAGCTGATTGTCCGTTCCGCACAGAAGCGTAAAGAGAGCTGTGGTTTGCATTATACAATGGATTACCCGGAACGCTCGGATGTTTGTCGGGATACGGTGATTAAAGACCTGCCCGGCGGCAAAATCGTCGAAGAGTAGGGAGCGGTGCGAGGCCGTTAAATAAAAAGCCCCGGCGTTGACCGGGGCTTTTTATTTAACGGCGGGAGCCTTATTTGTACTGGCGGGGTTCGATGCCGAGTTTTTTGATGCGGTAGTTGATGATGCGCTGGGTGGTTTGCAGGTAGCGGGCCGCACCGGCGCAGTTGCCGCGGAAGCGTTTGAGGGCGTCGATGATGATTTCTTTCTCGTACGATTCCACCAGCGTTTTGAGGTCGGCCCCTTCGTCGGGCAGCAGTTCGGTGTGTGTACGTTCGCTGGTCTGCAGGGAGGGCGGCATGTTGTAGCCGTGGATCACGCTGTCACTGGAGGTCAGCACGGCGCGTTCCATGCAGTTTTCCAGTTCGCGGACGTTACCCGGCCAGTGGTAGGCCATCATCATGTTAATCGCGGAGGTGGAGATGCGTTTGACTTCTTTCTGATACATGTCGTTGTATTTGGTCAGGAAGTGGTCGGCCAGCAGGACGATGTCCGAACGGCGTTCGCGCAGCGGCGGCAGGAAGATCGGGAAGACATTCAGTCGGTAGTAGAGGTCTTCGCGGAAGTTGCCTTTGCGGATCTCTTCTTCAAGGTTGCGACTGGTTGCGGCGATGACGCGTACGTTGACGCTGATGGGTTCGTTGCCGCCGACGCGCTCGAAGGTGCGTTCCTGCAGGACCCGCAGCAGGCGAACTTGTACGGCGGGGGAGATGTCGCCGATTTCATCCAAAAAGATGGTTCCGCTGTTGGCGAGTTCGAAGCGGCCTTTGCGCTGTGAGGTTGCACCGGTGAATGATCCTTTTTCGTGACCAAAGAGTTCGGATTCGATCAGGTTGTCGGGCAGGGCGGCGCAGTTGATGCTGACGAATGGATTGTTTTTGCGCGGGCTGTTGTAGTGCAGCGCCTGGGCGACGAGCTCTTTGCCGGTTCCGGATTCGCCGCGTACGAGTACGGTTGCGGTGGAGTCGGCCACCTGCGCGATCTGTTCGTAGACCATGCGCATGCTTGAGCAGTTGCCGACGATTTTGTCGAGGCTGTAGCGGTCGCCGAGCTGGCGGCGCAGGCGTTCGTTTTCCTGCATGAGTCCGTCGCGTTCTTCAATTTCAGTGCGGATGTTGGATACGGCCTCGGCCACGATGTTGGCGACCAGTTCCAGGAAGCGCATGTATTCGCGCAGTTCGCTTTCGGGGGCGTGAGTCGGGAGGTCGATGGACATGGTTCCGATGATCTGCTGCAGGTGAATCACGGGTACGCAGATGAAGGCGGTCGCGATATCGGAGCGCGAGAGGGTGCGGTTCAGGAAGCGCGGGTCTTTGTTGATGTTCGGGACAAGGGCGGGCTGGCCGTTTTCGGCAACCTCACCGGTAATGCCTTCGCCGAGCTTGTAGAGGCCGCGTTCCATTTCGCTGTCGGAAAGTCCGCGTGATGCTTCGATCACAAATATGTCTGAATCGGGGCGCCGCAGGGTGAGTGTGCTGCGCGAAACGTTCATTTCCGATTCCATGATATCGAGCACCTCGGCAAGCATCTCGCTCACGTCCTGTGTTCGTCCTGCGGTGACCTGCGATATTTTGTAGAGAATTTCCAACTCGATTTTATTTGTCGATTTCACGATCAGGTCCCTTTTTGTTCAAAAATGTATCATAATGATACAAATATGTATTTTTTAGAAATTTGCACACAACTATGTTTGTGGTAGGAAATTTTTTGTTTGACCGCAAATAAAAAACTCATATTTTGTGCGCGACTCTGGTATATATTTGATTTTTGTACCCGCCCCGATTTCAACGCCTTGCGTACGGGTCGGGCAGGGGGATCGCGCGGAGCTTGTACCCTTTCACATAACAGGGTGGTTTCGCGTGCAAGTTTACAATAAGGGAGGGTTGTACCTATGTGCAGAATTGGTGCAATTAAAAGTAAGAACTATGTTCACCCGTCGCAGGCGCTGTATTTGATGCAGTCGCAGCAGAAGGGGCATGATAATTCCGGGTTCGCAATGGTTATGCAGGATCTGGGCGGTATTTTCGCGGATTATAAAGATAAGCCGCTGATGTCTTACGCTTGTACAGTGGAAGGCGTTAAAGTTGTTGAAGATTTCATGCGCGAGAAAGGTTTCTCGCTGGCGTTCCACTGGTCGCCGAAGAAAAGCGATCCGACCGGCCTCGATATCGAGCTGATGGATCACTACCACTTCGAGTGCTATGACTATCCGGAATCCGCTAAGAATCTTTCCGATAAAGAGAAAGAAGAACTGCTGACGGATACGCGTCTCGAGCTGCGCAAGCGTCTCGAAGATGCCGGCGATAAAGTCGGTTTCGTTTATTCCTTCTGGCCGGACGTGCTGACGTTGAAGGAAATCGGTAACCCGAAAGATATCGGTACGTACTTCAACTTGTGGGAAGAGGACGACAAATTTAACGCGAAAATCATCAGCGTTCAGTGCCGTCAGAACACGAACTACGACATCGTACGTTACGCGGCGCACCCGTTCTTCGACCAGGGCTACACCGCGCTGGCGAACGGTGAGAACACGTTCTACACGAAAAATAAAGAGTGTCAGCAGTCTCTGCACCGCTCTTACATCGGGTTCGAGTCAGACTCTCAGTGCTTCCTGTACACGTTGCACTACATGCACCGTCAGTTGCAGTGGCCGCTCGAATACTATAAGCACGTGATCACTCCGCTTCCGTTTAACCAGATCGCGGAACGCGAAGATGCGGAAACACTGCTGGCGATCCGTCAGACGCTGCCGCACCTGGAAATCAACGGTCCGAACACAATCATCGCGGTTATGCCGGACGGTACGATGATTAACACGTGTGACTCCAAGAAACTGCGCCCGGTGGTAATCGGTAAGGACGGCGACACAGTAGCCCTGGCTTCTGAAGTGTGCGGTCTGAACGACATCATGCCAAATCGTGATAACTCGAAAGATATCTACACGAACGAGCGTGAAATGATCATCATCAATAACGATCTCGAGGTGATTCGATGCAAACAGTAAAAATTAATGAATACACGGCGAATGATCTGCCGTGGAAAATTGAATGGTCCGAATCCGCTTGTAAAATGTGCGGCAGCTGCGTTGCAGCGTGTACATTCGGCGCGATTGAATGCGGTGTTGAAGGACGCGGTTACACGTTCTCTGAAGGTATTGCGCCGAGCCCGAAAGCGGACGTTAAACGCTCTATTCCGGTTATCAAACAGGTAACTGACAACCTGAAAAAACACTGCACCGGCTGCGGCATGTGCGAAAAAGTGTGCCCGAACCGCGCGATCAAACCGGTTCGCAACCAGGACAGCCGCTGGAACATCATCAACCGTCAGGGTGGTGTGATGTCTAAGCGTGGTGGCCGTGCGAACCTGAACGCGAACGATCGTACATTCGACAAGATCGTGGTTGGTCGTATTTCCCAGATGACGGACCCGTCGCTGGACGCACTGCGTCACACATTCGACATGCGCGCTCCGTTCGGCCGTGTTCTGCCGCCGGAACAGGTGAAAATGGAGATTGATCCGGCAACCGGCAAAATGAAGCTGGCTGAAAAGCTGCCGGTGGTTAACTGGATCTATCCGCTCGTATTCTCCGATATGTCCATCGGCGCACTTTCTACTCGTGCGTGGGAAGCGATCTGCATGGCGACGGCTTACCTTAACGAAGAGTGCGGCATTCCGATTCGCATGTGCTCCGGTGAGGGTGGTATGCCGATCCGTCTGCTGAAATCCGAGTACCTGAAATACACAATCCTGCAGATTGCTTCCGGTCACTTCGGCTGGAACCGTATCGTGAAAGCGATGCCGGACATGGTGACGGACCCGGCGGGTATCATCATCAAAATCGGTCAGGGTGCAAAGCCGGGTGACGGCGGCCTGCTGATGGCTCAGAAAGTGGCGAAACACATTCAGGCGATTCGCGGTGTTCCGAAATCCGATCTGCTGTCTCCGCCGAACCATCAGGGTCTGTACTCCATCGAGGAGTCCGTACAGAAAATGTTCCTGAGCTTCAATGCGGCGTTCAAATTCCGCGTGCCGGTGTGCATTAAGACCTCTGCGACGGCGAGTTCGGTATCTATTTACAACAACCTGTTGCGCGACCCGTACAACATTGTCGGCGGTTACCTGATCGACGGTATTATGGGCGGTACTGGTGCGGCGAATGAAGTCTCCATGGACCACACAGGTCATCCGGTGGTTTCCAAAATCCGTGACTGTTACAACGCGGCGGTAGCACAGGGTCGTCAGGGCCAGATCCCGCTGTGGGGTGCTGGTGGTGTCGGTATGACTGGTAACGCGGCCGCAGATGCATTTAAAATGATCTGTCTGGGTGCGAACGGTGTGTTCATCTCCAAAATCCTGCTGCAGCTGATGGGCTGTGTGGGTAACGACAATGGCCGCTGTAACGCATGTAACACAGGTCTCTGTCCGGCGGGTATCACTACGCAGGAGAAGAAACTGGTTAAACGTCTGGATATCGACGTTGCTGCGCAGAACATCGTTGACTACGTCCTGGCCTTCGATCAGGAAATGAAGAAGATGATGGCGCCGATCGGTAACAGCTCGTTGCCGGTAGGTCGTTCCGACGCGCTGGTGTCAACCGACGAATCCGTAGCGAAAAAACTCGGCATTCAGTACGCCTGCTAATTAAGGAGTTTCAAAATGGCATATAAGATTAAATCTGTTGAAGGCAATCAGCGTATGTCCACGCAGGAACTCCTGCAGGAAATTTACGCTGGAATGGAAAAGGGCGAGAAGGAATTCGTCATCGATGCGTGCGGTCAGCACAACATCGGCGGCCCGGTTTGGGATACAAACGGCGGCGAAATGACTTTCCGTGTTACTAACCCGGGTCAGCGTGTCGGTTCCATGGCAATGGAAGGCACAACGATCGTTGTTGAAGGTTCTGCTTCCGCGGACGTGGGTTGGTTGAACGCAGGCGGTGACATCATCGTTAAAGGTGATGGCGGTGATACAACTGCTCACTGTGCAGCTGCGGGTAACATTTACGTTGGCGGCCGTGTGGGTACACGCTCCGGTTCTCTGATGAAACACGACCCGGCTTACGATGCACCGCAGTTCTGGGTGCTGAAAAACACCGGTTCTTTCTGCTTCGAGTTCATGGGCGGCGGTACAGCTGTTGTCTGTGGCGTGGACAGCGAAGAGTTCGATTCCGTTCTCGGTGACCGTGCCTGCGTGGGTATGGTAGGCGGTACGGTTTACTTCCGCGGTGAAGCGAAAGGCATCGACACGATCACAACTAAAATCCTCGACCTGGACGACGCGGATATCGAATTCCTGAAAGCCGGCCTGCCGGAGTTCCTGAAAAAGATCGAGCGCGAAGAGTGCCTCGACGAAGTGTCCGACATGAGCCAGTGGAAAAAGATTACGGCCAAAACCTACGAAGAGCGTTCTGTTAAGAAAGCCCGTAAGCCGATGGTTAATTTCCGGAGTGCTGACTGGGTGCAGGGCGGTATTTTCGGCGACATTTACGAAGATGATCACTCTGTCGTTGGCATGGTTAACCGCAACGAAGGCCGTCTGCGTGCTCCGGAATGGTTGAACGCGATGTTCATGGCTCCGTGTGAAGCGGGCTGTCCGGCGGGTATCCCGTCACAGACACGCTTTAACCTGCTGCGCGAAGGTCGTGCGGAAGATGCATACAAACTGGTTCTCGAATACACACCGTTCCCGGGTTCTGTCTGCGGCGGCGTTTGCCCGAACCTCTGTATGGAAGAGTGTACTCGTTGCATGGTTGATAAACCGGCTAACATCAAAGGCCTCGGCCGTCAGTCCACATTCACTACCGTTGACCTGCCTGCGATCAAAGATCAGCACAAAGTGGCGATTATCGGTGCGGGTGTCGGTGGTTTGACTGCAGCTTGGGTACTGCGTCTGCGCGGTCATGCGGTAACCGTATTTGAAAAAGACGAAAACATCGGCGGTAAGCTGGTGAACGCGGTATCCCGCGACCGTCTCGAAACCAAAACAATCGAAGCTGAAGTCGAGCGCATCCAGAAATCGGGTGTTGAGTTCAAACTGGGCGAAGAGATTGACCAGGCGAAATATGAAGAGCTCAAGAAAGAGTTCGATTATGTGGTGCTTGCAGCGGGTGCTTACACACCGAAACTGCCGCCGTGGCCGGGTAAAGAGACCATCAAACCGTACCTCGACTTCCTGAAGGCCGTAAACGCGGGTGAACGCCCGAACATCGGCAAAAAGGTTGTGGTTATCGGTTGTGGTAACTCAGGCATGGACGTGGTCTTTGGCGCGTACGCTTGCGGCGCGGAAGAAGTAACTGCGATCGACATTCAGAAGCCGAACGCGTTCCAGAAAGAGATCGATCACGCGGAGCACCTCGGTGCGAAAATCCAGTGGCCGGCCTTCACTCAGGAAATCACGGACGAAGGTGTTGTGCTGAACGACGGTACACTCCTGGAAGCTGACAGCGTATTCTGCTGCGTAGGTGAAGCACCGAAATTGGCCGAGATTCTCGGCGAAGAAGGGTACGAAACATTCCGCGGCTACCTGAAAACGGGCGACGATTACAAGCTGGAAGACAACGTGTACGCTATCGGTGACATGACCAAACTGGGTCTGCTCACAGAAGCGATCGGACACGGCCGCGAAGTGGCACAGCGCATCAATGCGGAACTGAACGGCGAAGTTTACTCCGCGCGTCCGCGTATCCACATTCCGAAGAAGCGCCTGTCTCTGGGCTACTTCTCTGCGGCAGATACGACTGAGTACTACGACGAAGAGCCGCAGCAGGACTTCGAGCGTTGTATCAGCTGTGGTACGTGCCGTGACTGTGAAATGTGTTTGCAGAGCTGTCCGGAAAAAGCGATCACCCGTGTGGTGAACGATGACGGCACGTTCGAATACGTTTCCGATCCGGATATGTGTATCGGCTGTGGTATCTGCCAGGGCGTCTGCCCGTGCGGTATCTGGACGATGAACGACGCTCCGACCGTTGCATAAACGATAGGAACAACGTTTCTGAAAGCCCTCGCATTGTGCGGGGGCTTTTTTTTGGATGCAGGAAGATGTAATCACGAGAAAAGGCGGGATGATTTTACTGCTTGTGGATTTCTCATTTGCCTCAAATCCGTATGCGAAACCCTCAATATTTGACCGGCAGGTTTCGTCGGGCATTTTCACAAAATCATAAAGACCACTCGCGCTTGCACTTTTAAGACGTATAATCCGTTTCGGCGCAAGGGATAGGATATGAGGCTGCGTTTCGACTCGAAGCGATCCTCTTTCCGGAAGCGTGCCGTGGGAATCACGGACAGAGTACAGTTTTTGCCGGTTGAGCTTGCATAGAATCTAAATGATAGTAGATTGGGGTCAATTTACGAAAGTGAGGACGAATGAGAGAGGGAGTAATTAAAAACCGTAGTGCTGAAATGAACACTCAGCAACCAAAGGGGCTTTATCGTCCCGAGTTTGAACATGGCAGTTGCGGGATCGGTTTCGTGGCCAACTTGAAGGGCCGTAAAGATCACTCGATCGTAAGTAACGCGCTGGCGATGCTCTCACGCATGGAACACCGCGGCGGTACCGGCTTTGATATTAAGTCAGGTGACGGCGCAGGGATTCTGCTTCAGATGCCGCACGCGTTCTTCGCGGAAAACTGTCCGAAAGCCGGCATCGATTTGCCCGCATTTGGTGAGTACGGCGTAGCGATGACCTTCTTCCCGCAGGATGAAGCGAAGCGCAATGAGTGTAAGGCGATCTTCGAACGCAATATCGAAAAGCTCGGCCTAGCTCTGCTCGGCTACCGTGTAGTGCCGGTGGATAACTCCGATCTGGGCGCGGCTTCTAAAGCGACGGAACCGTCTATTCAGCAGGTATTCATCAAGCGCCCGGCTGATATGGCTGTGGACGTTTTCGAGCGTAAGCTGTTTGTTGTTCGTAACTACACCACACGCGTGATCCGCGAAACGGTTGCGAATATCGGCGACGAGTTCAACATCATCTCTTCTTCGCACAACACAATCAACTACAAGGGTCAGCTGAACACGGAGCAGGTTAAGTTCTACTTCGACGACCTGAAGGATGAAGCGCTGACTTCTTCCATTGCATTGGTTCATTCGCGCTTTTCCACGAACACATTCCCGTCCTGGAAACTGGCGCAGCCGTTCCGTTACATCGCGCACAACGGTGAGATCAATACCAACCGCGGTAACATCAACTGGATGAAAGCGCGTCAGGTGATCCTGGAGTCCACCAAGTTCACTAAAGAAGAGCTCGAGATGATCTTCCCGATCTGTGACGAGACCGCATCCGATTCCGCCAACTTGGATATGGCGGTTGAAATGCTGGTGCTGAGCGGTCGTCCGCTGCCGCAGGTTCTGATGATGATGGTGCCGGAAGCATGGCAGAACGATAAGGACATGGACGAAGACAAGAAGGCGTTCTACGAGTTCTACTCTGCGATGATGGAGCCGTGGGACGGTCCTGCTTCCATCTGCTTTACCGACGGTGTGCTCGTGGGTGCAACGCTTGACCGTAACGGCCTGCGTCCGTCACGTTACTGCGTTACAAACGACGACACCGTTATTATGGCTTCCGAGTCCGGTGTGATCGACGTGGATCCGGCAACGGTTAAATTCCGCGGCCGTCTGCAGCCGGGTAAAATGTTCGTGGCTGATCTGGAACAGGGTCGCATCATTGCCGACGATGAGCTGAAAGCGGATATCTGCACGCGTCAGCCCTACAAGCAGTGGGTTGATGAGAACATGATCTACCTCGAGGATCTGCCGGAACCGACTGAAAACCACAAGCAGCCGGAGCACGATGAGCTGTTTAAATGTCAGCGTGCGTTCGGTTACACGCACGAAGATGCTGAAATCATTCTGAAAGCAATGGGTGCAACGGGCAAAGAACCGTTAGGTTCCATGGGTGCAGACAACCCGCTGGCGATTTTGTCAGATCGTCCGCAGCAGTTGTCTCACTACTTCAAACAGCTGTTCGCTCAGGTTACAAACCCGCCGATCGACCCGATCCGTGAGCGTATTGTAATGGATCTGCGCACGTACGTGGGCGGATTCAAAAACATTCTGGACGAGTCGCCGGAACACTGCCGCCGTATTGCGGTCAGTCAGCCGTGTTTGACGAACGAGCAGATGGAAAAACTGCGTTACGTGGACCGGTTCCACTTCCAGACAAAAACCATCGACATCACCTTTAACGCGAGGGGCGAGGACGGTGAGCTGGAGAACGCACTTGATCGTGTCTGCCGCTATGCGGAAGACGCAATTGAAGACGGCTACTCCATTCTGAACCTGTCTGACCGCGGTATGGATTCCGACCACGCGCCGATTCCGTCGCTGCTGGCTACGGCCGCAGTTCACCATCACCTGATCCGTGAGGGTAAACGCGGGAAAGTGGACATCATCGTTGAAGCGGGTGACGTGCGTGAAGTACACCACTTCGCAACGGTACTTGGTTTCGGTGCATCTGCGGTTAACCCGTACCTCGCAATCGAATCCGTGGTCGAGCTTCAGCAGCAGGGTCTGCTGGGTGATATCGATGCATCTAAAGCGATCCAGAACTATGTCAAAGCGATCGGCAGCGGCCTGCTGAAGATCTTTTCTAAAATGGGTATCTCCACTCTGGCTTCCTATCAGGGGGCACAGATTTTCGAGATCCTCGGCATCAACTCTGAAGTGGTCGACAAATACTTCTGTGGTGCGACCAGCCGTATTGAAGGTATGAGCCTTGACCAGATTGCGGCAGAAGCGCTGGCTAAACACCGTAACGGTTTCCCGACGCGTGGCGGCGGCCCGAAAGTGCTGGATCCGGGTGGTGAGTATCACTGGCGTAAAGACGGTGAGCGTCACCTGTTTAATCCGGAAACCATCCGCCTGCTGCAGGAATCCACTCGTGAAGCCAACTACGACAAGTTCAAGCAATACAGCGATGCGGTTAATCATCAGAATAAAGCGGCATACACACTGCGCGGCCTGATGGAGTTCCAGTCCGATCGTCCGTCGGTATCTATCGACGAAGTTGAGCCGACAGAACACATCCTGAAACGTTTCGTGACGGGCGCGATGTCCTTCGGCTCCATCTCTTGGGAAGCACATACGACGCTGGCGATTGCGATGAATCGTATCGGCGGCAAATCCAACTCCGGTGAGGGCGGTGAGGATCCGATCCGCTTCACTCCGATGGAAAACGGCGACAACATGTGCTCTGCAACGAAGCAGATCGCATCCGGTCGTTTTGGTGTGAACAGCTACTACTTGACGAACGCGCAGGAGTTGCAGATCAAAATGGCTCAGGGTGCAAAACCGGGTGAGGGTGGCCACCTGCCGGGTCACAAAGTGAGCGGCTGGATTGGCCGTACGCGCAACTCGACTCCGGGCGTAGGTCTGATTTCTCCGCCGCCGCACCACGATATTTATTCGATCGAGGACTTGGCTCAGCTGATCTTCGACCTGAAAAACTCCAACCGCGACGCGCGTATTAACGTGAAGCTGGTATCCGAAACGGGGGTCGGTACGGTTGCTGCGGGTGTTTGTAAGGCGAAAGCGGACGCGGTACTTATCGCCGGGTTCGACGGCGGTACAGGTGCATCGCCGCTCTCATCCATCAAACACGCGGGTCTGCCGTGGGAGCTGGGTCTGGCGGAGGCACACCAGACGCTGGTTAAGAACCGTCTGCGTAACCGTATTGTGGTTCAGGCTGACGGCCAGATGAAAACGGGACGCGACCTCGCGATTGCTACCCTGCTGGGTGCGGAAGAGTGGGGGGTTGCTACAGCCGCTCTGGTTGTTCAGGGCTGCATCATGATGCGTAAGTGTCACAGCAACACCTGTCCGGTCGGTATCGCCACACAGCGCGGTGAACTGCGCGGTAAATTCAAGTGTGATCCGGATTGGCTGGTTACCTTCTTCAAATACATGGTTGAAGGCCTGCGTGAGATCATGGCTGAACTCGGTTTCCGCTCGATCGAAGAGATGGTCGGTCAGGCGCAGTGCCTGAAGTTCCGTGACGATACGGATCACTGGAAATACCAGAGCGTTGACCTGTCGCCGATCCTCTTCAAAGAAGAAGGCGACGCGAACCAGGCGCTATTCCAGGAACAGGCACAGGATCACCTGATGAGCGAAATCCTCGACTGGAAGATTCTCGATGCGGCCATGCCGGCGCTGGAGAAGGGTGTCAAAGTCGAAGCGAGCTTCGATGTAATCAATACCGACCGCTCGGTTGGAACGATGCTCTCGAACGAGATCTCCAAGAAGTACAAAGGGGAAGGTCTGCCGGAAGATACGATCAACGTCAAGTTGCGCGGTTCCTGCGGTCAGTCGCTCGGTGCGTTCATGGCCAAAGGGGTCAGCATTGAGCTTGAAGGTGACGCGAACGATTACTTCGGCAAGGGTCTGTCCGGCGGTAAGCTCTGCGTTTACCCGGATCGTACGGCTCCGTTTGTTGCCGAAGAGAACATCATTATCGGTAACGTGGCATTCTACGGTGCGACTAAAGGTGAGGCATTCATCAACGGTATTGCCGGTGAGCGTTTCTGCGTACGTAATTCAGGCGCTGAGGTTGTGGTTGAAGGTATCGGTGACCATGGTTGTGAATACATGACCGGCGGCCGCGCGATTATCCTGGGTGAAACCGGACGCAACTTCGCTGCCGGTATGTCCGGCGGTATCGCATACGTTTACGATGCGAATAACACGTTCAAAGAAAACTGGAATCCTGAGCTGACTGAGCTTGAGAAACTGGAAGAGGACGATGAGATCGCATACGTCAAAGGCATGATCGAAAAGCACCGTCAGAAAACGAACTCTGCGGTGGCTGAGAAGATCCTCGCCGACTGGGAAAACGCGGTATTCAAATTTGTGAAAGTTATGCCGACTGACTACAAGAAGATCCTCGGATACATCGACGAGGTTTCTAAAGACGGTCAGTACGAAAGCGAAGACGACATCATGGATGCTGCCTTCGAAATGCATCTGGCGAATATGAACAAGTAACGCGTCAGCCGAAGGAGATTTAAAATGGGTAAACCAACTGGATTCTTGGAATACGAAAGAAAGGCCAATCCGGCGCGTCCTGAACAGGAACGCCTCAAGGACTGGAACGAGGTATACGTACTTCGCAAAGAGGAAGAGTGCCGTGAGCAGGGTGCGCGTTGTATGGATTGCGGCGTGCCGTTCTGTCATCAGGGAGCGATTCTTCCCGGTGGCGCGTCAGGCTGTCCGATCAACAACTTGATCCCGGAGTGGAACGACCTGATTTTTCAGGGCCGCTGGAAAGAGGCGCTGGATCGTTTGCACCGCACTAACAATCTGCCGGAAGTAACCAGCCGCGTTTGTCCGGCTCCGTGTGAAGCGGGCTGCGTGTTGGGCATCAACGAGCCGGCCGTAACCATTCACGACAACGAACGCGCGATCATCGACAAAGGCTTCGAAATGGGCTGGGTTGTTCCGACGCCGCCGGAAGTGCGCACTGAGAAAAAAGTGGCAGTGATCGGTTCCGGCCCTGCCGGCATCGCATGTGCCGACCAGCTGAATAAAGCGGGTCACAATGTGACGGTTTATGAGCGTGCGGATCGTATCGGTGGTCTGATGATGTACGGTATCCCGAACATGAAGATTGAAAAATCCGTTGTTCAGCGTCGTGTCGACATCCTGGCTCAGGAAGGCATTGAGTTCATCACGAACACGGAAGTCGGCAGAGATATCGCTGCGACAGATCTCGTTAAGCAGTATGATGCGGTTGCGATTACAGCCGGTGCCACTAAGCCGCGCGATCTTCCGGTTGAAGGACGCGATTTGGAAGGCGTTCACTTTGCAATGGAATTCCTGACAGCGAACACAAAATCGCTGTTGGACAGCAAGTTGCAAAACGGGCAGTACATCGATGCTAAAGGCAAGAACGTGGTTGTGATCGGCGGTGGTGATACCGGTACAGACTGTGTCGGCACATCGCTGCGTCACGGATGCAAATCGGTTATCCAGCTGGAAATTATGCCGGAGCCGCCGGCGGAGCGTAACTACGACGCGAACCCGTGGCCGCAGTGGTCCGGTGCCAAGAAAGTGGACTACGGTCAGAAGGAAGCAATCTATGTGCAGGGCGAAGACCCGCGCGAGTACCTGATGACTACCGAGCGCTTCGAAGGCAAAGACGGTAAACTCGTTGCGCTTCACACAGCTAAAGTTGAGTGGGTCAAAGGTGACGATGGCCGCATGTTCCCGAAAAAGGTTGAAGGCTCGGAACGCGTGATTGAAGCAGACCTCTGTTTCCTCGCGATGGGCTTTCTCGGCCCGGAAGATTTGATCGCGGAACAGCTCGGTCTGGAGCGTGATGCCCGTTCTAACTACAACGCGGAATACGAAAAGTTCGCAACCAACGTCGAAGGCGTTTTCGCTGCGGGTGACACTCGCCGGGGACAGTCGCTGGTAGTGTGGGCGATCAACGAGGGCCGAGGATGTGCCCGTGAGATTGATATATACCTGATGGGTGAAACGTATCTCCCGTAAGGATTCTGCCAGCCGCTCCTTGAGCGGACCCGAATTCAAAAGCCCTCGCATTCTGCGGGGGCTTTTTCGTCTATCTCTCGCGAAGCTTATAGAATGAGAACGGCGTCTTCACGCGCGAATAAACGTATCCGGCAAGGCTTCCTTTAAGAGCACGGAGGGTTGCTTAATGATCTGGTTGGCGTTAAAATACTTAGGATAAGTCGGGGAGGATGTAATATGGGCCATATTCTGGTTGTAGATGATAAGGAAGGGGTACGTCGTATTATTGAGCGCGGTTTGTTGCAGGCCGGCCATAAAGTGGATCTGGCGGCGGACGGAAATGAGGCGTTGGCCCGGGCTGTTAAAACCTCGTACGACCTGGTTGTAATGGATATGGTCATGCCGGGACTCGGCGGATTGGATACCATTGTCGAGCTGCGCAAGTTGGAGCCGAATATCAAAGTAATCGCGATTTCCGGCGGCGATGTGCTGGAGCCGGATCTATATCTTAGAGCGGCTCAGGATTTGGGGGTCGTCGCCACCCTCCCGAAACCCTTCCTGATCGATGAATTGGTATCCGAAGTCGATAAAGCCATTGGGAATCAAGGCTATCTATAAAACCTAATTGCTCTATTTGTGCGAAAACCGGCGCGGAATTCCGCGCCGGTTTTTCTTCTATGCGTTTACCGATTTCTACGGCGATGTGCCGACTTCCTGCCAAGAAACGGGGATGGCTACGACATCACTCAGGTCATCACCAAAGCCGATGTCTCCACTGGGGAACACACTGGTATCAAATCTAATGGTGCATTGGGAGTCAACGTCGAGTGTTCCTTTTGCAATAATTGACCCTATAACATCGGCATTTGCGTTAAGAATCACATCACCCTCAGCGTAGATAATTCCTTTGAAGTCTGACTCGTGTCCAGCGGAACCACTAATGGTTATTCTTCCGGCTGATAATAATGCTATGCCAGCGCCTTCGTATGTGCTTTGAGGTCCTATCGTTATCCCGCTGTCATCGATGTTTCTGTCATCATTGCTGTAAAAGAGAACATTTTCACTAAACTCCATTTGGTTTGCGGTAACAATGGTTCCATCAATGATTAGTGTGACATTTGGGGCGATATTGACGTGGGATGCATCAATAGCAATGTTGCCAGTAGCGACAACTAAGACGCCTTCTCCCGAAGGAGCTGTGATATCACCCGTGATCTCGATTGTGTTGTCCACGGCATTGGTTGCGAAATTTATATAATTTGTGCCGGAGACGGGGTCGTAACCCGGGCTGCCAACGGTTCCTAATGTTAAAGAGCTGAATGAGAGATTGTCGCTTTCCGATTTTGAGTCAGCGATTGCAATGCTGTCAGTATAGAGGCTTAGATCCAGAACTGGTGCTGGGGGGATATCCACATCAGTGATTAGTGTAACATCAGAACTGGGCGGAGCTGTTAGCGTACCGCCTTCCATGTAGAGACCCTCCGTTATGGTTGTTGATCCACCGATGTCTACATCACCATTGGGATGGTATACTTTTCCGAAAATGTCGACACTGGAACCAATGTCAGTTTTTATGCCTGTGCAATAAAGTGCTGAATCAAACCCGAGCGCAAACCTGAGTCTTTGCTCAATTACACGGATCAATCCACTTGTTGTATTCGTGCCTTCAGAGCGAAGCGTGAAATGGACGTCATCGGGGTCAGAATCATCCTTTTCAATGATGGTGATTATCCAATCTTCACCGGGTAATGTATAAGGTGTGTCTAACGGCCAAGTTAGGCGTATGTCTTCATTTTTATCCAGTATGCTAATAAATTGGTTTAAACCAGCTTGGGCCTCCCAAAAAGCCTGGGCAGAGTGTGTAAGCCGAATGGTTTCGACGCTATGGACGCCTGTGTGATGCATGATGCCAAAGACAAAGAGGCTCACAACGAGTACAACTGCCATGGCGAGCAGGAGGGCTGCACCTTTTTTATTTTGTATTTTCGTTTTCATCAGTCACCTCTCATCAGTTGCGAACATTGACTGTAAATCTGTTTGTACTTGTATGTCCGGCATCTACATCTTCAAGTCGGAGTGTAACTTCAACTCCGTCGATATTTCCGTCGAGGTCATCATCCAACCCTACAAAAATGACCCCCGGATCTGGCAGTAGGTCGCCGCTGATCAGCTCGCTGCTGTTGAACAGTAGGTCGCCGTCATCATTGATAGAGAATGAACGGGCGGGGATCCCCAGGAGATCGTTATCCGGCAAATCAAGTTGGGTGTCAGTGACGGTTATTTGCTCGCCATCCTCACCGTATTCCTCGGTGTGCCTGATTTCACGAGCGATCCGTCGCATGGCTGCATATGCGCTTTGCTGGAGTTGGGTTGCTGCCAGATTCTGGTTCCAGCCTTTGTAGACAAAATAGATGGTTGTCCCGAAGGTGAGGGCCAGAATGCTTATGGCGAGTGCCGTCACCATCAATTCCACCAGGCTGAACCCTTTTGTACCGTTTTTCGTCTTCATTGTGAGCCTCCGCTATAGGGTGGTGGTCAGGGTGGACTCGATTTCTATTTTTTCCTCAGTTACTTCCCGATATTCGAGTTCAAGGTTTACTCGTACAAATTCATTAGTCGGGCTAGTGGTGTTGAAGCGCTCAACCGCTATGCTAATCGGGCGGTCGATGCCGTTGATATCTACGTACCACACGTAGTTCGTGTCGGCATTGATGTTCAGATTTTCATCAAGCGTGTAAATCGTCGGTGATGGGTCAGGGGGGCGAATGTTCGCATAGGTCTCAGCCTGTATTCGCTCCATAATTTCAATGGCCTTGGCCAGGGCGACATGCTTGTTGCGTTGCACTGAGATTGTTCCGCGAGACAGGGAGAGCATGGCCCCGGCACCGATGACGATCACAGCCAGAATTATGACCGCAATCATTACTTCTACTAAGGTTGCTCCTCCGCGCGGTTCTGCTAGGGCATTTTTTAAGTATTTCATTGTCGCCTCCTCCGCTTTTGGGGCGATTTTTTAATCGCTCGGCTGTTTTGTCGGGTCTAAGTAAACCGTTGTTGTTTTTCCGGTCTGTTCGCGGACGGTAATACTTTCTGGTGTGATTTTTTTGATGGTGAACCCCTTGTGCTGGTCTCCTTCCTTGAGAACCCGGTTTTCAATAAAGACGAGCGGTTGCCCTTCCAGGAATGCGATTCCCTGTAATTTATCCGCATGGAAGGTGGATTTGAGGGAGGGGCGCGGTTCTGAAATTTTTTCGGTCAGCGCATACCGGTTAGTTTTCAGCGCTAAACTGTTCGGTGTTATTGAGATGAGCGTGCCTATTTTTTGCGCGATGGATTGGGTATGTTGATCAATTGCGGAGCTCACTTTGAGGTATTCATACCCCACTTCCTGGGGGCGGACGTCATGAGTCGTGCTGCAGAGATAGAATGGCAACAGAAGTAAAATGGCCATGGCGGGAACAATCAGGTATTGATGTGTTTTTAAGATTTTAGCAATCACCTTCATTCGATAGTCCTTTTTATTTAGTCACTACCAACCGCTTAAATTTAAAACTTGCGGTATAATTTCCCCTTTTTTGCGATGTCTGACGCAGTTGTACGTCCGTTTCATGTAAGAGCGGCTGTTGATTAAGCACTTCATCCAGAAACTTGATGATGGAGGCAAGGTTTCCACTGCCCTGTGCATGAGCCTCCAGAAACAGAATCCTCTGATCTTTGTCGGCGGGTTCAAATGTGATCCCGGCAGAGGACAGTTCGAATTTTTCTTTGGCGGCTATTTTGTTTAAAAGGGCGATTATCTCATCGCCAGCCTCTATTCCATGAGGATTTTTGGCGCTGAATTCACTAAGGACATCATTGGCCTTTTCTACAGATTCTTCGATTTGCGGGATGATTTGGTAAAGCGCCTCCTGTTCTGCCAGTGCATTGACTTTATAGTTTTTAAATGCGCCGGAGGAGAAACCCAGCAACAGGATGATCGCTAGAGGGGTGATAACCCATAGTTGGAACAGTTGTCGTTTTGCAATGAGCGATGCAATATCCATTTCATCCTCTCTCTTTTAATACGCATCGGAATTGAACAATGTAGACTTCCCGGTCGTTAATGACGGCCCGGTCACTCAATGTCGCCGTAAGGCTGCTGGTAAGCTCGCGGATTAAGGGGCGCCTTTTCCACTGCAGGATCAGCTTCTCTGAACTGAGCTGATCATTTGTGCTCTGCTGCGGGATAATCACGTTGAATTGCAAAAGGTTGTCGCTGGGTGTGTATTTTGCTTCCTGAATGGATAAGCCGGGCGGAAGCGGCTCAATCAGTTCAACCAGCAGGGGTGCAATATGAACCTGCGTGGGCATATTTTCATCAATCAGTTTTATCTGTTCGGCTTGCTGCTGCAGTTTCTTGTAAAGGGAGTCGTAATATTCCCGAATTTCGCTTGTTGTGGCCTGGTTTTGTTCGAATTTTCCCTGAAGCTTTTCAATGCGTTTTTCCTGTTGGTGTGCATCGACCAGATTGTAAACAGCCCGGTTGCAGACCACTACCAGGAAAATTCCACAAACGAAAATATAGGTCAGGAAGAGGCGGTAGATCCATTGCCGAACCTGAAAGGATAAGATATGTCCACGACTCAGGTTGATGTTAAAGGTAGTCATATTCAGCCTCTCTTCGCAGTGCAATCCCCAGGCAGGTTGTCATCAGTGACTGATTGGTATGGATTAAAGTATCCCGATCGCAGGCTTTGGCAATATGCAGGTCCGGTTCATCCAGCGGGTTCCAGCATTCGGCGGGCAGGCCTGTACTCTCGCTCAGTTGGGCGATGAATCCCGGATCTTCAGGTATACTGCCGGTAACAAGAATTTTTTTGATGGGGTCTTTGCTGATTTTGATGTGGTAGTAGAGCAGGGCATCCTGAAGGCTTTCCAACAGATAATCTATATTCTTATTCCAGCGTTCCGATTGTGAGAAAATGGAGCGTGGATAGAGGTTTTTCTCTTCATATAGAATGCAGATGTCGGCGTGGAAGTCTGACAAATTTACGATAGCTAATGATTCCCCGGCAGGAAGTTTCCCCTTCAACTGAAGGTATAGGTTGCTTACGGCGGTTGGCCCGGTGTCGATAATTGCCGGGTACAGCCCGGCTTTACGCAGCTTGTTTATCAGCCGTTTTGCCTTGCGGGAGGGAGCGGAAGCCAGGATGCCGGATGTGGTCGGATTATCCGGCGTTCCCTGCGGGTCATTGAGGTGCCAGTCTAAAATAATCTCATTGGCTGGCAGTTGCATGCTTTCTTCCGCCTCCAGCCGGAGGGCGGATTCAATTTCCGGCATGCTCAGGCCCGTGTATTTGAAATGTTTGATCGACAGAGATCGCGTGTGCAGACAGGTGGTGACAAGGTGCGTCGGAATTTCACACTCTTTCCACAGTTGTCGGATTTTACGGGCAACAGTTTCATCCGAATCATTAAAGCTGTATGTGCTCCAGCCCGCACGTTGCAGTTTGGTCTTACCTGTATTGTCCCGGGTAACAAATGCGGCAAAGATGCGCCCATCGGAGAGGTCAATAGCAGCCAGTTGCTCCTGCGTTGCACATTTGCAGGCGTGTTTAATGTGATTAATAAAGCCGGTCTGGCCGGGGCCGTCAGACACTGCAGGCCCCGGCGCAGCATATCGAATGCTTTGAATTATTTTTTGCAGTGCGAGTTTCATTGGTTAACTCACGGTTCGTCTACATTTAACAGAGTGCCATACCAGACGTTAGTTCCATCTCCATCTGATGTCACAAAGAGGCCGACGGCTCCACCGTCTACATCAATTTCATAATCAATTGTTCCAGTCGCGTTATCGTAGTCAGAGTCGATTACCCGGTAATCGGCTTGGTTGAAATATTTACCGTCCAACTCATTATCTTTCAGTGTTGATAATGTGGTAGAGAGCGCAGCCCCTGCGACCGATCCTGGAGCAGAGCCTTCTTCTGTAATATGCACTTTCAGTGCGGTTACAATGGTCCCGATGCCTGCCTGTGCTTCAGTAGCAATTGCACGGTCTTTGTTGCCGCTCATCAGCGGGATGGCTACGGCAGCCAGGATGGCTACGATGATGGCAACCACCATCAGTTCGATCAGCGTGAATCCGCTTTTATGCTTTCTCATGGCGCTCCTCCTTCTTTGGTACGCCCATATCGCAATCCGCTCCTCCTTAACCGGACATCTTGTCCTAAGCACCCTGCACACAAACGATGCCCCATCGGCGTTTAATCGCCTGCATGACATTGGCATTCCACCTTACCTGATTGCCGCCACCATGCGGTTGGTAATTGCTCAAAGGTTGGTTCGCGTGCTTTGCGACGAATGCAAAGAGGAACAGGAAGAGGATCCGGCACATATCGAACTGATATCCCAGTACTGCCAGGATGCAAAGAAATGGACCTATTATCACAACACGGGATGCAAACATTGCAATAAAACCGGATTTTTAGGCCGAACCGGCATTTTTGAATATCTCAAAGTCACCCAGCCCATACGTGAACTGATTACCGCGGAAACCAATGAAACCATGCTGCGGCAAGAAGCAATCAGGCTGGGAATGGAACCCCTCTCCCAGAACGGGTTCATGAAAGTCAGGAAGGGTATCACCACCGTTGATGAGGTCCTGCATGTAGCTCAGGATGTATAAAAGTCAGAACGAAGAGAGGCACGAAATGACAACATACAGATACAAAGCCAAAGATGCACAGGGCGGCATTGTCGAGTCCACCATCGAGGCGGAATCCCGCCAGGAAGTCCTCTCCATGCTCCGGGCCAAAGGACTGACCACCATCAGCCTCATCAGCAACGCTGATGAAAACACAGATCCTAAAAACAAAAAAACGAGGTCTCCGAAAAAACGAGGTCTGCACGTTGCACGGGTCACCCTGACGGACATGACCATCTTCTGCCGCCAGCTCTCCATTTCCGTCAATGCCGGGGTTCCATTACGTGAATCGCTGGAAAGCATCCATGAAGACATGGACAACCCGACGATGAAGCGCGTACTGGGGGATGTTCTCGCCGGACTCCATCGAGGGAGCTCCTTCTCTGATGCTCTGGCACTGCACCCGAAAATCTTCACGCCCATCTTTGTCGGCCTCGTAAAAGCCGCGGAAGAGTCCGGCGCACTGGCCCAGACACTGGATCAGTTGGCCTTCTATCTGGAACGCACAGAGAAGTTGCAGCGCAAAATCAAGAGCATCATGGCCTACCCCGCCTTTGTCGCCGGATTCTTCGTGGTGGTCTGTCTGGTAATGGCCCTCGCCATTCTGCCGAGATTCCAGGAGATCTTCAGCGGATACGGATCCAATCTGCCGAAACTGACTCAAATCGTATTCGGCATCAACCAGTTCTTTATCGACAACGTCTGGTACATATTAGGAACCATCATTGCGCTGGTTGTAGCACTCATCCTGTACCGCCGCAGCCCGAAAGGACGACGGCATACAGATGCCATTATCTTGAAAGTCCCGTTTTTCGGAACCTGCCTGCAAAAGTTCATCATCGCCCGCTTCTGCCGCAGCCTCTCCATCATGGTTAAAGGCGGCGTTCCGATTGCACACGCATTCGAAGTCACTGCGGCCGTCACGGGAAATAAAGTACTGGAAGAAGCCCTGATGACCTGCCGCGAGCAGATTATTGCCGGAGCAGGCATTGCCAGCAGTATCGAGGATCAAAAGCTGTTTCCACGTCTCCTCATCCGCATGATCGCGGTCGGAGAAGATTCCGGTAAATTGCCGGAAGTACTCGAAAAGGTATCTGATGTTTACGAGAACCAGGTCGAGGGATCGATTATGGTAAGTACGGCCCTGGCCGAGCCGATCGTCATCTGCGTATTCGGTGTGCTGGTGCTCGTGCTGGTGGCCAGCATCTATCTGCCGATCTTCACTGTGGCCACAAGAATGCGTTAACTGGTTTCGAAAGGAGGTGCA